>JALRCA010000079.1 GCA_023257515.1 Aeromicrobium sp.
GGTGTCGATGAAGGTGATGCGACGCTCGGTGTCGTCGACCTCGGTCGCGACCTGGTAGGCGCCGATCGTCTGGGTGATGCCACCGGCCTCCTTGTCCACGACGTTGCTCTTGCGCAGCGCGTCGAGGAGCTTGGTCTTGCCGTGGTCGACGTGACCCATGACGGTGACGACCGGCGGACGCGCCGCCAGGTCCTCGTCGTCGCCGGTGTCCTCGCCGAACTCGAGCGAGAACGACTCGAGCAGCTCACGGTCCTCGTCCTCGGGCGAGACGACCTGGACGTCGTAGTTCAGCTCCTCACCGAGCAGCTGCAGCGTCTCGTCGTTGACCGACTGGGTCGCCGTGACCATCTCGCCGAGGTGGAAGAGGACCTGGACGAGCGAGGCCGCGTCGACGCCGATCTTCTCGGCGAAGTCGGTCAGCGAGGCGCCACGCGCGAGCCGCACGGTCTGACCGTCGCCCTTGCGGACACGCACGCCGCCGATCGCCGGCGCCTGCATCTGGTCGAACTCTTGACGCTTGGCGCGCTTGCTCTTGCGACCACGGCGCGCGGGACCACCGGGGCGACCGAAGGCGCCCTGCGTGCCACCGCGACCACCGCGGCCCGGACCGGGACGACCGCCGCCACCGGGACCACCGAAGCCGCCACCGGGGCGGTTGCCGAAGCCGCCGCCGCCACCGCCGCCGGGACGGTTGCCGCCGCCTCCGCCGCCCGGACGACCGCCGGGACCGCCGGGTCGGCCACCGCCGCCGGGACCACGGCCACCGGGGCCGGGCCGCTGCTGCGACAGACCGGACTGCTTGGGCATCATCGCCGGGTTGGGGCGCGGCATGCCGGGACGGCCACCACCGCCACCGGGTGCACCGGCGCCGGGCGCGCCGGCGCCACCCTCACGGGCGGCCGGCGGACGCGGGGCGCGGTCCTGCTGCATGCCCTGACGCGACGAGAACGGGTTGTTGCCGGGGCGGGCGCCACCGGGACGCGGACCACCGCCGGGGCGGGCGGACGCGGGACCCGGACGGGGTCCGGGACGCGGGCCCGGGCTGGGAGCCGCGCGGGGCGGGGTCGGCGCGGCGGGCGCGGGGGCTTCCGCCGCCGGCTCCTCCGCACGGGGGGCCGCCGGCGCCGGGGCCGGCGCGGCCGGCCTGGGGGCTGCGGGACGCGGTGCCGCCGGTGCGGCGGTGTCGGACTGCTTGGACTCGGCTGGTGCCGGGGTCGCAGGCGCGGACTCGGCGGACTTGGCCGGCGCCTTCTTCGCGGTCTTCTTCGCGCCCTGCGACCGCAGGTCGTCGCCGTGCACCTCGTTGAGGCGACGGACGACGGGGGCCTCGATCGTCGAGGACGCGGACTTCACGTATTCACCCATGTCCTGCAGCGTGGACAGGATGACCTTGCTGGGGACTCCGAACTCCTTGGCGAGCTCGTGGACTCGGACTGCCACTCTTCTCCTTTGTGGGGTCCGAACCCAGGAAGGAGATCGGACCGCTAGTTGACGTGCAGGCTCATTGGAACTGACTCATCGAGTGCTCATGAGCATGTGCTCCGCTTTCGCTGTCGTGGGGCGAGGCCCCGGAACTTCGGTCACACCGTGGGTCCGGGACCGGTGATGGCGTCGAGCAGCGAGGTGTCGACCGGCCCCTCCACGCGGAGGGCCCGGGCGAACGCCTTGCGGCGCCGCGCCTGGTCCAGGCACCGGGCCTCGGGGTGCAGGTGCGCCCCTCGTCCCGGAAGCGTCCCGTCCTCGTCCGGCGTCACCACCACGGAGGTGGGGGTCCGGACGGCGACGAGCCGTACCAAGGTGGTCTTGTCAGCGCGCGACCGGCAACCGATGCACGTGCGAACAGACTCCACCACTCTACCCTCTGCTCCCAGGATCGATCGAACGGGTGCGCGTCAGCCGCGCGGCGTCGAGGTTCCCGGGGCCTCGGCGTCGGAGCGGATGTCGATGCGCCAGCCCGTGAGCTTGGCCGCCAGACGGGCGTTCTGCCCCTCCTTGCCGATGGCCAGCGAGAGCTGGAAGTCCGGTACCACGACGCGGGCCGCGCGTGCGGCCTCGTCGACGACCGTGACGCTCTTGACCTGGGACGGCGAGAGCGCGTGACCGATGAACTCGGTCGGCACGTCGCTGTAGTCCACGATGTCGATCTTCTCGCCGTGCAGCTCGTGCATGACGTTGCGGACGCGAGAGCCCATCGGTCCGATGCAGGCACCCTTGGCGTTGACGCCCGGCACGGTCGCACGGACGGCGATCTTGGTGCGGTGACCGGCCTCTCGGGCGATCGCGGCGATCTCGACCGAGCCGTCGGCGATCTCGGGAGCCTCGAGGGCGAACAGCAGCTTGACGAGGCCCGGGTGGGTGCGGGACACCTTGACGCGCGGACCGCGGGGTCCCTTCTCGACCTCGTAGACGTAGGCCTTGATGCGCTCGCCGTGGGCGTACTTCTCCTCGGCCACGCGCTCGGCCGACGGCAGGAGCGCCTCGACACGTCCCAGGTCGACCATGACGTCGCCGGGACGGCTGCCCTGCTGGATGATGCCCGAGACGACGTCGCCGACGCGGCCGGAGAACTCGCCGAACTTCTGCTCGTCCTCGGCGTCGCGCAGACGCTGCATGATCAGCTGGCGGGCGACGGTCGCAGCGAAGCGACCGAAGTCCGCGGGGGTGTCGTCGAACTCGTCGCTGAAGCGCGGGGCCGGTCGCTCGGCCGGCTCCTCGCCCTCGGGCACGGGCTCGACCGGCGGCTCCACCGCTGGCTGGGGCAGGCGCTCCTTGGCCCAGACCGTGACGTGTCCGGACGAGCGGTCCAGCTCGACGCGGGCGTTGGTGTGGGCGTCCGGACCCTTGTGGTACGCCGAGAGCAGGGCGGTCTCGATCGCGTCGACCACGAGGTCGAGGCTGATCCCCTTCTCGCGCTCCAGGGTGCGCAGGGCGCTCATGTCGATGTCCATGTCAGGCGTCCTTCTTCGTCGTCTTCGGGGGGTTCAGCTCGGCGCGCACGAGAGCGCGCGTGATGTCGTTCCAGACGACCCGACGCATGGACCCGTCGACGTCGAGGTCGACGCCCTGGTCGTCCGACAAAGTGATCCGGCCCGTGAGCCGGGAGTCGTCGGCGAGCGTGACGTCGACGAGGCGACCGGCGTTGCGGCGCCAGTGGCGGGGCAGCTCGAGCGGACGGTCGAGGCCACGCGACGTGACCTCGAGCGTGTAGGGCTGCGAGCCCATGACGTCGGTCGCGTCGAGTGCCTGGGAGAGATCGCGGCTGACGCTCGCGATCGTGTCGATCCCGACGCCACCGTCGGCGTCGATCGCGATCCGGAGGACCCGGTGCTTGCCCGGACCCGTGAGCTCCACCGCCTCGACGTCGATGCCGAGCGGCTCGGCCGTCTCGTGCACGATCGCCTCGATCCGGTCGTTCACGGGACCCTCCTGTGTTCTGTTGTCCGGCCGTGCTCGTGTCGTCCCCACCCTAGCGAACGGACGTCGGCTAGCCTCCCCCGTGTGGCCCCCACCGTGACGACGCGACGCGCGCTCCTGGGTGCCGGTGCGCTCGTGGTCGCGGCGGGCGTCGGGACGCACCTCGCGGGGGTCGACGACGACCTGCTCCGGTCCGCCGGCGTGAGGCCGCACCCGGAGCCGGATCCGGCGGACGAGGAGCTCCTGGCGCAGGTCGTGGCCCGTCAGCGGCGGCTGGTCGCGGGGCTCGACTCCCTCGCCGCCCGCCGTCCGTCGCTGGACGACGACGTCCCGTCCGTCCGCGGCGCCGCACGCGAGCAGCTGCGCACCATCGGTGGACGTCCGGGTGGCGCCGCTGAACCGGTGTCATCTGCCTCGGAGGCGGCCCGACGGTTCTCGGTCGCGGCGCGCG
>JALRCA010000149.1 GCA_023257515.1 Aeromicrobium sp.
CAGGATGGGCGAGAACAGCCGCGAAGTGGTGCGCACCGGAGGCGCCGAGCCCGTGGACGAAGAGCCGAGCGGGCGATCGGTCCCCGGGCACGTCGACCCAGCGGATGCGGTCTCCCTGCGAGGTCACCACGTGAGAAGGCACGCTGCGGAGCCTAGCCCGGCAGGGCTGCCTGCTGCGCGCGGTCCGCGTGCGTCACGATGGTGTCGTGACCGACGGCAGCCTGGCCAGGAGGCTGAGCACCAGCGACGCCGTCGTCGTGGGGCTCGGCGCGATGCTCGGCGCAGGCGTGTTCTCGGTCTTCGCGCCGGCGGCCGGCACGGCAGGACCGTGGATGCTCGCTGGCCTCGCGATCGCCGCCGCCGTCGCCTTCTGCAACGCGACGTCGTCGGCGCAGCTCGCGACCGCCCACCCGACCTCGGGCGGCACCTACGTGTTCGGACGCATCGTCCTCGGCCCGCGGTGGGGATTCGCCGCGGGCTGGGCGTTCGTCGTCGGCAAGACGGCGTCCTGTGCCGCGATGGCTCTCGTGCTCGCGGCGTACGCGCTGCCCGGCGCGGGAGCGGGGGAGCGACGCGCCCTGGCCGTCGGTGTCGTCGTCCTGCTGACGGCGGCCAACCTCGTCGGCATCACCCGCACGGCGCGCATGGCACGGGTGCTGCTCGTCGTCACGCTGGTCGTCCTGACGGCCACGGCCGTGGTCCTCGCGACCTCCGCCGGCGGTGACGCCGACCCCGACTGGCGGGGCACGGGACCCGCAGACGTCGGGATGCGAGAGGTGCTGGAGTCTGCGGGGCTCCTCTTCTTCGCGTTCGCCGGCTACGCCAGGATCGCGACCCTGGCCGAGGAGGTCAGGGATCCGCGCAGCCTGGGACGCGCCGTGGTCGTCGCCCTGACCAGCGCCGTCGTCGTCTACGCCGTCGTCGGCACCCTGCTCCTGCTGGTGCTCGGGCCGGACCTGCCTGCTCGGCCCGATCCTCTCGCCGCCGCCGTGCGGGCCGTCGGTGCCGACTGGGCCGCACCGTTCGTCCGTCTCGGCGCCGTCGCCGCGTGCCTGGGTGCCCTCCTCGCCCTGCTGGCCGGGGTGAGCCGCACGGCGATGGCCATGGGGCGGCACGGGGACCTGCCCCGAGTCCTGGCTCGGGTCGAACCTCGCCATCACGTCCCTGCCGTGTCCCAGCTGGCGATCGGGACCGCCGTGGTCGTCGTCGTCGCGACGCTGGACGTGCAGGGCGCCATCGGCTTCAGCGCCTTCGGCGTCCTGCTCTACTACGCCGTCACGAACCTGGCCGCCCTGCGCCAGCAGACGACGGACCGGCAGTGGCCGCGCTGGCTGCAGGTCGTGGGCCTGCTCGGGTGCCTCGGTCTCGCGGCGCTGCTTCCCACGACTGCGGTCGTCGTCGGTGCCTCCGTCGTCGCCGTGGGACTGGCGGGCCACGCTGCCCTGCGCACCCGGCGCCGCACGGGAGGTTCCTGACGACGAGAGCGTTGTCGCGCCCCGCCGAGCCAGCCGAAGTGGGACGCCTGTTGTAGATTCGTCGCCATGTCGCTCTCGGACCCGCAGCGGTGGAGCCCGCTGCGTCTCGACCGGCCGGTCGTGGCCGGTCACGACCCCGAGGCTGAATCCGTGGCCAGGACGTTCGTCGCGGAGCTGCAGGCCGGATGGGACGAGCGCGACGCCTCCGTCGCCGACCGGCACCTGGCCGCCGACGTCGCCTGGGGGAGTCCGTTCGGTGCCGTGCTCGATGAGCTGGGACCGCTCTACTCGATCCACGAGGTGCAGCACGGCAGCCGGCCGGCCGGCGTGCGGACACGCTACGAGCTGCAGCGAGCCATGCGCCTGGCCCCCGATGTCGTCGCCGCACACGTCGCTCGACGCCAGCTCGACGACGACGGCCACGTCGTCCGACCCAGCCGTGACCCGCGTGCCCCGTTCAGCGAGATGGCGCTCTACGTGCTGGTGCGACGCGACGGCGAGTGGTGGGTCGCGGCGGCGCAGAACACGCCTGTCCGACCCGGCGGCGGCGCCTGACCGTCGATCACCCGCCGCGGTGTCCCACGGCCTGGTCGACGACCGCGGCTGCAGACTCCTCGGGCGACAGGAACCGGGTGTCGACGACGAGCCGAGGACGCGACCAGGGCTCGTAGACGCGGTGCACGACCTGTCGCCACGTCGGCACGACCAGACCGTCGACGTCGCTGACGCGTCGCTCCACGCGACGTCGGTGCTCGTCGGCGTCGCTGCACACGACCTCGACCTCGACGACCCTCGCCCCGACCGATCGCCCGGCGTCGCGCCACGCGTCCCGACTGTCGTGCGTGGGGTTGACCGACTCGACCACGACCTGCAGCCCGCCGCGCAGCTGGTCGACGGCGACGGCCAGCCCGACCACGTAGCCCGGGGGAGCCACCCACTGGTTCGTCTCCGCATGATCGCCCGCGGCCCGATCGATCGCGGCCTCGATCGTGTCGACCCGGACGTACGACGCGCCGAGCTCGGCTGCCACGAGCCTCGCGATGGTCGATTTGCCGGTGCCGGGGAGCCCGCCCAGCAGGATCAGCACGGGGCGCTCGGCGCGACCGACCATCATCATGGCGTCGAGCCTAGGGCTGGGCGACCACAGGACCTGCTCAGGCATCTTGACCTCAGGTGCGCACGAGGTTGGATGGTGGGGACATGACGATCCCCTTGGTGCTCGACGACGAGCTGGTGCGCGAGCACCTGACCTCCGCCCGCGCGGTCACGTGGACCAAGGAAGCCCTGCTGGCGCGTGCGGCGGGTCTGCTCGTGTCGCCACCTCGTGCCCGCTCCCAGGTCGAGGACGCCTCCATCGTCTTCACCGTCGGTGCCAGCGGGCCCGACTGGTGGGGCTTTCGCGCCTACACCACCGCGGACACCCAGCACGACGAGGGCATCGTCACGGCGTGGGACCGCCGCTCCGGCCGGGTCGCGGCGGTCGCGATCGGGACGGAGCTCGGCGCGAGGCGGACCGGTGCGCTCGGTGGCGTGGCGCTCCAGCACCTGTGCCACGGACAGATCGACACGCTCGCGGTCGTCGGCTCGGGTCGCCAGGCCTGGACACAGCTCTGGGCGCTGTCCGGGACGTGCCCACCGAACCGGGTCCGGATCTTCTCCCGCGACGCGAGTCGTCGCGCCGCGTTCGCCGCCCGAGCGTCCGCCGAGCTGGGACTCGACGCGCGAGCCGTCGAGTCGGCACAGCAGGCCGTCACCGATGCGGATGCGGTGGTCCTGGCCACGAGCAGCTCTCAGCCGGTCGTCGACACGGCCTGGCTCGCCGACGACGTCGCGGTCACGACGCTCGGACCCAAGCGCGTCGGGGGAGCGGAGTTCGCTCCCGACCTCGTCAGCGGCGCGACGTTCGTGGTGACCGACTCCCAGGACCAGCTCGCTGCCTACGACCCACCGGCGGTGGCCGCCGAGCTGGCCGTGGACGTCGCCGACCTGGCCGACGTCGTCACCCGGGCGGTCGTGCCACCGCGCGAGGGACGGCGCGTGTACCTGTCCGTCGGGCTGTCCGGCACGGAGGTGCACCTGCTGGGGCGGCTGGCCCAGACGCTGCGTCAGGACCCGACCTGACGGACTGTCGTTGCCGTCACCGGATCCTCGTCGCTACGATGCGTGCACACACAACAACAGCACGTTCTCAGGGCGGGGTGGAAGTCCCCACCGGCGGTAGGGGCAGCGATGCCCGAGCCCGCGAGCGCCACCGTCGAGGTGTGACGGTGGGTCAGCAGATCCGGTCGAACTCCGGAGCCGACGGTCACAGTCCGGATGAGAGAGAGCGCCGTCGGTCCCACGTGGGCCGGCGCACTGCCTTGGGTCGTCATGACGCGAAGGATTCCTCATGAATGACCGTTCCACCCCCAGCAGCACGCCCCGCATCGCCTTCGTCCGTGCCCGGTGGCACGCGGCGATCGTCGACCGGGCCCACGACGGATTCGTCGAGGAGATCGACCGGGCCGGCGGCGGGGTCGTCGACGTGTACGACGTCCCCGGGGCCCTCGAGATCCCGTTGCACGCGAAGACCTTGGCGGCGTCAGGACGGTACGACGCCGTCGTCGGGTGTGCCTTGGTCGTCGACGGCGGCATCTACCGCCACGACTTCGTGGCATCGACCGTCCTGGACGGCCTGATGGAGGTGCAGCTGCGCACCGACGTGCCGGTCCTGTCGCTGGTCCTGACGCCGCACGCCTTCCACGAGTCCGAGGAGCACCATCGGTTCTTCGGCGAGCACTTCGTGGGCAAGGGCGAGGAAGCCGCCCGGGCCTGCGTCGCCACGCTCGCCGCACGCCGCCAGCTGCTGCCGGCCTGACGGGATCGACCACGCCCGCCCGACCCGGCGGCTTCGCCTGAGCCCAGATGTGCGCCGTCATGCACCGAATCGCTGCTCGCAAACGGTGCATGACGGCGCACATCGGGGGAGCCGCGCTAGGGTGAGGTCCATGCAGACCCGGGACTAGGGACGCAGCTGCTGTCAGCGTCCCCGATCGTTGCGCGACCCTGACGGGTCGCGCCGACCCCAAGGTCCTCATGCCCGGCTCCTCCGCCGGGGGCTACGTCAGCCTGCTCCGCCGACCCGCCGTGGCGCGCACCTTCGCGCTCGCGCTGGCCGGCCGGCTCGCCTACGGCGTGCTCCCGCTCTCGTTCCTGTTCACCGTCCAGCACGCCACCGACTCGTTCGCCACCGCAGCGACCGCCATGGCACTCAACGGACTCGCCGCGTTCTCGATGCCAGCCAAGGCGCGCCTGATCGACCGGCACGGCCAACGCCTCGTCATTCCGTTGATCACGACCATCATGGCGGGCCTGCTCGTCGCCGCGAGCGTCATGGGACACGTCGCGCCCCAGCACCCGGCGCCGTGGTGGGGGATCGCCGTGGCGACGGGCCTGGCGAGCCCACCGCTGGGCCCGTCCATGCGTGCGCAGTGGCGCGTCCTCGTCCCCGACCGCCTCATCACCCGGGCCTACTCGCTCGACGCCGTCGGCGAGGAGACGCTCTACCTCGTCGGCCCGATGACTGCCGCGGGCATCCTGGCGTTCGCACCTGCCTACGCAGGACTTCTGCTGTGCGCGCTGCTCGTCCTCGTCGGCGCTGCCGGCCTGGCGTCGTCGCCCGCGGCCGTCGTGACCTCGACACCGGAGCGACGTCGGTCCGCTCGCGGACCATTGAGGCACCGCGGACTCCTCGGGCTTCTCGTGATCATGGGCGCCGTCGGCTCGACCACCGCCATGATCTACACGAGCACCGCGGCGCGCGCCCTCGCGGTCGACCAGCCCTCGTACGCCGGCCTCGCCGACGCCGGCCTCGCCGCAGGCGCCGTCCTCGGCGGCATCGCCTGGGGACGTCTCCGGCCCGCCTGGCCATGGCCTCGCAGCCTGGCGCGGCTGCTGGCGATCGTCGGCACGGTCGTCCTCGTCGCCAGCGTCCTCGGGTCGTTCTGGTCGTTTGCCATCATGCTTGCGATCGCCGGCCCGGCGCTCGCACCGATCTACGTGGTGGCGTATCGCGCGAGCGACACGATTGTCGACCCCGCCGAGGTCACGGAGGCGTCGACGTGGGTGAACACCGCCACGAACCTCGGCGTCTCGCTGGGAGGCGCAGTCGCCGGGTGGCTCGTCAGCGTGGTCGGCCCCAGATCACCCGGCTACACCGGCGCCACACTGGCTGCGGCGGCCGCTGTCACGATCATCGTGGCCGCCCGTCGGCGTCCTGACGATGCCGTCACGTGACAGCCGGCCGGGCTGGACCATATTCATGTCCGATAATGCACATTATGTCAACTTATGGTGATGAGCCACGGGAGATCCCTCCTCCAGGCCAAGACGCTCAGCCTTCAGAGACTCTCGTCCTGCCCGGAGTCAGCGAGCGTCACACCGCCGACGCCCCAGCTGTCACGATCATGTTCGTCGATCACGACCCGGATGGTGTCCGGGCGCATCCGCATCACTCGCGCGTAGGTGTCCGTCAGCTCGCGGATCAGTTCGCGCTTCCGGTCGACGCTCGACGACGTGGCGTTGACAACATGGATCAAGGGCATGAGCGAGCCTCCAGGGCAGCGAGATCGGCGGTCAGGTGCGACCTTAGGCCAACGAGCGGAGCATCTCCCCTCCTCCACCACACGTTCCGACCGCGTCCTTGACCTCGACCTGGGTTGAGGTTGTTGTCTCCTCACATGACATCCGAGATCCTCGACGAGGCCTACACCCGCCTCCAATCCACCGGACCCGAATTCAATGACTGGCTCAGCAACCATGGGCCCATGGCGGCGGAGGCCCTGGCCCGCCACGGGCACGAGAGCGAGATTCCCGCGTGGCTCGACGCCTACAGTCGCCGGCTCGAGGCACGGCCGCGCGCGACGTGGAAGATCGACGACTGGCGAGCAGCGTTGGGCGACCCGCGGCGGCTCGGCGACTGGCTCAGCTTCTTCGACCACGAGCTTCGCAACGATTCGTGGACCGACGTGCTGGAGGTCTGGTGGCCCCGCCTGTTGCCCGGCATCGCGGCCGGGGCGACTCACGGAGTGATCCGGGTGGGCCACGCCGTTCGGGTCCTGCGCGAACAGGGTCCGACCTCGGCACGGATCGCAGAACTGGCGCAAGGACTGGGCTACTGGGCTGCGCGCTGGCAGCTGGTTCCTGGCGCCGCCGCCCCCGCCGGCACGCTGCGAGCGGAGTCCGCTCTGGCATCCATCCCCTCCATCCCGCACCAGACCGGCGGGATCCGAGACAGACTCGCGCAGCTGGAACACGTGGACGGCTGGCAGCAAGCGCAGCGCGACCTCGCAGCCTCGAACGACGCGGAAGCGCTGCTGCGCGAGGTCGTGGTCGCGGCGGTGCGGCGGTATCCGGCCCACGCCCACGGCGACGCGGTGATGCTCGTCCACGCGGCGACCGCCCCCAACGCCGTGTTGCGTGTCCTCCCTTCGCTTCCCAGCGACCAATGGGCGGTGAGCGCCGCGGCCGCATGGTCTGCGTCCGCGTCGATCTACGCGGCCTACTCCCCTACGGACAGGGCGCCGACGCCCCCCGCACCGGCGACGGCTGCTGACGCATTCGACCGAGCGGCCCAGCATGGCGACGAACACGTCATCAAGCTGGCCGACACGGCACTCGACACCTACGCATGGACAGGCGACTCCCACTCGCTTGTGGCCATCGAACAAGCCGCCCGCCTGGTCGAGCCCCACTAGGTGTCGCGCGAGACTCAAGGTTGCACGGAATCGCGACCGGAGAGGGTGACACACTGCGCACCCTCCAGCCATCGACTCGCAGCCGACCTCCGCGGTTGACCTGGCCGTCGCCGTGCGGACACGTCCCTCAGCAGCCGGCTGGCAGCACGCGCAGAACGACCTCGCGGCGACCCAGGAATGGGAGACGCTGCTCCGCGAGGTTGCGGTCGCAGCGGTGCGGCGATACCTCGCTCACGCCCACGGCAGACCGGTGATGCTCGTCCGCGCGTCGACAGCAGTCAAGGCCGTCCTGCGGCTCCTCCCTCGCTGCCCACGGGCGCTCGGTCGAGACCCCAGTAGATCACGACACCCGCGTGGGCTCGCGACGCCAAGCGCACCCGGATCAGCCGCGTCTCGGCAGCGCCCAGTCGTGGTGCAGATGACCCGCGTCGAACTCTCCGCAGCCTCATCGCCGCCTCGACGCCGCCCATGCCGCCGTGAGCGACGACGGACTACAGATGACATCAGGCGCGTTCGTCCGACCAGAACAGGGGCATGAGCGGCAGAAAGAGACCGTCGGCACCGGATTGTCGACGAGCGTCAGGATCGCGCCTCGCCCGGCGTCGGAGTCACGCAGCTCGAGCTGAGCTCGTTGGACACGATGCACACACGCGAGAGCCCGCGGTTCGAGGGGCACTGCTCCCCCCGGCCGGACCCACCAGCGTCTAGCCGGACCACCGCTTCCTCGAAGACGTGCCAGGCGTCGGTCAGCTCCGACAAGCGCCGTCCCGTCGGGTGGTCCGGGTCGTCTCCGTGACCGACGTGGGTCACGACGTTCACGATGCGCTGCGTCAGATGTGGTCTGGATGTCCTAGGACGCCGTCGGGGTGCGCAGGACGTCGGCCAGCGCGTCGAGGGCGCCGGGCACGAGGGCGTAGTAGGACCAGACTCCGCGCTTGGTCCTGGACAGCAGGCCAGCATCCACGAGGATCTTGAGGTGATGCGACACGGTCGGCTGCGACAGTCCGACCGGTTCGGTCAGGTCGCACACGCAGGCTTCGTGGTCGCGGTGCGCGGCGACGAGTGACAGCAGTCGAAGTCGTGTGGGGTCGCCGACCGCCTTGAATCGCGTGGCGAGCTGCTTGGCGGCGTCGGCGTCCATGGCTTCGGCGATGACGGGTGAACAGCATGCTCCCCCGTCGAGCTCGATCACCGGCAGGTTCGCTGTCATGGAACCATCATAGTTTGTTCATTGACATCTGTCGATGGATTGCTATCGTCATCCCATCGACACTTTTCGATGGGATGTGGGATGCGCACTCGGACCGATGCCTCGACCGCCGCCGGCGGTCGACTGTCGACCCTCGACCGGTACCTGCCGGTCTGGATCGTGGCCGCCATGGTGGCCGGGCTCGTGCTGGGCCGAGCGTGGCCAGGCGTCGCCGACGTCCTCGACGCGGTCAAGGTCGGGTCCGTGTCCGTCCCGATCGCGATCGGGCTGCTCGTGATGATGTACCCGGTGCTCGCGAAGGTCCGCTACGACGAGACGTCGCGGGTCACCGGCGACCGCCGGCTCCTCGCCGCCTCGCTCGTCCTGAACTGGGTCGTCGGGCCGGCCCTCATGTTCGCGCTCGCGTGGCTGTTCCTGCCCGACCTGCCTGAGCTGCGCACCGGGCTCGTGATCGTCGGCCTCGCGCGCTGCATCGCGATGGTGCTCATCTGGAACGACCTCGCCTGCGGCGACCGCGAGGCGGCCGCCGTGCTCGTCGCCGTCAACTCCGTCTTCCAGGTCGTCGCGTTCGGGGCGCTCGGCTGGTTCTACCTGCAGGTGCTGCCGGGCTGGCTCGGGCTCGAGACCACGTCCGCGGAGTTCTCGTTCACGGCGATCACCCTGAGCGTCGTGGTCTTCCTCGGCGTCCCGCTCCTCGCGGGCTGGGCCACCCGGACCCTCGGCGAGCGGGCGCGAGGTCGTGACTGGTACGAGTCGAGGTTCCTCCCGCGGCTCGGCCCCTGGGCGCTCTACGGCCTCCTGTTCACGATCGTCGTGCTGTTCGCTCTGCAGGGCGACGCCATCGCGCGCCGGCCGCTCGACGTCGCACGCGTCGCGCTGCCCCTGCTCGTCTACTTCGCCGTGACCTTCGCGCTCGGGATGCTGCTCGGACGCGCGCTGCGCCTCGGCTACGCCAAGAGCACGACCGTCGCCTTCACCGCCGCAGGCAACAACTTCGAGCTCGCCATCGCGGTCGCCGTGGGCACCTTCGGGGTGACCTCCGGCCAGGCGCTCGCCGGCGTGGTCGGCCCGCTCGTCGAGGTCCCCGTCCTGGTGGGTCTCGTCCACGTCGCGCTCTGGGCGCGTCGCTTCTACCCCCTCGAGGAGTCCCCCCGATGAGCCGTGCCCGTCCCACCGTCCTGTTCGTCTGCGTGCACAACGCAGGACGCTCCCAGATGGCCGCCGGCTTCCTGCGCGAGCTCGGCGGCGACGACGTGGAGGTGCTGTCGGCCGGTTCCGCGCCCGCCGACCAGGTGAACCCCGTGGCCGTCGAGGCCATGGCCGAGCTCGGCGTCGACATCGCCGGCCAGCAGCCGAAGGTCCTCACCGACGACGCCGTCGTCGCGGCCGACGTCGTCGTGACCATGGGGTGCGGCGACGAGTGCCCCTACTACGTCGGCAGGCGGTACGAGGACTGGGTGCTCGACGACCCCGCAGGCCAGGGCATCGACGCCGTGCGACCGATCCGCGACGAGATCCGCAGCCGCGTCGAGCAGCTCCTCGCCTCACTGCGCTGAACGGGCACGCAGGGATGCGCCCGACCCCCTGCGCTGCCAGGGTGAGGGGATGAGCACCCCCGACGTCGCCGTGATCGGCGGATCCGGCTTCTACACGTTCCTGGAGGACCCCGAGCAGGTCGACGTGGACACGCCCTACGGTCCGCCGTCGGCGCCCGTCTCGGTCGGCCAGGTCGGGGACCGCACGGTCGCGTTCCTGCCGCGGCACGGCGCCGACCACCGCTACCCCGCGCACCGCGTGCCGTACCGCGCCAACCTGTGGGCGCTGCGCTCGCTCGGCGTCCGTCAGGTCCTCGCCCCGTGCGCCGTCGGCGGCCTGCGACCCGAGCTCGGTCCCGGCAGCTTCGTCGTCCCCGACCAGCTCGTCGACCGCACGAGCGGGCGCATGCAGACC
>JALRCA010000017.1 GCA_023257515.1 Aeromicrobium sp.
TGGAGCGTCAGCACGGGCGAGAGCAGGTGCACGTGCGCCGGGTACTGCGCCGTGACCTCGTCCGACAGGAACCCCAGGTGGTAGTCGCGATGGGGGTCCTGGGCGACGCCGCCCGGTCGCACGACGTTGACCTGCGACGTCACCTGGTAGCCCGGGCCGAGCCACGCGGTCGAGACGAGCGCGAGCAGGTCGTTGGCGTAGTAGTCGACGAAGGTCTCCGGGTCGAGGACCGCGAGCTTCTCGAGCGCGTTCCAGATGCGGTCGTTCGCGCCCGGCTTGGCGAAGTGGTCGCCGTGGGAGGCACCCGCAGCCTTCTCGTCGGCGATGACGCGCTCGAACGCCGCGGTCGCCCGGTCGACGACGTCCAGGTCGTCCCACGCGCCCTGCAGCGCGACGATCCCCGGGCCGTCGTGCAGCGCGTGGACCAGCTCGGCGCGGACGCTGTCCTCACCCTGTGGCGTGGTGGCCGCGGCGCGCAGCCGGGTGGCGTCGTAGACGACGACGCCCGACTCGATGCGGTCGGCGTGCGGGTAGTCGGCGGGGTCGGTCGTCGCGCTCGTGATCTCGACGAAGTCGTCGAGGTCCACGTCGTCGGGCGTGAAGCGCGAGGTCCGGGCGGTGGGGACGATGCTCATGGTGGCTCCTCGGGGTGGTCCGGCACGTCCGACGCTAGCGGCGGCGTGCGATGCTGCGAACGACGAAAAGACCTCAAGAACACCTCAGGAGCGTCACCGTGCCGCACCGTCACAAGGTCCGCGAGATCGCCCAGCAGAGCGGGCTGAGCCCGGCGACCGTCGACCGGGTCCTGCACGGCCGTCCCGGCGTCCGAGCCGCCACGGTGGCCGAGGTGGAGCGCGCCGTCGAGGAGCTCGACCGGCAGGCGACCCAGCTGCGCCTCGTGGGACGCACGTTCCTGCTCGACCTGGTCATGCAGGCGCCGAAGCGCTTCAGCGACGCCGTGCGCACCGCGATCGAGGCCGAGCTCCCGACCCTGCGCCCCGCCGTCGTGCGGACCCGCTTCCACCTGCGCGAGGAGGCCGACCCGTCGGCGATGGTCGATGCGCTCCGGACGGTGCGTCGCCGCGGGTCCCACGGCGTGCTGCTCAAGGCGACGGACCACCCGGAGATCATCGCCGAGGTCGCCGAGCTGACACGGGCGGGCGTGCCCGTCGTGACCCTCGTGACCGACCTGCCGGACAGTGAGCGCCGGGCCTACGTCGGCATCGACAACCGTGCAGCCGGCGCCACCGCCGCGTACCTGGTGACGAGGTCCCGGTCGCGGGGCGACGTGCTCGTCACACTGAGCCGCAGCGAGTTCCGCGGCGAGGAGCAGCGGGTCCGCGGCTTCGCAGAGGCGCTGGTGGCGCTCGACCCCGCGCGGCACATCGTCGACCTCACCGACACCGACGGTCTCGACCCCACGACGCTCTCGGCCGTGCGCGACGCCCTCGCGGTGCACCCGGGCGTCGACGCGGTCTACTCCGTGGGCGGCGGCAACCGCGCGACGCTCGAGGCGTTCGACGCGGCCGGCCGCGAGCCGGCGGTGTTCGTCGCGCACGACCTCGACCAGGACAACACCGAGCTGTTGCGCACCCAGCGTGTCTCCTACGTGCTGCACCACGACCTGCGCGCCGACGTCCGGCGCGCGTGCCGGATCGTCATGCAGGCCCACGGAGCTCTGCCCGGCACCCCGCGCTCCGTGCCCTCGCACGTCCACGTCGTGACGCCGTTCAACCAACCCAGCGCCTTCGCTCCACCCCTCCCCTGACCCCCTCACCCGCCCCTCACCCGCTGAGTGGGTGGGTGAGGGATGGGAGGTGGCGGAGTGGGGTGGGGTGGGTCAGAGGGTGAAGGCGTCGTGGAAGCGGTCGAGGGCGCGGTCGCTGCCGGCGGCGCCGGGCTCGCTCGCCCAGGCCTCCATCGCGACGACGCCGTCGTAGCCCGCGTCCGCGAGCGCGCGAGCGACGAACGGCCACGCCACCTCGCCCGTGCCCGGCTCGCACCGCCCAGGCACGTCGGCCACCTGCACCTCGCCGATGTACGGCGCCGCCTCACGCACGAGCTCGACGAGGTTCCCCTCACCGATCTGCGCGTGGTACAGGTCGAGGTTCATCCGCAGGTGCGGGCTGCCGACCGCCCGCACGAGCGCGAACGTGTCGGCCGCCTTCGCGAACGGCGTGCCGGGGTGGTCGACGGCGGTGTTGAGGTTCTCGATCACGTAGGTGACCCCGTGCCGCTCGGCCAGCTCCGCGACCCGCTCGAGCGTGCGCAGCGCCGCGAGCCACATGTCTCCCGTGACGTGCTCGACCGGACGCACCGGGATGCCACCCTCGCCCAGACCCGTCCCGTGGAGGTTGAGCGACGGGCAGGCAATGGCCTGCGCGAACGGGATGGACTCCTCAGCGGTGCGCAGCAGGTCGTCGGCTCCGTCGGCCGTAATCAGGTCGCCGTGCGTGTAGCCCGTCATCGACGTGAAGGAGGCGCCGGTGGCGACGAGTGCGTCGGTGTCCTTGGTCGTCCAGTCCCAGATCTCGACGGCGAAGCCCGCGTCGTGGATGCGCCTGACCCGCTCGAGGTGCGGCTCGTCGAGGTAGACCATCTCCGAGCAGACCGCCAGCGTGAAGCTCATGCGTCGTAGAGCCCGGGTCGCTGCGGCACGTCGATCGTCTGCTTCTCGCCCGAGCGCAGCGCCCGCACGCCGGCCTCGGCCACGAGGTTGGCGGCGAACCCGTCCCACGCGCTCGCCCCCACGACCTCGCCGCGCAGCGCGGCGTCGGACCAGGCGGCCAGCTCGAGCCGGTAGGACTCGATGAAGTGCGCCACGAAGTCGGAGCCGATGACGCTCGCCGACGCCCCGCCGACCCGCGCCACGACGGGGGTGCGCGGCTCGAGCGACGCCGAGCCGCCCGTGCCCACCGCCTCGACGCGGACGTCGTAGCCGTACGCCGCGTTCACGAAGACCTCGGCCGTGATCATCTGACCGGTCGACGTCCACAGCGTCGCGACCTGCGGGTCGCGAAAGCCCTCCGTGATCGGGGACTCGACCCGGATCGCGACGACCTCGGCGTCGAGCAGCCACCGGAAGGTGTCGAGCTCGTGGATCATCGAGCCTGTCACGAGGCCCGCGTCGTCGGTGCTCGTGGCGTTCGAGGCGTTGCGGTGGATGCCGTGGAGCACGCGGATCTCGCCGAGCGTGCCGTCGTCGATCGAGCCCTTGAGGCTGCGGAAGCCCGGATCGAAGCGGCGGTTGAAGCCGACCTGCACGAACCGGCGGCCGGCGTCGACCTCGGCGTCGACCACGCGACGCGCCTCGTCGGCCGTGACGGCGAGCGGCTTCTCGCACAGGACGTGCTTGCCCGCCTCGACACCGGCGATCGCGAGGTCCGCGTGGGTGAAGTCCGGCGACGCCACGACGAACGCGTCGACCTGCGCGACGAGCGACTCCGGCGAGTCGGCGGGCTGACCGCCGACCTCGTCCGCGACCGCCTTGGCGCGGGCGGTGTCCATGTCGTAGACCGCCACGACCTCGGCCGAGGGCACGCTCGTGGCGAGCGTCCTGGCGTGCGAGGCGCCCATCGCGCCCGCTCCGATGACCCCGACCCTCAGCCGGTTCGCACCCGTCACAGCTCCACCCATCCCTTGCTCTCGGTCGACGCGACGATCGCGTCGACGGTCTCCGCGGCCACGACGGCGTCGTGGATCGTCGCCCCCACCGCCTTGCCGGTCAGGATCGACTCGACGAGGCGCTTGGCCTCGATCACCTTGAGGTCGTCGAACCCCATGGCGTTGGCGGCACCCGGCTGGAACGCCGCCATCTCACCCGACTCGGGCGTGACGTACTCGGTGCTCCAGGACGCGTTCTGGAAGTCCTGGGCGAAGCACGTGCGCAGCTCGTTGAGCCGACGGAAGTCCCAGGCCACGGCGCCGTGGGTGCCGTGCACCTCGATGCCGTAGTGGTTCTGCTCGCCGACCGCGACGCGGCTCGACTCGAGCAGTCCGCGCGAGCCGTCGGCGAAGCGCAGGAGCGCACTCACGTAGTCCTCGTTGCCGACCGGCCCCAGGGTCCCCGACCCGCGCTCGTAGTGCATCGCGCCGGGCACCGCCTCGGGCCGCTCGGCGATGAACGTCGCCCGGTCGGCGACGAGCTCGGCGAGGTCGCCGACGACGTGCCGCGCCAGGTCGGCGGCGTGGCTGACGAGGTCACCGAGCACGCCGCTGCCGGAGTACTGGTTGTCGAATCGCCACGACAGCGCACCGTCGGGATGAGCCGCGTAGTCCGCCAGGAAGCGCACGGTCGTGTGCTCGACCCGACCGATGCGGCCCGCGGCCACGAGCTCCTTGGCCCGCTCGACGCCGGGGGCGTTGCGGTAGTTGAAGCCCGCGGCGGACTGCACACCGGCGGTCTCGACCGCTGCGGCGACCTCGCGGGTCTCGGTGCTGCTGCGCCCGGCCGGCTTCTCGATCCACAGGTGCTTGCCGGACTCCGCCACCGCGACGCCGACGTCACGGTGGATGAAATTGGGACCGGTCACGCACACGAGGTCGAGGTCGTCGCGCGCGACGAGCTCGCGCCAGTCGGTGACGACCTGCTCGAACCCGAAGGCTGCTGCCGCGCGCTGCGTGCGGTCGTCGACGACCGGGTCGGCCACCGCGACGAGCCGCGGCCGCACGCCGAGCTCGGGGTAGTGCTGCGGCAGGCGGCTCAGGGCACGCGAGTGCACCTGACCCATCCAGCCCAGCCCGACGACGCCGACCCGCAGCTCGCGGGGAGCGTTCGCGCTCATCCGCGCGTGGCTCCGCTCTCCTGCGAGCTCGTGACGCCGGACTCCCGGACGTCGGCCTTCAGCTCGGCTGCGACGTCGGACGACGCGCCCATCGTGCGCTCCAGCTCGTGCGCGAGGGACTCGAGCTCGGCGCCGCCGGCCATCATGGCCGTCAGGTCGTCCAGGCTGATCTCCGACTTCGGGAAGTCACCCATGCTCCGGCCCCGGCGCAGCAGCATGAAACGGTCTCCGACCGGGTAGGCGTGGTGCGGGTTGTGCGTGATGAACACGACGCCCAGCCCGCGCTCGCGCGCCTTCGCGATGTACTTGAGCACGACGCCCGACTGCTTGACGCCGAGGGCCGCGGTGGGCTCGTCGAGGATCAGCACCCGGGCGCCGAAGTACACCGCACGGGCGATCGCGACGCACTGGCGCTCGCCGCCCGACAGCGTCCCGATCGGCTGGTCGACGTCGCGCAGGTCGATGCCCATCGCCGCGAGCTCGGTCTTCGTCGTGTGCTTCATGAACGCGACGTCCATGCCGAGTCCCTTCCGCGGCTCGGAGCCGAGGAAGAAGTTGCGCCACACCGGCATGAGCGGCACGACCGCGAGGTCCTGGTACACCGTCGCGATGCCGGCGTCGAGCGCCTCCCGAGGACTGGAGAAGCTGCGCTCGTCGCCGTCGACACGCAGCACGCCGTCAGTGTGGGCGTGGGCGCCGGCCAGGATCTTGATGAAGGTCGACTTGCCCGCGCCGTTGTCGCCCAGCACGCACGTGACCTCGCCGGCCTTGACCGACGTGGTCACGTCCGACAGGGCGATGATGCTGCCGTAGCGCTTGCCGATCGCGTCGACCTCGATGAGGGTCGTGCCGCGCTCGACAGCGGCGGTCTCGGGTGTGGTGTCGGTCATCGTGACGTCTCCGCTCGGGTCCGGACCCAGTTGTTGAGGAGGACGGCGCCGAGGAGCATGGCGCCGAGGAACGTGCGCAGCCAGTTGGTGTCCCACTGCGCGAACGTGATGCCCTGGAAGGTCATGCCGTAGATCAGGGCACCGAGGGCCGCGCCGATCGCCGAGCCGTACCCACCCGTGAGCAGGCAGCCGCCGACGACGGCGCAGATGATGTAGATGAACTCCTGGCCGACGCCGGTGTTCGCCTGCACCGTCGAGGTGCGGAACAGCGAGATCATGCCGACCAGCCAGCCCGCGAAGGCCGTGGTCATGAACAGGCCGATCTTGGTCTTGAGGACCGGGACGCCCACCTGGCGGGCGGACTGCTGGGCGCCACCGACGGCGAAGATCCAGTTGCCGGCCTTCGTCCGCAGCAGCACCCAGGTGGCGATCGCGGTGACGACGACCCACCAGAGCACCGACACGTAGAACGTGCCGCCGAGGATCGAGACCGACGAGCCGAACACCGGCTGGATCGAGTCGTAGAACGGGATGTTCGTCAGGCCCTGGATCGTGACCTGGCCGATGATGAGCTTGGTGACGGCGAGGTCGATGCCCTGCAGGATGAAGAACGTGCCGAGCGTGATGATGAAGCTGGGCAGGCCGGTCCGCATGACCAGGTAGCCGTTGATCGCACCGATCGCGAGGGCCAGGACCAGGGCGACCAGGACGGCGGCCCAGACGTTGAGCCCGTAGTTGGTGGTGAGGATGCCGACGACGAGGGCGGTGAAGCCTGTCATGACGCCGGCGGAGAGGTCGAACTCCCCACCGATCATGAGCAGCGACACGGCGACGGCCATGATGCCGAAGGTCGAGGCCGACTCGAGCCACACGCCGGCGCCGGCGCCGGTCATGAAGCGGTCGCTCATGAGCGAGAAGAAGATCATCACGGCGACGGCCGCGACGGCGGCACCCATCTCGGGACGGGTGAGGATGCGCGTGATCGCGGACGTGCTGGCGAGCCGCTCGTCGGGGGCGGCGGTTGCTGTCGCCATGACAGCTCCTTTCGGGTGGGTGGGGTGGTGGTGCGGCACGCGGGGCGCCGCACCACCACCGGCCGGGATCAGCGGGTGCCCTGCTCCGCGAACTTCAGGACGTCGGCGGCGTTGTCCTTGGTGACGAACGCCGGGCCCGAGTTGACCGGCTGGCCGCCGCCCACGTCGTTGCCGTTGATCGACTTGAGGTACAGCGTCGTGACACCGAGGAAGCCCTGGACGTAGGGCTGCTGGTCGACGGCGAACAGGATCTTGCCGGACTCGATGTTCTTGACGACGTCCTCGGAGAGGTCGAACGTCGCGACCGAGGCCTTGCTGCCGGACTCGTCGACCGCGCCGACGGCGTCGATCGCGTACTGGCCGCCGAGGGTCAGGACCGTGTCGATGCTCTTGTCCGACTGCAGCTTGGACTTGATCGTCGCCTTGACCTCGGCGTCGTTCGTGCCGTCGACCTGGATGTTCGACATGTCGCCGCCGAAGCTCTTGGCCGCGGCCTTGCAGCGCTCCTCCAGGCCCACGTTGCCGGCCTCCTGGATGACGCAGATGGCCTTCTTCTTGCCCTCGTCCTTGAGGCGCTCACCGACGGCCTCGCCGGCGATCGTCTCGGACTGGCCGATGTGGGTGATCGCGCCGAACTCCTTGAACTTGTCGACACCGGAGTTGATCGTGACGACCGGGATGCCGGCCGAGACGGCCTTCTTGATGCTCGACTCGAGGCCGTCGGGGTTGGCCATCGAGACGACGATGCCGTCGACCTTCTGCGCCACGGCGTTGTCGATCAGCTGCGACTGCTTGGCCGGGTCGGGGTCGTTGTTGTAGTCGACCTTGACGCCGTAGTCCTTGCCCGCACGCTCGGCGCCGGACTTGACCCGGTCCCAGAACGCGTCACCCGGGCCGGAGTGCGTGATGACCGCGTACGTGAGGTCCTTGGTGTCCTCCGACGCGCCTTCGTCGCTCTTGCCCGTGCCGGAGCACGCCGCCAGCAGCGCACCCGCGAGGGCGACCGCTCCGATGAGCTTCAACTTCTTCATGGTGGGGGTTCCTTCTTCTGGTGGGACCGACGTCAGTGAGCCGTCGGGAAATGGAGAGCTGCGAGGGACTCCTCGCTCACGTGGGGCCACCGGGAGGTGACCACCTTGGCCTGCGTGTAGAACCGGACGCCCTCGGGACCGTGGATGTGGTGGTCACCGAAGAGCGAGTCCTTCCATCCCCCGAACGAGTGGAACGCCATCGGCACCGGGACCGGGACGTTGATGCCGATCATGCCGACCTGGACCTCGCGCTGGAACGTCCGGGCCACCTCGCCCGACGACGTGAACACCGCGGTGCCGTTGCCGTAGGGGTTGGCGTTGACGAGCGCGAGCGCGTCCTCGAGCGACGCGACCCGCAGGACCGACAGCACCGGACCGAAGATCTCGTCGGTGTAGACGCTCATGTCGGTCGTGACGTGGTCGATGAGCGTCGGGCCGACGAAGAAGCCCTCCTCGTGGTCCTCGACCACGAGGTCGCGACCGTCGACGACGACCTTGGCGCCGGCCGACTCTCCCTGCCCGATGTAGTCGACGATGCGGTCGCGCGACGCCTTCGTGACGACCGGCCCCATCTCGGCGTCGGGGTCGGTGCCGACCCCGACCTTCACCTCGTGGGTGCGCTCGCGGATCTTGTCGACGAGCGTGTCGGCGGCCGGGCCGACGGCGACGACGGCCGAGATGGCCATGCAGCGCTGACCGGCCGATCCGTAGCCGGCGGCGACGATGTGGTCGGCGGCGAAGTCCAGATCGGCGTCGGGCATGACGACCGCGTGGTTCTTGGCGCCGCCCAGGGCCTGGACGCGCTTGCCGGTGCGCGAGGCGCCGTCGTGCACGTACCTCGCGATCGGCGTGGAGCCGACGAACGACACGGCCGCGACGTCGGGGTGCTCCAGGATCGCGTCGACCGCGACCTTGTCGCCGTGAACGACGTTGAACACGCCGTCAGGCAGACCGGCCTGCTGGTAGAGACGCGCGACCAGGTCGGACGCGCCGGGGACCCGCTCGGACGGCTTGAGCACGAACGTGTTGCCCGTCGCGACCGCGACCGGGTGCATCCACAGCGGGACCATGATCGGGAAGTTGAACGGCGTGATGCCGGCGACGACGCCGAGCGGCTGACGGAACGAGAAGGAGTCGACCGATCCGGAGACCTGGTCGTTGTACTCGCCCTTGAGCAGCTGCGGGATGCCGCACGCGAACTCGACGACCTCGCGGCCGCGGACGACCTCGCCCTTGGCGTCCTCGAGGGTCTTGCCGTGCTCGCTCGAGATGATCGCGGCGAGCTCGTCCTCGTGCTCGACGAGCAGCTGGCGGAACGCGAACATGACGCGCGAGCGGGCGGTGACCGAGCTGTTGCCCCACGTCTCGAACGCCTGCTTCGCCGACTGCACGGCCGAGTCGACGTCGCCGGCGGTGGCCAGGCGCACCTGCCGGGTCGGCGTCCCGTGGGCCGGGTCGTACACGTCGGCCGTGCGGTCGCTCTCGCCGGCGACGCTCGCGCCGCCGATCCAGTGGTCGTAGGTGGTGCTCATGAGGGGTCGGTCTCCGTCCGGTCCGTGGGGGTCGTGGGGTCCAGGTGGTGGCGCTGGGTGGTCTTGTGCTGCTCGTAGGTGATGCGGGCCTGCTGGGTGGACTCAAGCGCTGAGATCTCGGCGACCGGCACGTCCCACCAGGCGGGGCTGTCGGGTGCCGGGACCAGCGGGTCGGTCTCGACGTGCACCACGGTGGGGCGCGTCGACTCCTTGGCCTTCTGCAGTGCCGCCCGCAAACCGTCCTGGTCGGTGGCGACGATGACGTCCGCGCCCAGGCTCGCGGCGTTCGCCGCCAGGTCGACGGGCAGCCGGTCGCCGTCGAGACCACTGTCGGTGCGGTAGCGGTAGGCCGTGCCGAAGCGCTGCGAGCCGAGGCTCTGCGACAGCGCACCGATCGAGGCGTAGCCGTGGTTCTGCACGAGCACCACGACGATCTTGACGCCCTCGGCGACGGCGGTCACGAGCTCGGTGTTCATCATGAGCCAGGAGCCGTCGCCGACCATGACGAACACGTCGCGGTCGTCCTGCTCGCCGTCGGCGGCCTGGTCGAGCGCTGCCATCTTGACGCCGAGGCCGCCAGCGACCTCGTAGCCCATGCACGAGAACCCGTACTCGACGTGGTAGCCCTTGCGATCGCGCGTGCGCCACAGCTTGTGCAGGTCGCCGGGCATGGAGCCGGCCGCGCACAGCACGACGTCGCGGGGGTCGGAGACCTCGTTGACGGCACCGATCACGGCCGACTGCACGAGGCGTCCGTCGGGCTGCTGCTCGCTGTCGTAGGCGGTCTGCACGGTGCGGTCCCACTCCTGGGCGAGCTCCGTGCCACGCTGCGTCCACGCGGCGTCGGCACGCCAGCCCTCGAGCGCCTGGGTCAGCGCCTCGAGCGTGACCTTGGCGTCGGCGACCAGCGAGGCGCCGGAGAGCTTGAGCGCATCGATCCGCGCGACGTTGACGTTCACGAAACGGACGTCGTCGCCGGCGAAGACCGTGCGCGAGGCCGTCGTGAAGTCGCTGTAACGGGTCCCGACACCGATGACGAGGTCGGCCTCCGCGGCGAGCGCGTCGGCAGCCGTCGTGCCGGTGGCGCCGATGGCGCCCATGGACTGCGGGTGGTCGTAGGGCAGCGAGCCCTTGCCGGCCTGCGACTCCCCCACCGGGAGGCCGGTGGCCTCGGCGAGCACGCGCAGGGCGTCGTCGGCGCCCGAGTAGATGACACCGCCGCCGGCGACGACGAGCGGTCGACGCGCCGAGCGGATCAGCTCGACGGCGCGCTGCAGCTCGTACGGCTCGGGGACGGGCCGCGCGACGTGCCACGTCCGCGGCTCGAAGAGCGCGGCCGGGAAGTCGTGCGCCTCGGCCTGCACGTCCTGCGGCAGGCACAGCGTGACCGCTCCCGTGTCGGCCGGGTCGGTGAGGACCCGCATGGCCTGGAGCAGCGCCGACGGCAGCTGCTCGGGGCGTGCGATGCGGTCCCAGTAGCGCGAGACGGGCCTGAACGCGTCGTTGACGGTCGCGTCCATGCTCGAGGGGTCCTCGAGCTCCTGCAGGACGGGGTTCGCGACGCGGGTCGCGAACACGTCACCCGGGAGCAGCAGGACGGGCAGGCGGTTGATCGTGGCGAGCGCGGCGCCGGTGACCATGTTGGTCGCGCCGGGGCCGACCGAGGCGGTCACGGCCATGGCGCGCAGCCGGTCGTACTGGCGGGCGTAGGCCACGGCGGCGTGCACCATGGCCTGCTCGTTGCGGCCGTGCAGGAAGCGCAGGCCCGACGGGTCGCCTGATTGCTCTCGCTCCAGCAGCGCCTGGCCGACGCCGGCCACGTTGCCGTGGCCGAAGATGCCCCAGCACGCGGCGAAGAAGGGACGGCTCACGCCGTCGCGCTCCACGTGCTGGTTCTCGAGGAACCGCACGACGGCCTGCGCGACCGTCAGCCGGACGCTGGTCCCGGCGGGGGTGCCGGGCCGTGGGCGGCGATCAGGTTCGGCGGGGGTGCCGGGCCGTGGGCGGCGATCGGGTACCGCGTTCATCGCTGTCCTCCGAACGGGAGTCGCGGGTCGATGGTCTGGTCGGCCCAGGTCTCGCGGACCCAGCCGTGGTCCGGGTCGTCACAGATGAGCCAGGCGCGCTCCTCGCCGGGGCCGGCCATGACGTTGAGGTAGTACAGGTCGTAGCCGGGCGCCGCCATGGACGGTCCGTGCCATCCGTGCGGGATGAGCACGGTGTCGCCGTCGCGCACCTCGGCCAGGATGTCGATCTCGGCGGCCTCGTGCCCGTAGACACGCTGGTAGCCGACGCCCTGCGTGCCCTGGGGGCCGTCCGCGACCTCGAAGTAGTAGATCTCCTCGAGCCGCGTCTCGCCGTCGCGCTCCTCGTCGTGCTTGTGCGGCGGGTAGGACGACCAGTTGCCGCCCGGGGTGAGCACCTCGCACGCGATGATGCGGTCCGCCTCGAGGACACCGGGGACGCCGAAGTTGTTGACCTGACGGCTGGCCTGGCCGGCGCCGCGCAGCTCGACGGGCACGTCGCCCGCCGGCAGGTAGGACGGCTCGAGGCGCGCGGTGGCGCGGGCCGTGGGGACGGCGAAGCGCCCGCCCTGGTCCGACGTCACGACGACCGTCGACCCGGTCGGCGCGTAGACGACGTCGCTCGGGCCGGACCACACGTCGGCGCGGCCGTGCAGCGTGAACGGCTTGCCGTCGACCTCGACCTCGGCGGACCCGGCGAGCGACAGGACGAGTGCCTCGTCGTCACCCGTCGTGAACATCGCCGACTCGCCCGCCGCCAGGACGAGGATCTTGAGACCGGCGTGGGCCCAGACGGCAGGGGTGCCGGGCCCTGGGCGGCAGAGGGCGCCCGCGGACTCGGGCGTGACCTCGAGGGCGAACGGTTCGCGCGCGCCCTCGCCGCGGCGGATGAGGTGCTGGTCGCCCATCAGAGCATCCCCACCGTGGCGTCGACCGCGGACTCCACGTCGCCGTCGGGCGGGAACAGCAGCGAGCGGCCCACGACCATGCCGCGGACGGCCGGGTGCGAGAGCGCCTTGGACCACAGCGCGAACTGCGCGTCCTGGTCGGCCGCGACCTCGCCCCCGAGGAGCACCACCGGGAGCGTGGTGGCCGCGAGGACGGCGTCCATCTCCTCGACGACCGGGAGCTTCAGCCACGTGTGCGCCGAGGTCGGGGCGAGACCCGCGGCGACGGTGGCCGAGCGGACGACCGCGGCCGTCGTGAGGTCGTTGACGACGCGACCGTTCTCCCGACGCGAGATGAACGGCTCGACCATCGCCATGACGTGGGCGTCGGCGAGCTCGCCGACGGCGTGGGCACAGGCCTGCATCGTCGCGACGGTACCGGCGTCCTGGGGCTCGATGCGGAACAGCATCTTGCCACCCTGGAGCCCGGACCGACCGATGGAGCCGGCGTCGTAGCCGGTGAAGCGGTCGTCGATCTCGAAGCTCGTGCCGGCCAGGCCGCCACGGTTCATCGAGCCGATCACGACCTTGCCCTCGAGCGCCCCGAGCAGCAGCAGGTCCTCGAGCACGTCGGCCGTGCCGAGCACGCCGTCGACGCCCGGGCGTCCCAGGGCGCGCACCATGCGCGAGAGCAGCTCACGCCGGTCGGCCATGGCGAGCGCGTCGGCGCCCGCGCGCAACGCCCCGCGGGCCGGGTGGTCAGCGGCGACGAGCATGAGGCGGCCGGTCGACCCGACGAGACCGTCCGGCTGGGTGCGCCCGGCCCACGCGCGGGCGATGGCCTGCGGGTCGGACACTCGCAGGTCGATGATGCGACGGATCGCGGCGTCGTCGACGGTGGTCACGGGAGCACCCGTCCTTCCTGGACGACGCCCTCGAGGACGTCGATCGTGGGCATGGCGTCGGCGCAGGACAGCTGTCCGGCGACGTAGGCGCCCGCGGCGTTCGCGAGTCGCAGGGTGCGCTCGAGGGACCAGCCCTCCAGCAGTCCGTGGACGAGCGAGCCGCCGAACGCGTCACCGGCACCGAGGCCGTTGACGACGTCGACCGGCACGGGCGGCACGACCACCGACTCGTCGCCCCGCACGCCCAGCACACCGGCCGGCCCCTGCTTGACGATCGCGGTCCCGACGCCGGCGGCGCGCAGTGCCTTGGCGGCGGCCTGCGGCTCGGTCTCGCCGATCGCGACCTCGCACTCCTCGCGGTTGCCGACCGCGACCGACACGTACGGCAGGACCTCGGCGATGGCGGCGGTGGCCTCGGCGGGATCCGACCAGAACATGGGCCGGTAGTCGAGGTCGATGACCGTCAGCCTGTCCGGACCGCGGGCCTCGAGCGCCGCGAGGTGCGCAGCGCGGCTCGGCTCCTCCGACAGCCCGGTGACCGTGAACCAGAGGATGTCGGCCTCACGCACGGCCGTCTCGTCGAGCTCGTCGGCGGTGATCTGCAGGTCGGGCGCCGAGGGACGGCGGTAGAAGTAGAGCGGGAAGTCGTCCGGCGGGAAGATCTCGCAGAACGTCACGGGGGTCGGCAGGTCGCCGTCGGTGCCGACGTGCGTGGTGTCGAGGCCGAAGCCCTCCATCGCCCGCCGCACGAAGCGACCGAACGGGTCGTCACCCGTCCTGGTCCACACGCCGGCGCGGTGGCCGAGGCGCGACGCGGCCACGGCGACGTTCGTCGGGCTGCCGCCCAGGAACTTGCCGAACGACGTCACGTCCTCGAGGCCGACGCCGACCTGCTGGGGATAGACGTCCACCCCGCAGCGTCCGATCGTGAGGAGCTCCAGACCCTTGCCGTCGGTACTCATGCCGACAGGGCTCCCTGCACGTAGGCGAGGCACTTGGCGACGTCGGCCTTGGGGCCGACGCCCTCGGGCTCGCCGGTCAGTTTGAGGTCCTGCTCGAGGACGTACCACCCGGTGTAGCCGTGGGTCTGCAGGGCCGCGAGCATCGCGGCGACGTCGACCGAGCCCTCGCCGAGCACCGTCCAGAGACCCTGGGAGACGGCGTCGGAGAAGGGGACCTCGCCCGACTGCACCTTCGCGGCCAGCGAGGCGTCGACGTCCTTGAGGTGGACGTGACCGACGCGATCGAGGTTGGCGAGCGCGATCGCGACGGGGTCGGCCCCCGCGGCGACCAGGTGGCCGGTGTCGATGCACAGACCGATGTGCGAGCCGTCGAGCACGCGCTGGGTCTCCTCGGCGTTCTCGACGAGCGTGCCGATGTGGGGGTGGACCACGGCGAGCAGACCGCGTTCGGCGACCCGGTCCGCGATGCGGTCGAGGTTCGAGAGCAGCGTCTTCCACTCGATCTCGTCGAGCTCGGGCCGCTCGTCGTAGCCGTCCTGGCCGGTCGCGACCGCGAGCACCACCACGCCGCCGTCGGCTGCCAGGCACTCGTCGACGAACGCGTCGACCTCGGGCATCGGGTCGTGGTCGGTGTGGAGCACGACGGGCAGGAACCCGCCGACGGCACTCAGGCCGTGCTCCCCCAGCAGCGCCGACCGGGACGCCGGGTCGGCGGGCAGGAAGCCCTCCGGGCCGAACTCCGTGGCCGTCAGGCCGAGCTCGGCCATGTCGGCGAGGACACGCTCGGCCGGGAGCTGGTAGCCCCAGCCGGGGACCTCGCACACGCCCCACGAGATGGGGGCGCCGGCGATGCGGGGGGACGAGCCGTGGGGGGTGGTGGTCTCGGTCATCGGTGTCTTTCTCGAAATGTCAGGACATGTGCTCCGAGTCACGAGTGTGGCCCGCGTCACGAGACATGTCAAGCATTTGTCATGACATCTTGACGTCATGACGTTCGGGGGTACAGTGCGGCCATGCCCAGTCCCCGGTTCACGCTCGACCGCTCGAGCCCGGTGCCCCTGTACTTCCAGGTCGCCGAGCAGCTCGAGCAGGCGATCGTGTCCGGCGAGATCGAGGCCGGCGAGCGGCTCGAGAACGAGATCGCGATGGCCCAGGACCTCGGCCTGTCACGTCCGACGATGCGCCAGGCGATCCAGGTGCTGGTCGACAAGGGCATGCTCGTGCGGCGACGAGGCGTGGGCACGCAGGTCGTGCGCGGCCAGGTCCATCGTCCCGTCGAGCTGACGAGCCTGTTCGACGACCTGTCGGCATCGGGCCACCAGCCACACACGAAGCTGCTCTCGATCGAGCAGGTCGGGGCGTCGGAGGAGATCGCCGAGGAGCTGCAGGTCTCGCCGGACGCACCCGTCTGGTCCGTGCGGCGACTGCGCTCGATCGGTGAGGAGCCGCTCGCGCTCATGCACAACTACCTGCCGTGCGACGTGGTCGAGCTCGGCGGCGTCGACCTCGAGACCCAGGGTCTCTACGCCTTCCTGCGCGACGCCGGCTTCGTCATCAGGGTCGCTCGTCAGCGCATCAGCGCCCGGGGCGTGAGCGGCGAGGAGTCCGCTCTGCTCGACGAGCCCGAGGACTCACCGCTGCTCACGATGCAGCGCACGGCCTACGACAACTCCGGCCGCGCCGTCGAGTTCGGCCGCCACGCCTATCGCCCGAGCCTCTACAGCTTCGACATGACCCTCGTCGACCGCTGACCACTCGGGCGTGCTGGTTCCTGCGAGGCGCATCGGTTGAGCGGCTTCCGGCACGGCACGCTGCGGCGACTCTCAGAAGGGAGGCTCGTCATCCTCCGCCACGGCTTCCGGGGCGTCCAAGATTCCTCGACCGGCGTGACCGTCAGACGAACTTCGGGACGCTATCTGGCTCTGCCAGTCTGTCATAGCGGCCTTGTCCTGGTCGAACGGCACATCAAAAGTGATCGGTAGTTCGCTCCTTATCCACTGCCCGTGCGCAACAGCGCGCAGCTTCCGCAACCCCGGAAGACTTTCGGCGACGCCACTCCCAAAGACATTCCGTAGAAAGTTGATGCTCGTGTCGTCGACACACGCGAACGAGATGACGGTGTTGCACTGCGTGAGAACCGATTTGCTGACCGTCGCCGTGCGCTGGGCCAGAACGAGCAGACCAACCCCATACTTTCGCCCCTGGAGGGCGATCTGAGTGATCTTGGCGATGGTGCCTTTTGAGTCGAAGTCGCCTAGACCGGCGAAGCCAGCCTCCGGCATGACCGTATGCGCTTCCTCCACGACGACCAAGACCTTCTTCGACGAGAGACCCTCCTTCGCGAGGTTGAGCAACGTGCTGAGGTACATCTCGGTGAGCCACAGCGTTGCCTTGGTGTTCGCGATCTCGCGAAGCTCGATAAGCGCGAGGTTCGCGTCGCCGTCGAGAAATCGACTCAACCTTGCTTCGACATCTACGCGAAGGCCCGCAGCAAAGTCGTGTAGGACCTTTTTCTCAGCGCCCGCCCCGTATGTGCCGGTCTCGGCATCGAAAAGCTTCGCACCGAGATCGGCCGCCTTGGCGTCGTCGATAGTGAGCTGTACCGGGCTGAGGTCATTGAGTCGAGGTCGGTACTGAGATGTGAGATCAATGCAGACCACTTTCACGCCTTGATCAACGGCATGCCGAATCAGGTCAAAGGCAAACTCGGTCTTGCCGGACCCGGTCGCTCCGAGGATCGCGGTGTGGGACTCCAAGTGCGCAACGAAACTTCCCCGAAGACTTAGCTCAGTCCCCGGCACCACACCGAGTGAGAACTCGGCGGCCTCTGTCGCATGATTCGCAAGGTTGCTATCGACTGTGTAAACAGGTGCGTTGATCTTAGGAAGCCAGCCTGCTCGCTCGAACGTCCCGGCGTCAGTGAGAACACCAATGGGAACGGCGGTTGCGATCTGCGATCCGTAGTTCAAAGACCCCCCGAAGGGTTCTTCTGAAGTCTCGCCTTCGACGATCTGATAGTAGATCCACCCGACCTCGGTGCCAACGACCACCAACTGTCCGAGTGTTAGAGGAGCGCCGGGCAGCAACTCGAAGCGAAGCCGGGTGGACAACGACCCTTCCCGGACGAGGCCGAGGATGTCAGCACCGTGCCCTTCTGACTGGTCTGCAATGAACTCACCACGAGCTTTAACGACATCAATGGGCGCAACCACGAGACCCGCCGCCAACGGCTGCGTTCCCGTCCCATCACCTAGCAGGAGAGTGCCCAGAAGGCCATCCGCTCGGTTCTCGGACATCAAAGGCAGACCCCAACGCGGGACTCCGTCCGGCAAGTGAACGACGAGCGGCTCCTCACGTCCGACCCAAACGGTCCCTTGGGCAAGACTGGCGCGCGCCAGATTTGGGCTGTCGACCCGCGAGACGTAACCGACCGCCACGACACGCTTCTCCGGCTTGCGCAAAAACCGCGAAACGAGCTGGGGAATCCCAAGCGGCCAGAGAACCAGGTAACAGCCCCAGAACACCAACAGGGAGGTTTCGAGGGGGCCGGGCTTATCCACGAAAAACGCGATCGCTGTGAGGAACACCGCCGAGAACACGACTCTCGCCCGCCCCAAAGTGCTACTCACCTGGAAACAAGCGGCCTGAATCCGAAGAACCCAGGGCTTCGTTGCCCGCTCAGATGTCCCCGCTTGTAGTAGCAGTGACACCAACGCAGCGACGAACACGACAAAGAGAAATCCGATCAGGGACCACCATGCAGTGCGTGGAGCCGTCGGGCCCTGCGGCAGCACTGTCAAAAGGGCGCTCAACGAATTTAGAAACGCGTCGCCCGGCCCAGTGAAAAACCGCTCCGAGACGAGTGTGGCCAACACGACAAGCAGCAGAGAGCTCTGGACGAGGAGCACGTCACTTTCGTCCTTCGGTAACGGCTCCCCCGTCGTAGCCCAGGAGATCGACACCAGCACGAGCAGCGAGCCCACCAGCAGGACGCCTCGCACGACAGGATGCAAATGGGTTAACCGCGCGCCGCTGCCTGTCATCACCACCCGCCTCCTTGAGGGGTTGTCACCGTTTACGCGAAAGCCAAGTCTGTCCGGATACTTCGACGGCCAGGCCGAAAAGGAGAAAAAAGCACGAGAAAGTCGGTTGCTCGTACTTGAAGGATCGACGCACGGGACCCGGACGGCTTTCGCAGAGAGACATCGCGATCTTGAAGAGACTTGGCTGATCTGCGAATGAGGCAACAACCGAGCTCCTCGGTGGTGGTCACCCAGGAAATCCTGAGAGTCGGAGCCCCTTGGAGCGTGTCAGCGACAGGACTCGGCCTGGGCCTTGAGGGCGGCGAGGGTGCGGTGCATGCCGTCGAGGAGCTCGACGTCGTGCTGCTCGGACCCGCCGAGCAGGTAGCGCGCCGTCCAGCGCACCACGGGCGACGGGCGGGGCAGCGACGAGCGGCGCTCGACCACGCGGGTGCCCCCGTCGGTCGGTGTCAGCTCGTAGGACCACTCGACGTCCGTGGGGCCGACGTGGAAGGCCAGGGCCGCGGTCCCGTCGTGCGACGGCGGCTTCCAGCGCGTGATCCTGGTCGTCGTCGGCCACACGACGGCGCCGCGACGGTTCACGTTGACCCCGCGCGAGCCGACGCGCGGGCGGCGGGTGATGACCATGCGCACGGTCTCGGGGCTGCGTTCCCCCATCGTGCGGAGGTCCGAGACGACGCGCCACACGGTCTCGACCGGCGCCTCGACCTCGATCTCGGCCTCGAGCGGGGGCAGTGCTGCGGCGGTCCCCACCACGTCAGCCGCGCTCGGCCGCGGCCTTGATCCGGGCGAGCGTCTGCTCGATGCCCCGCTGCAGCCCGTCCTCGAACTGCTCGGTCCCGCCGAGCGCCAGTCCGACGAAGAAGTTCGAGACCGCGGAGACGCCGTTCGGGGCGAGCCGCGCCTCCGTGAGCCTCGTGCCGGTGGCCGTGGGCTCCAGCTCGTACGACCACAGCGTGCCGTTCTCGGCGGTCTTGAGCACCAGTCGCTTCTCCGGCTCGAACACCTTGACGTACGACCGGGTCGGCCACCACTTCCAGCCCTGCCGGTTCAGGTTGATCGTGCGGGTGCCCTGGCGCACCTCGCCGCCCCGGATGATCATCCTGCGGCACTGCGGGCTCCACTCGCCCATGCGACGCAGGTCGGAGACGACGGCCCACACCGCGGCGGGTGACGCATCGATCTCGATGCTGCTCGCGATGCGCTCGCGGTTGGTCGGGGCGGTCGTGGCCATGCGGTCCTCCAGCGGGGATGGGGGTGGCTCAGGCGTGTGAGCCGGTGGCCGGCAGCGCGCGCAGGTCGCGGTCCTTGGCCTGGATCCACTCGACGATCCAGTCGCCGACGCGCGGGTGGTTCAACAGGTCGAAGTGGTGCGCGCTCGGGACGTACTCGAACGAGGCGCCGTCGACGACGGGTCCGGTGCGACCGACGCCGGTCGCGGACGAGAAGTGCACGAGCAGGTCGCCGAGGACCGTGCTGAGGGGGTGGCGCTGCGAGGCACCGAGCGTGGCGGCCACGAAGTGGTACTCCGCGCGCGGCAGCGGGGCGGCCGCGATGCGGTCGAGGCCCCACTGCGACGTGAGCTCCTGGCCCTCCCACTCGTCGGCCGAGATGTAGCCGTGCCGCAGGTCGACGATGCCGGGCGAGCGGGTGTCGAGGATCGTGCTGAACGGCCGCGACTCGGGGAAGAAGCGCAGCACGCGCGACCCGAGGTGGGCGACCTTCTCGAGGTTCGCGCCGGCGTGCGGCGTGCCGAGGCACACGACGTCGCGGACGAGGTGCTGCCAGGTCTGGCCGCTGGCCGTGGCGTGGTTCGTGGCGGCGCGCACCACGAGACCGCCCATCGAGTGACCGACGAGCGTGATGCGGGTGACGTCGGTGGGCCAGACGTCGACAAGGTGACGCAGCAGCGCGTCGAGGTGCTTGCCGTTCTCGGAGACGTGCAGGCCCGTGTTGTAGCGGATCATGACCGGCGTCGCGCCGGTCTCGCGCGTGATGCGGTCGGCGTACGTGGTGTGCTGGCGACCGGCGCCCATGCGCCAGGACTCCTCGCTCTCGCACAGGCCGTGCAGGAAGACCACCAGGTGGCTGGAGGCGTCGCGGAAGTTGTCGCGGACCTGCCAGCCGGTGACGGGCACGTCCTCGCCGTCGACGCGGACGGCCATGACGATCGCGCCCGGGTCGTCGAGCATGCGGAGCTCGTCGCCGACGAGGCCGTTGACGGCGGCGACGACGCCGCGGCCGAGCTTGGACGACTCGATCGGGCGGCCCACGCCCCGCGCGGCCAGCGCACGCACCGAGCCGCTCCCGAGGCGCAGCGCGCCGGAGATCGCGCCGTAGACCGATGTCACGACGGCGTCGTGCAGGGACTCGGGCACCCGGCTGCCGACGATGCGCGTGGCGTCGAAGGCGCGGCGGGCCACGGCCTGGTGCACGTCGCGCACGGTGCCGACGACCAGCCGGTCGCCGTACTCGAGCGCGAGCGCAGCGACGTCGGTCGTGCGTGCGGGCTCGGGAGACATGTCTACATACTGCCGGTATCTCGAGGCGATGTGAACCGGACGTGGCGGACTTCTCAGGGACGTCTTGGGCTCCGTGCCGCGCCGTGGAACGACGAGGCCGCCGGCACCCCGAGGGGGACCGGCGGCCTCGTGTGCGGGACGTCAGCTGGCGTCGTCGGCGGGCTCGTCCTCGTCGGCGAGGCTGCCGTCGGCCTGGAGCTTCGACAGGTCGAGGGTCGTGCCCGACTTGTCGGTGACCGTGGCGCCCTCGACGAGCGACGCGAGCGCCTTGCCGCGCAGGACCTCGGACATCATCTCGGGCACGTGGTTGTGCTCCATGATGTGCTGGATGTAGGAGTTCGGGTCCTGGCCGGACTGCTGCGCACGGCGGATGATGTGCTGGCTCAGCTCGGCGTCGTCGACGCCGATCTCCTGCTCCTTGACGACCTCGTCGAGCACGAACTGCGCGACGATCGAGTCGCGGACACGGCGCTCGAGGTCGGCCTCGAACTCCTCGGCCGTCTGGCCCTCCTCCTCGAGGTAGGCCTCCATCGACATGCCGGCGTACATGAGCTGCTCGGTGATCTGCTGACGACGGTTCGCGAGCTCCTCGGTGACGACCGCGTCGGGGATCGGCGCGGCGACCTGGCCGACGATCTCGTCGAGCACCAGGTCGCGGGCCTCGGCGGCCTGCTCCATGCGCTTGCCGCGCGTGAGCTTCTCGCGCAGGTCGGCCCGCAGCTCCTCGACCGTGTCGAACTCCGAGGCGGTCTGGACGAACTCCTCGTCGACCTCGGGCAGCTCGCGCTCCTTGACGTCGACGACCTTGACGGTGACCTCGACGGGCGTGCCCTTGAGCTCGCCGCCGACGAGCTCGGTGCTGAACGTCTTCTCCTCGCCGGCGGACAGACCCGTGATGGCCTCGTCGAGCCCGTCGAGCATGCCGCCACGACCCACCGTGTACGGCATGCCGGTGGCCTCGGCGCCCTCGATGGGCTCGCCGCTCTCGTCGTGGGCGGCCAGGTCGATCGTGACCGCGTCGCCGTCGGCGGCCGCGCGCTCGACGTCGGTGAACGTCGCGAAGCGCTCACGGAGCGCCTCGAGCTGCTCCTCGACGTCGTCGTCCTGGACCTCGGCGTCCTCGACCTCGACCGCGATGGCCGAGACGTCGGGCAGCTCGATCTCGGGGCGCACGTCGAGCTCGGCGGTGATCTCGATCGGCTCGCCGTCCTCGAACTTGGTGAGGTCGATCTCGGGCTGGCTCAGCGGCTGGACGTCGACCTGCTGCAGCGCCTCGCTGTACCAGTCGGGCAGCGCGCTGTTGATGGCCTCGTCGAGCACGGCGCCGCGGCCGATGCGCTGGTCGATGATCGCCGCGGGGACCTTGCCCTTGCGGAAGCCGGGCACCTGGACCTGCGCGCCGATCGTCTTGTAGGCCTTGTCGAGGCTCGGCTGGAACTCCTCGAACGGGACCTCGATGGTGAGCTTCACCCGGGTCGGGCCGAGGGATTCGGTCGTGCTCTTCACGTCGTCGTGCTCCTGCTGTCGCGGGTGGTGTGAACCTGTGGCTCTCGGGGGCCCGGCGGACGACGCGACGAACGGTCGCGGTCCGGCTCGCAGGCCTCCGATCAGTCTCTCACGCCTGGCCCGAGAGGCCGAACCGGGCTTGCGCAGGGCCCCCTCCCCGCTGGCAGTGACAGATCTACGCGACACGCCAGCGTGTCGCGGTGATTACGTCACTGCCAGCGGGGTGGGGTGCGAAGGGGTCAGACGGGCAGGAGGCGGGGGTCGCCGCTGCGCACCTCGCGGGCGGCGAGCAGCCGCGAGGTCGCCCGGGGATCACGACGGTCGCTGATCGCGTGCCACTCCATGCGCAAGCGCGACCGATCGAGGTCGATCACGCTGTAGCCGTGATCGTCGAGGTTGACGAAGCGCACGTGCGGGTTGAGCGTGCGGATCGCGGTCTCGATCGACTGCGACACCGTCCGCGGTGCGGTGCCCATGAAGTCGTCGACGTTGTTGCTGGTCACCGACGCGCACACGAGCTCCGTCGCCAGGGGACGGCCGTCGTGGCGCACCTCGTTGGCCCAGGCCGTGTGCACGTCGCCGGACAGGAACACGACGTCGTCGACCTGGCGGTCGGCCACCGTCTGCAGCAGTCGGCGCCGGTCCGCCGGGTAGCCGTCCCACTCGTCGGTGTTGGGCTCGGCCGGCCCCCACGACATGGGGTCGGTCGTGCGCTCCAGGGCGATCTTCTCGACCTGCGGCCGCGGTGGCATGAGCATCGGTGCCACCATGACGGGGTTGCCGACGAGCTTCCACCGCGCCCTCGTCGTGGTCAGCTGCTCGACGAGCCAGGCGTGCTGCGCGGGCCCGGTGATCGTGCGCTCCGGCGCGTCGGTCCGCGGGTCGTCGGCGTCGACCCGCTCGTCGCGGTAGCTGCGCAGGTCGAGCATCGTCAGGTCTGCCAGGTCGCCGAAGCGGATGCGACGGTAGATGCGGGTCCCGTCCCCTGGACGCGCCGTCCCGGAGATGCGCACCGGCATCCACTCGTCGTACGCCCGGAGTGCGGCCCGGCGGCGCGCCGCCCACGAGCCGTCCTGGCGCTGGTGCTCGAACGCTCCGCCGGGCCACCAGCCGTCGGCGACCTCGTGGTCGTCCCAGGTCACGACGAAGGGGGTCGTGGCGTGCAGGGCCTGCAGGTCCGGGTCGGTCTTGTACTGCGCGTGCCGGCGTCGGTAGTCGCTGAGCGTGATGGTCTCGCGCTGCGGATCGTGCAGGCGGACGTCCTGCTGGTCGTGGCCGTAGGAGTACTTGCTGGGCTCGTACTCGTAGATGTAGTCACCGAGGTGCACCACGGCGTCGAGGTCGGCGTCGGCCAGGTGGCGGTAGGCACTGAAGTGCCCGGCCTGCCAGTTGGCGCACGAGACGACACCGAGGCGCAGCCGCTCGGGCGAGGCGTCGTGAGCCGGCGCCGTCCGCGTCCTGCCGACCGTCGACCGGTCGGGGCCGCTCGTGAAGCGGTAGAAGTACGTCGTCGCGGGCTGCAGACCGTTCGCGTCGACCTTGACCGTGTGGTCCCGCTGCGGCGAGGTCCGGATCGACCCGGATCGCACGAGCTGCGTGAACGCGGCGTCGCGCGCGACCTCCCACTCGACGAGGGTCGGACCGCCCTGCCCGGAACCGGGCGACGCGCCGGGGATGGGCGTGACGCGGGTCCAGAGCACGACCCGGTCGGGCAGCGGGTCACCGGAGGCGACGCCGTGCTGGAACCGGCGGTGCTGCGCACCTGGCGCCGGCGACGGCCAGGTCGCGACGGTCGCGAGACCCGCAGCCGTGGCGACACCGACGCCGCCGACGAGCACGTCGCGTCGCGACAGCTCACGCCGGGAGGGGAACAGACGGGCTGGACCAGTCCTCACGATCTTCGTTCTCGCGGACCAGGACGAACGGATCCCCCACCCGACGTGAACGTCGTGCGACGGGTCCGTCAAACGGTGGTGTCCGGCCGTGGCCCGGCTCACGGGAAGCCTCGTGGGCACCTGCACGTTGCACCCGACGTGAGGCTCTCGCTGCTCGACAGGTCCCGCACCCGTGCCGGCCGCCCGGAGGGCGAGGCGCTCACCGGCACGATCGAGCGGGCCGTCCACGCCGAGCGGCTGGGGCTCGATCGCTTCTGGGTGGCGGAGCACCACGGCGTGCCCGGTATCGCCAGTGGCTCTCCCCCGGTCCTGCTCGCCGCGGTCGGTGCCGCGACGTCGCGCATCCGGGTCGGCTCGGGCGGCGTCATGCTGCCGCACCACCAGCCCTTCGTGGTCGCCGAGCAGTTCCGCATGCTCGAGGCGCTCCACCCGGGCCGGGTCGACCTCGGGCTGGGCCGGTCGTCTGGGTTCACCGGACCCGTCCGCGAGGTCCTGCGCGAGGCGCCGGACGGGCCCGACCGGTTCGAGGCGGACGTCCGCGAGCTGCGCGATCACCTCGAGGGCACCGGTCCGGTCACCGTGCGGCCCGTCGGCGGCCCGGTGCCGATGTTCCTGCTCGCCACGGGCCGAGGCATCACGCTCGCCGCGCGGCTCGGACTGCCGGTCGTCGTCGGTGGCCCGGTGCTCGACCGTGACGAGCTGCCCGACCTGCTCGGTGCCTACCGACGCGAGTTCGTGCCCACCCCGGCCGTGCCGTCACCGCGCGTGGTCGTGTCGCTCGACGTGGTGGTGGCCGACGACGAGGCGACCGCACGCGAGCTGGCCCTGCCCGAGGCGTGGGCGATGGCGTCGGCCCGCCGCACCGGCGAGTTCCCGCCCCTGGAGTCGCCGGAGGCGATCCGGGCGCAGGAGTGGCCGGACCAGGTCAGGCGACGCGTGGAGGACTCGCTCGACCGCGCGACGCTGGGCACGCCCGACGTCGTCCGTCGGCGCCTGGAGCGGCTGGCCGAGGTCAGCGGAGCCGACGAGCTGCTCGCCTCGACCTCGACGTGGGACCGTGACGCGCTGTTCGCCGCCGACGCGGCGCTGCGGGACGTCGTGCAGCCCGCCTGACGGCCAACCCGCCCGATTCGTCGACTTCGATCGCCTTACGGGGTCGTTTTCGCGATCGAAGTCGTCAGATCGCGCCGATGACGAGCAGGACCACCGCGACGAGCGGGAACGCACCCTGCTTGATCGCGGCGGACGCCTTGTCGGGCGACGACACGACCAGGACGATCGCGGCCGCCAGCATCGACCCGACCCCCGCGAGGACGAGCGCCAGGCCGACGTCCTCGTGCGCCGCCACGTGGACGACGACACCGACGACGACCTCGATCGCGTGGAACAGGTTGTAGAACCCCTGGTTGAGCGCCAGCGGCTTCGTGACCAGCGCCTCCTGCTCGGTCGTGCCGAACACGCGCCGCGTGCCGGGGCTCGTCCACGTGATCGACTCCAGCACGAAGATGTAGACGTGCAGCAGGGCCGCGAGCGCGGCGAGGACGAGTCCGGCGACGGTCATGACGCTTACTCTTGCACGACGCGATTCGTCGACCTCGATCGCTTCTCGCGTCGTCTTGACGATCGAAGTCGTCAGATCGGCCCGAGGAGACGACTGGTCGGGATGACAGGATTTGAACCTGCGACCCTCCGCTCCCAAAGCGGATGCGCTACCAAGCTGCGCTACATCCCGGTGCTGCCGGGCGCGCCCGGCAGCGGCGTCACTCTATCCGTTCGCGTCCCGCGTGAGACGGCCCACAAGACCTGTTCGTCCGGAATGCGTCCTCGTGGAGATGGTTGAGCATTGAAGTACCCGGCGCGTGCCGCGTCGGGCGACTCGACCACGAGGAGAGAGATGACCACCGTCTTCGACCCGATCCGCGTCGGCGCCTGGGACCTGCCCCAGCGCTTCGTGATGGCCCCGCTGACCCGCAACCGCGCCGAGGCCGGTGGCGTGCCGGGTGAGCTCGCCGCCGAGTACTACGGCCAGCGCGCCGGCGCCGGGCTCATCGTCACCGAGGGCACGCAGCCCTCCGCGGTCGGCCAGGGCTACCTCGCCACGCCGGGCCTCCACTCCCCCGAGCAGGTCGAGGGCTGGCGCGGTGTCGCCGAGGCCGTGCACGCCGGCGGCGGGCGGATCGTCGCGCAGCTGATGCACGCCGGGCGCATCGCCCACCCCGACAACAAGGACGGGCTCGAGACCGTCGCTCCGAGCGCGATCACCGCCCCCGGGCTGATGGTGACCGTGGACGGCCAGAAGCCGCACGTCGAGCCCCGCGCCCTCGAGACGTCGGAGATCCCCGGCGTCGTCGAGGAGTTCGTCCAGGCTGCGCGCAACGCGGTCGAGGCCGGCCTCGACGGTGTGGAGGTCCACGGCGCGAACGGCTACCTGCTGCACCAGTTCCTCGCGCCGTCGAGCAACGAGCGCACGGACGAGTACGGCGGAACTCCCGAGAACCGTGCCCGCCTGACGATCGAGGTCGTCCGGGCCGTGGCCGACGCGATCGGTGCCGACAAGGTGGGCCTGCGCATCTCGCCCGCCCACAACATCCAGGGCGTCCTCGAGACCGATCCCGAGGAGACCGAGCGCGCCTACACGACCCTCGTCGAGGGCATCGCCGATCTCGGCATCGCGTACCTGAGCATCCTCGGCGATCCCGCGAGCGACCTGTTCCAGACGCTGCGCAAGGGCTTCGGCGGCATCGTGATCGCCAACAGCGGCTTCGGCGAGGTCACCGACCTGGACGAGGTGAAGCAGGTCGTCGACGGCGGCCAGGCCGACCTCGTCGCCGTCGGCCGCCCGTTCCTGGCGAACCCCGACCTCGTCGAGCGCTGGCGCACCGGTGCCGAGCTCAACGAGCCGAACTCCGACACCTTCTACGGTGGCGGCGCCGAGGGCTACACGGACTACCCCACCCTCGACGCGGCCTGACGCGTCGCGCCCGAAGGACCCCGGCCGGCTCGTCCTGCCGGGGTCCTTCGTCGGTGCGAGGATCGCGGCATGGCTGACGTCGTCGTGGTCGGAGCCGGTCTGTCCGGCGTGGTCTGTGCGCGCGAGCTGGTCGCGGCGGGCCACCGCGTCACCGTGCGCGACCGCGGGCGTCGACCGGGCGGCCGGATGGCGCTGCGGCGTCACGGCGACCGGGTCGTCGACATCGGGGCGAGCTACTTCACGACCCGCTCCGACGAGTTCTCCGCCGTGGTCGAGGACTGGCGCGACCGCGGCCTGGCCCGCCCGTGGACCGACACGTTCTCGGTGTGGTCCCCGGACGGCACGGAGCCCAAGCCCGGGCCCCTGCGCTGGGCCGCTCCTGACGGGCTGCGCTCCCTCGTGCAGGACCTCGCGAACGACCTGGACGTCCGCGGCGCCGACCCGGTGACGCACGTCAGGACCGAGGGCGGCATCCAGGTCGACGGCACCGCGTGCGACGCCGTCGTGCTCGCCATGCCCGACCCGCAGGCCCGCCGCCTGATCGGTCCCGACTCGCCGGCCCACGCGGTACTGGACGACCCGTACGAGCCCGCGCTGGCCCTGACCGTGGGCTGGGACCGGCGGACCTGGCCCGACGACGACGGCTGGTTCGTCGACGGGCACCCCGACCTGGCGTGGGTGGCCGACGACGGGCGCCGCCGCGGCGACGGCGCACCGGTGCTCGTCGCCCACTCCACGGCCGACCGGGCCCGACGACACCTCGACGATCCCGACGCGGCCGCCGGGCCGCTGCTCGCGGCGCTGCGCGAGGTCGTGCCCGTGCCCGACGGCGAGCCGACGCTGGTCCACGTCCAGCGGTGGACGTTCGCGCGCCCGGCCCACGGGCACGACGCCCCGTTCCACCTCGACGACTCCCTCGTGGGCGCCTGCGGCGACGCATGGGGCACGTCGTCGTCGGTGGAGACCGCCTTCCTGTCCGGTCGGGCGCTCGGCCAGGCGCTCGCCGACCGACTCGGCTGACGCCCCTACCCTGGGCCCGTGATCGACGCGCTCGTGAGCCTCTTGGCCGACCGGCAGCCTGCCTGCGGGACGACCAAGGTCATGGCGATCGACGGACCGAGCGGGGCGGGCAAGACCGATCTCTCGCGCGCCGTCGCCGACGCGACGGGAGCGGCCGTGCTCGGCGTCGACCGATTCGTGCCCGGGTGGCACGGCCTGGGCGAGGTGCCGAGGATCCTGGCCGACCTGCTCGGTCAGGTGTGCGTGGGCGGTCCGGCGTCGGCACGGCTCTGGGACTGGGAGGCCGACCGTCCCGGGGCCGTCGAGTCGATGCCGCCCGTGCCGCTGCTCGTGCTCGACGGGTGCGGCAGCGGGTCGCGGCTCGTCCGCCCCTTTCTGAGCCTGCTCGTCTGGGTCGACGCCCCCGCTCCCCTGCGGCACGAGCGGGCCATCGCCCGCGACGGCGACGCGTACGCGCCCTGGTGGGACGTGTGGGCCGCGCAGGAGCGCGAGCTGTTCACCGCCGAGGGGACGCAGGCGGCGGCGGACGTGAGGCTGACGTCGGCCTGAGGGGTCGTCCGGTCGCGGACGCGACTGTGGCATCATGGACCGGCCACCCCAGGTGGCGCCGCGGACGTAACTCAATTGGCTAGAGTCCCTGCCTTCCAAGCAGGATGTTGCGAGTTCGAATCTCGTCGTCCGCTCCACGCCCCACCTTGCGATCTGGCGAGTTCGATCGCTTCCCAGACGATCTTGGCGATCGAAGTCGTCAGATCCTCAGGCGGCGCCCTGCAGCAGCGTCCGTCGGCTCAGCCGATGCGATCGATCACCAGCACGGCGCGGTCGTCGTCGGTCGTCTTGACGTGCTCGAGGATGCGGCGCGCGGCACCGTCGAAGCCGGGGGCGACCGAGCGGGCGGCGGCGAGGCGCAGCCAGTCGACGCCCTCGCCGACCCCGCGACGACGGGTCTCCACGACGCCGTCGGTGTAGAAGAGGAGCGCGTCACCTGGCTCGAGGACGCCGCTCGTGGTGTTGAACTCGGGGCGCTCCAGGATGCCGAGGGCGATGCCGCGGGCCTGGTCTGCGCGCCACTCCTGCTCCTTCGCCGACCAGATCAGCACCGGTGGGTGGCCGGCGCTGATGAGCGAGTAGGAGCCGGTGTCGAGGTCGATGATGACGTGGACCGCCGTCGCGAAGCCCTCGTCCCAGTTCTGTCGCAGCAGGTAGTGGTTCGCCGCCGCGAACAGGCCCTGCGGCGGCAGCGATCCGATGAGTCCGCCGAGCGCACCGGCCAGCTGCAGGGACTGCGTGCCGGCGGCGACGCCCTTGCCGCACACGTCGACGAGCACCATCTCCAGGTGACGGCCGTCCTCGCTCAGGTCGGCGACCAGGAAGTCACCGGCGAACTTCGCGCCCCCGGCCGACGACATCGCCGACTGCGAGCGCCACTGCTCCGGCAGCAGCGGCACGTAGCCCTGACGCTGCAGCCGGTTGTTCAGGTCGACCAGCATCGCCTCGCCGATGGCACCGGGCAGGCCCGAGCGCCGCTGCCGGGCCTCGAACAGCATGATCGCGACCACGACGGCCATCGTCACCAGGGTGCTGACGCGCCCGGGGGTGGTGCCGTTGAGGATGTTCTCCTTCGTGACCGTGATCGCGAGGAACACCGTGGTGACCCCGACCAGCGTCAGCAGCGGCCGGTAGCGCAGCGTCATGCTGCCGAGCAGCAGGGGGACGACGAACGTGGCCGCCGGGAAGATCATGTACTCGATGAGCGAGCCGACGAAGATGATCACGGTCAGCGCGACGAGCACCGCCAGGACGGCGCGCTGCCCCTCGCCCGTCCCGGTGCGCCAACCGACGATGCGGTCGTCGAGGTACCGCGCAAGGCTCGGCAGCAGGCGACGCAGTCCCTTCCTCACCCCCTGACCCTACCGGCGGACTGGCACTCGGGGCACCAGAACAGGTTCCTCGCTGCCACGACCCTGGTCAGCACGGTCGTCCCGCACACCAGGCACGGCTGCCCGGCGCGACGGTAGACGTAGACCTCGCCCCCGTGGTCGTCGGCCCGCGGGTCGCGGCCCATCGCCTCGGGCGTGTGCTCCGGACGGACCGTGTCGATCCGCCCGCTCCGTACGCCGTCGCGCATGAGCACGACCAGGTCGTCCCACATCGCACGCCACCGATCCGCCCCCAGCTGACGACCCGGGGTGGCGGGATCGACGCCGTGCCGGAACAGCACCTCGGCCCGGTAGACGTTGCCGACGCCACCGATGACGGACTGGTCCATGAGCAGCACGTCGATCGAGCGGCGCGAGCCGAGCACCACCGCCTCGGCGTCGAGGGCAGTCGCGGTGGGGTCGAGCGGATCGGGTCCGATCCGTGAGAGCAGTGCGTCGACCTCGAGCGGCGTCAGCAGCTCGCACGCCGTCGGTCCGCGCAGATCGAGGCTCGTGGATCCGTCGGCTGCCGCGAGCCTCCATCGAACCTGCCCCACGACCGGCGGCACGCCCTCGTGGACGTCCCAGCGGCCGAACAGCCCCAGGTGCACGTGGACCTGCTCGGCGAGACCCTCGAACGCCACGAGCACGTGCTTGCCGCGTGCCGTCGCGCCCGTGAGGGTCCGTTCGTCGAGGATGCGGGCCGCGTCGGCGAAACGCCCCTGCGGGCTCGACGAGAGAGTCCGTCGACCGGCGAGGGCCGTCTCGATCTGGCCGGCGAGACGGTGGAGTGTGTGCCCCTCAGGCAAGCTCGCCGGTCTCCTCGTAGCGCGCGAGCAGGTCGATGCGGCGCTGGTGGCGCTCCGCCTCGCTCCACGGGGTCGTCAGGAAGGCCTGCACGATCTGCTCGGCCTCCTCCGTCGAGTGCATGCGCGCGCCGATCGAGACGATCTGGGCGTTGTTGTGCTGACGCGCGAGCGAGGCGGTCTCGGTGCTCCAGGCCAGGGCGGCGCGGGCGCCGCGCACCTTGTTCGCGGCGATCTGCTCCCCGTTGCCGGAGCCGCCGATCACGATGCCGAGCGAGCCGGGCTCGTCGACCGTCGCCTGGGCCGCCTCGATGCAGAACGGCGGGTAGTCGTCCTCGGCGTCGTAGGCGTGGGCGCCGTGGTCGACGGGCTCGTGGCCCTGGGCCGTGAGCCAGCCGATCAGGTGGGTCTTGAGCTCGTAGCCGGCGTGGTCCGCCGCGATGTGCACGCGCATGCCCGAATCCTCTCAGGCCCTCGCGCGCCGCGACGTGCGGACCCTGAGCACCCTCGGTCAGCTGAAGTCGAGGTCCCCCGTGCGGGTGCGCTTGAGCTCGAAGAAGTCGGGGAACGAGGCGAGGGCGCGGGCACCGTCGAACACCGTGCCGGCCGTCTCGCCGCGCGGGATGCTCTGCAGCACCGGGCCGAAGAACGCGACGCCCGCGACCTCGATGACCGGGGTGCCGACGTCCTCGCCGACCTTCTCGATGCCGACCTGGTGCGACGCTCGGACGGCGTCGTCGAGCGACGTGTCGTCGGCGGCCGCCGCCAGCTCCGTCGGGAGCCCGATCTCCTCGAGGACCTCGGCGTACAGCTCGGGCTCGAACTCGCGCTTCTCGTTGTGGCGCTTGGTGCCGATCGCGGTGTAGTACTCGCGCAGCTTGGCCGAGCCGTGGTCCTGCTCGATCTTGATCGCGAGGCGCACCGGGCCCCAGCCGCGGGCGATCATGTCCTTGTAGTCCTGCGGCACGTCCTTGCCCTCGTTGAGAGCCGACAGGCTCATGACGTGGAAGGTCGTCTCGACGTCGCGCACCTGCTCGACCTCGAGCATCCAGCGGGACGTGATCCAGGCGAAGGGGCACAGCGGGTCGAACCAGAAGTCGACGCGCTCGGCGGTGGAAGAGCTCATGACTGGGGCAACAACGGTCGGCCCGCGCGCATTTCCTCGACGAGTGACCCGACGACGGCATCGAGCCGTCCGTCGTTGGCAGCGGCCACCGCGCGCTGGCGCTGGTACGAGGCTCCGCCCTCGACGATGTCCAGGACGCCGCCCAGCTCGTCGACGCAGTCGAGTCGCTCCGCGACGGGCTCGAGGCGCGTGAGCAGGCGGCGCAGGTCGTCGGTCACGACGTCCTCCTCGGCGTGCTCGTCGAGGATGAGGATCGCGTCCATGCCGTAGCGGGCCGAGCGCCACTTGTTCTCCTGCGCGAACCACGGCGGCAGGTTAGGGATCGCGCGGCCGGCGTCCAGCTCGGACGAGAAGTGCTCGACGAGGCAGTGCGTGAGCGCCGAGATGCTGAGCAGCTCCGACATCGAGGGGATGCCGTCGCACACGCGGACCTCGAGGGTCCCGAACTTGGGCGAGGGCCGCAGGTCCCACCGGATCTCGTCGAAGATGTCGATGACCCCCGTGGTCGTGAGGTCGTCGACGTAGCGCTCGAGCTCCTCCCACCGCTCGAAGTGGAACGGCAGCCCGGCCGTGGGGAGCTGCTGGAACATGAGGGCCCGGTTCGAGGCGTAGCCCGTGTCCTTGCCGCCCCAGAACGGGGACGACGCGCTCAGCGCCTGCAGGTGGCCGTAGTACGAGAGCATCGCGTTGCTGATGGGCAGGACCTTGTCGCGGTCCTCGATGCCGACGTGCACGTGGACCCCGTAGATGAGCATCTGGCGGCCCCACCACTGCGTCCGGTCGATGAGGGTGGCGTAGCGCTCCTTGTCGGTGACGCGCTGGTTGTCCCAGCGGGCGAAGGGGTGGGTCCCGGCACACATGAGCTCGACGCGCAGCCGGTCGGTGACGGTGCGGATCAGGTCGATGTTGCGCTGCAGGTCCTCCCCCGCGCCGCGCACGGTGCGGGCCACGCCCGAGACCACCTCGACGGTGTTGAGCAGGAGCTCCTGGCGGATGTGGGGATGCTGCGAGCCGTCGAGCGGGGCGACGGCGTCGAGCACGTACTCGGCGACCTGGCGCAGGTCACCGGAGTCGGTGTCGACGAGGGCGAGCT
>JALRCA010000251.1 GCA_023257515.1 Aeromicrobium sp.
ACGCACGATTCATGGCGGCCACCGGCGCAGCCGCCCTCGTGCAGCTCACGATGCCGGTGCTCTCGGTCCTCCTGCCCGCCTGGGTGGTCACTCGCACCGATGCGCCCGAGTGGACGGCCGCCGTCGCCTTCGGCGTCAACACCGTGCTCGTCCTGCTCCTGCAGACGCGGATCGCCACCACGGCCCGCGACGACGGCTCGGCGCGTCGACTCGCCGTCCTCGCGGCCTTCACGCTTCCCGCGGCCGTCATCGTCGTCGGCGCGGCCGGCTCGACCGGCGAGCTGCTCGCGATCGTCCTGCTCCTGACCGGCACCGTCGTGCTGACCATCGGTGAGATGGCAGGCGGCGCGGCGTCGTGGCACGTCGCCTTCACCGGTGTGCCCGACGACCGGCAGGGCCGCTACCAGTCGACGTTCACGCTGTCGTCCGCCGCCGCACGCATCGTCGGGCCGGCGGCTGCCCTTCCGCTCGTGCTGCACCTGGGCGAGACGGGATGGATCCTCCTGGGCCTCGTCATGGCCGCGGGCTGCCTCGTGCTCACCCTGCCCCGACTGCAGCCCCGGGTCACGAGCTCGCCGGAGGCACCTTGACGTCGGAGTCCTGCAGCTCCTCGACGTTGACGTCCTTGAAGGTCAGCACCTTGACGTTCTTGGCGAAGCGGGCCGGCCGGTGGATGTCCCACACCCACGCGTCGGTCATGGAGACCTCGAAGTAGGCGTCACCCGTCTCCGAGCGCACCTTCACGTCGACCTGGTTGCACAGGTAGAAGCGCCGGTCGGTCTCGACGACGTACTTGAAGATCCGCACGACGTCGCGGTACTCGCGCAGCAGCGCGAGCTCCTGCTCGGACTCGTAGCGCTCCAGGTCCTCTGCGCTCATGACTCCTCCTGGCCGTTCCGCTGCTCCATCGCGGCGCGGACGTTGACGTAGGTGAAGCGGTGCTCGGGGCACGGCCCGTGCTCGCGGAGCGCCGCCTGGTGGTCCGGGGTGTTGTAGCCCTTGTGGGTCGCGAAGTCGTACTGCGGGTACTGCTCGTGGAGCTCCAGCATCATGCGGTCGCGCGTGACCTTGGCGACGACCGAGGCGGCCGCGATCGACGCAGCCACCCGGTCGCCCTTCCACACGGCGAGGCCCGGCGTCCCGAGTCCGTCGACCGGGAAGCCGTCGGTGAGCACGTAGCCGGGCCGGACCTCGAGACGTGCCATCGCCCTGCGCAGGGCCGCGACGTTGGCGCGGTGCAGACCCAGCCGGTCGCAGTCCTGCGGGCTGATGACGACGACCGACACGTCGACCGCGCGTTCCATGATGCGCTCGTAGCAGGCCTCGCGGCGCCGCTCGGTGAGGAGCTTGGAGTCGGCGAGACCGGGGATCGGTCGCTCCACGATCGCCGCGGCGGCGACCAGCGGACCGGCGCACGCTCCACGTCCCGCCTCGTCCACGCCGGCGACGGGAAAGAGCCCGCGGCGCGTGAGCGCCCGCTCGTACCCGTAGAGACCGGCGTCCTTGCGCACGGTGGTGCCGGGGGCGAAACGCGTCACGCCACCGAGCCTAGTGGCTGCGGTGGCGTGACGACGGAGGCGGGCCGAGGACTCCCGGCCCTGGGCGGCGAAGGACTCGGCAGGGGTGCCGGGCCCTGGGCGGCGAAGGACTCAGTCCTCGCGCTTCTCCTTGATCTTGGCGGCCTTGCCGCGCAGGTTGCGCAGGTAGTAGAGCTTCGCGCGGCGGACGTCGCCGCGGGTCGCGACCTCGATCTGCTCGATGACCGGCGTGTGGAGCGGGAACGTGCGCTCGACGCCGACGCCGAAGCTCACCTTGCGGACCGTGAAGGTGCGGCCGACGCCGGAGCCCTGGACCTTGATGCAGACGCCCTGGAACACCTGGACACGCGAGCGGTTGCCCTCGATGACCTTGACGTGCACCTTGAGGGTGTCGCCCGCACGGAACTCGGGGATGTCGTCGCGGCGTGCCTCGTTCGCGATCTGGTCGACCAGGTTGGTCATCGTCTGCTCCTCGCCGGTGCCACAGGTCACCCACGGATGATGGTGAAGAATTCGGATCGGCGCTCGCGGGGGCTCCCCTGTGGCAGAACCGGCCCGACGCCGAGGATCAAGTCTGCCACACCGGGCCCCACCCCACGAAATCGCCCCACACCCCCCTGAGCGTGACGATCCCGGGCGCGAATCGCGAGATTCGGCCCGGGATCGTCACACCCAGCGGGTGGGTGAGGTCGGTCAGTCGAGCGCGTAGCCCGCCTCACCGTGCAGCACGGTGTCGATGCCCGCGGCCTCCTCGTCCTCGTGGACGCGGAACCCGATGGTGACGTCGATGACCTTGCCGATGACGAACGCGACCACGAAGGAGTAGATCGCGACCGCGAACGCCGGGATGACCTGGACGATCAGCTGGTCGAGGTTACCGCCGCCGGTGAACAGACCCGTGTCGATGGCGAAGAAGCCCAGGTACAGCGTGCCGATGAAGCCGGCGACCAGGTGGATGCCGACGACGTCGAGCGAGTCGTCGTAGCCGAGCTTCCACTTGAGGTCGATCGCGAGGGCGCAGACGGCACCGGCCACGAGACCGAGCACGATCGACCACGTGGGCGACAGGTTCGCGCACGACGGGGTGATGGCGACCAGACCGGTCACGACGCCCGAGGCGGCACCCACCGCGGTGGCCTTGCCGCTCTTGAAGTGCTCGGTGAAGATCCAGCCCAGGGCCGCGGCCGCCGGGCACACGATCGTGTTCACGACGATGAGCGCCGCCGTGCCGTCGGTCGTCGCCGCGCCGGCGTTGAAGCCGAACCAGCCGAACCACAGGATCGCCGCACCGATGAGGACGAGCGGGACGTTGTGCGGCTTCGCCGCCTCCTTGGTGAAGTTGACGCGCTTGCCGAGCACCAGAGCGAGGGCGAGTGCTGCCGCACCGGCGTTGATGTGGACCGCCGTGCCGCCCGCGAAGTCGATCGTGCTGACGTCGAGACCGAGGTGCGTGCCGAGCTGGCCGACCCAGCCCGTGAACGTCGTGGTGTCACCGTCGACGACGAAGGAGAAGACCCACGACGCGACCGGGAAGTAGACGAGCGTCGCCCCACTTCTGATAAGCCGCGTTCAACGGCCCGTCCTCGCTGATGGGTTTCATGGACGTCTCTAAAGACTCAATCTGCCCTCGTGGAATTGGCACCATCATGCAAATAGGCTCGCCCTCTTCGAAGCTGA
>JALRCA010000256.1 GCA_023257515.1 Aeromicrobium sp.
ACCAGTTCGCCGTCGTCGTGCTCGGGCTCTCGGGTGTCATCCTGGCGTTCGGCCTCCTGGTCACCGTCCTGACCGCCCGGGCAGTGGTCAACCCGATCGAGTCGGTCGGTGCGGCGCTCGCCCAGGTGCGCGACGGCGACCTCGACGCCGAGGTCGTGGTCTACGACGGCACCGAGCTGGGCGTCCTGCAGTCCGGCTTCAACGACATGGCGCGCGGGCTGCGTGAGCGCGAGCGCATCCGCGACATGTTCGGTCGGCACGTGGGGCGCGACGTCGCGGCGGCCGCGTCGCTCGACTCCGTCGAGCTGGGCGGTGAGTCGCGCGAGGTGTCGGTCCTGATGATCGACCTCGTCGGGTCGACGACGTACGCCACCGAGCACGACGCGCAGGAGGTCGTCGCCGTGCTCAACCGCTTCTTCGGCGTCGTCGTCGAGGAGGTCGATCGGCACGAGGGGCTGGTCAACAAGTTCATGGGCGATGCGGTGCTCGCGATCTTCGGCGCGCCGGTGCGGATCGAGGACCACGCGGGAGCGGCCCTCGCCGCCGCCCGGTCCATGTCGGCACGGCTCGTCGAGGAGGTGCCCGAGATCGGCGCCGGCATCGGCGTGGCCACGGGCGAGGCCGTCGCCGGCAACATCGGCGACGAGTCGCGCTTCGAGTACACCGTCATCGGCGACGCCGTGAACTCGGCGGCACGGCTCACCGACCTGTCCAAGCAGGTGCCGGGCCGGGTGCTCGTCATGCAGGCGAGCGTCGACTCGGCCTCCGACGACGAGGCGGCGCACTGGGTCGGTGCCGAGCCGGTCGTGCTCCGCGGGCGCAGCGAGCCGACCGAGGTCGCCGTCCTGCGCGACGCGCACCCAGGGTCCGCGGACTGACGTCCGTCTCCGCCGTGTGGGCCGCCGCCCTCGATCGGCCCCGCGAGACGTCGTCAGGTCGGCGTTCGCTCAGGGTGACTCCCCACTCCACCGTGGCGAAGGAGCGCGAGGGCGACCAGGACCGTGCCGACCAGGACCAGCAGGCCGGTGTCCCCGACGAGGTACTCCTCGACCACGACAGGGTGCTCCGTCCGCAGCATCGAGGTCCCCAGCCAGGCGAAGGCCACGTTGTGCGCCATGTGCGCCACGACCGCCGGCCAGACGCTCCCCGAGCGGTCGCGCAGCTCACCGAACACGATCGCGAACGCCATGACCGAGAGGGAGAACAGTGTCAGGACCACCAGACGGTTCCCGTCGGCGTGGTAGCCGTCGGTCCGGGCGATGTACGCGAGGTGCCACCCGACCCAGACCGCTCCCACCACGAGGTAGGAGCCGCGCCGGCCCGCCCATCCGGCCACCCGCGGCTGGAGGTAGCCGCGCCACCCGATCTCCTCGCAGAAGGCGAGCACCATCCCCGTGACGATCAGCACCAGGAGGTCGACCGCCGTCTGCTGGTCCGCCGCACGCGGCTCCACGAGCCCCACCCCGAGCAGGAGCAGATAGGCGATCGAGGTGACGCCCGCCGTCGACCCCAGGGCGACCCACCACCACGGCCAGCCGGCTGAACGCACTCCGAGGCGCAGGTCGCGGGACCTGGACCGTCTGCTCGACCCGGCCACCATGACCACCGTGACCAGCAAGGGCGATAGCGCGAGGACGAGACCGTCGGCCAGCGGCGCGGCCGCCCAGGCCACCACCAGCACGAGCACGACGAAGGTGAGGGACTGCGCACGATCGGCCTGGGGGGAGCTCACGTCGATCCTCTCGGGCCCGCACGGTGCGTGACCTCGGCGTCGACCGTAGGAGAGCATCACGGCCCGAAACATCCGGCAGACCCCGGGTTCGTACACACGGGCACCCCGGCCCGACCCTCACGACATGCCCATCGACCCCTGGCCGCCGGCCACGCCTATCCGACTGCGCGGCCCCACGGGCGCGGTGCCGACCATCCCCGGCGGACCGCGGCGAGTCGCCACACGACGCACGCCGCGGCGCCCACGACGTAGAGCACCGCGGGCAGGTCGAGCCGCCAGGTCGTCGCGGCGACGACCGCGCCGAGGGCTGCCGGCGTCGCGTAGAGGTCGCGGTGCAGGACGACCGGGATGCGCCCGGCCAGCACGTCGCGCAGGACGCCGCCACCGATCGAGGTGATGACGCCCATGAGTGCCGCCGCCCACGGGGCGAGTCCGGCTTCGGCCGCGACGATCGTGCCGGAGACGCAGAACAGGCCGAGGCCCAGCGCGTCGAAGACCAGGATCTGCGGGTCGCGGCGACCGATGCGTCCGTGCCAGACCACCACCACGAGAGCCGCGACGAGCGCCGTCGTGATGGGCTGCCACTCGCGCAGCGCGACGGGCGGGGTCGCGCCGATCAGGAGGTCGCGGATCATGCCGCCGCCCAGGCCGGTCAGGAGCGCCAGCACCGTGACCCCGAACGCGTCGAGGTCGCGCCGCACGCCGACGAGCGCGCCCGTCACGGCGAACGCGAAGATCCCGACGATCTCCAGGCCCTCGAGCAGCACGGCGGTCATGCGAGCCAGTGTCCCGCTCGGACGACCTGGGCCGCGCCGCGGGCTACGGCGCGGGGTCCTCGTTCTCGAAGGTCGCGACGTCTCCGTCGGCGCCCTGGCCGGACTGGTGGTCCGGGTCGGGAGCGGCGAACTCCTCGTCGAGGTCGATCTTCTCCTCGTCGGGCACGTCCTTCTTGTGCGTGCCGCCAGGGGCGACCGGTTCACCGCCGGCGTCGCCACCGAGGTCGCCGCCCGTGCCACTGTAGGCACCCGCGGAGTGGTCTGCCTCGAAGCGGGCCACGCCGTCGTCGTCGCCGTCGGCGCGGCCGTCCTGCTCGTCGTAAGGTGTGCTCATGCCTCAGTGAAGCAACGGGTCGAGGGGTCGGCAACCGGGGTGCCGTGCGGATACTCGGCGCGGCAACCTGTCACTGGGCGCGGTGAATCTCCCGCGCCCAGTGACGGTTTACCCGGCCGGCCGGGTCAACCGTCACACCGCGGGCCGCGGGCGGGGTCAGCGCAGGCGGGTGATCTCGACGTTCACGAACAACGAGGAGACGCCCTCGGTGGAGTAGATGCCACGCAGGGGCGGGCTGTCGGAGTAGTCGCGACCGCGGGCCACCACGACGTGGCGCTCGCCGGGGGCGATGTCGTTGGTCGGGTCGTGCCCGATCCACTCGCCGTCCCACCACTCGACCCAGGCGTGCGACTCGCCCTCGACCGTGTCGCCGATCTGCGGGTCGGGGGACGGGTGCAGGTAGCCCGAGACGTACCGGGCCGGGATCCGAGCCCACCGCAGCGCGCCGATCATGACGTGCGCGAGGTCCTGGCACACACCGGCGCCGGCGTCCCAGGCCTCGGCGGCGGTCGAGGTGACCGACGTGGCTCCCGGCAGGTACCGGATGCGGTCGTGGACCAGCGCGCCCACCGACCGGGCGAAGTCGCCGGGGGTCGCGGACGACGCCCGCAGCCGCTCCAGCTCCGGCACGAGGGACGGCGGTGGCGCGACCCAGCTGCCGAGCACCAGGAACTCGCAGTACTCGTCGCGGACCGCGTCGAGCGCCTCCCACGCCACGTCACCCGGGTGCTGCTCGTGCTCGGAGGTCTCGACGGTCGTGGTCGCCACGACCGTGAGCTCCTCGTGCGGGTCGTGCACCTCGAAGGCCGTGACGGCGGTCCCCCAGTAGTCGCGGTACTCCATCGACCACGCCGTCGGCGTGACCTCGAACCGCGAGCGCAGGACGTACTGGTCCGACGTGGTCAGCGGCGTCACCCGCGCCTCGTTGTAGGAGGCGGCGGCACCGTTCTCGTACGTGTAACCGGTCGTGTGCTTGATGCGGAGCTGGATCGTCACAGCAGGGCCCCTCCTCGCCAGGCGTGCAGCTCGGCACTCGAGAAGTACCGCGTCGAGACCGCCTCACTCGCGGCGGCGCAGCTGCGCTGCAGGCGCTCCATCTCGGTCGGCAGGGCCTCGACGATCTCGGTCAGCGGTCGGTACTCGAGCTCCGTGCGCGCCCGGCCCAGGAGGCGCTGCGCCTCGTCGGAGAAGCCCGAGCGCTGGCCGCGCGCCTCGAGCCGGCCCAGGGCCTTCTCGGCCTCGGCGAGCGAGCTCACGATCGAGCGGGGGAACCACCGATCGAGCAGCAGGAACTCCGCCGCCTGGCGGTCGCCCTCGAGCCCGCGGTAGGCCCGGATGAACGCCTCGTAGGCACCGCACGCGCGCAGCGTCGTCGGCCACGCGAGCTGCGCGCTGCTCGCGAGCGAGGCGGTCGACAGCAGTCGGGCCGTCATGTCGACGCGCTCGATGCTGCGACCGAGCACGAAGTAGTTCCACCCCTCGTCGCGCGTCATGGTCGCCTCGGCGATGCCGTGGATCATGGCGGTGCTGTTGCGCACCCAGGCGAACAGGTCCGGTGGTCTGCGGCTGCGCGCCGCCGGCAGGCCACGCCACATCATGTTGATCGCGGTCCAGAGATCGGTCGACAGCGTCTCGCGAGCACCCCGGGCGCCCTCGCGGGCCGCGTCGATGGCAGCGGCGATCGAGTTGCCCGAGTCCGGGTTGTGCGCCAGCAGGTCGAGGATCGTCCAGCGGTTCACGACCCCGGAGTAGCCCTCGACACCCATGACGTCGAGCAGCTGCGCGCACGAGCGCGCCTCGTCGATGCTCGGGTCCTCGACCAGGACCTGCAGCTGGACGTCGAGGATCCGGGCGGTGTCGTCGGCCCGCTCCAGGTAGCGGCCGATCCAGAACAGCGACTCGGCGATGCGGCTCAGCATCAGTGACCACCTCCCTGCGTCTGCGTCTGGGACTGGCCCGCCGTCCGCGGGTCCGGGAAGTCGTCGGTGATCACCGGGATGGTCTGTGTGTCGCCCTCGGACCGCGTGGCCGCGCGCTTGCGGGAGGTGGGGACCTCGGTCTCCTCCTCGGCGTCGGCGGTGTCCTTGGGGTCGGCCGGCTCGAGCGGGTCGGCCAGCACCCAGGTGTCCTTCGACCCGCCGCCCCGACTGGAGTTGACGATGAGCTCGCCCTCCGGCAGCGCGACCCGGGTCAGGCCGCCGGGCGGTCCGGCGTGGTGGTCGCGCTACGGTTCGTCGGCACTGCCCACGTAGCTCAGGGGATAGAGCGTCGGTTTCCTAAACCGTGCGTCGCAGGTTCGAATCCTGCCGAGGGCGCCCGCGACCCGCGACCGCCCGGGCCCGGCCGCACCGGTACACTGCCGATGCCATACCGAAGGGGAGTATCCCCACGCGGTGCTGTCGTCACCACGGGCCTCCGGGCCCCGGCACACCGGTCGCCACTCGGCGGGAGAGACCTTCGGCACCGTGACCACCCGGAGCCGAGGAGTACCCCATGGCGTTCAAGAACACCCTGAAGACCAGCGTCCTGCTCGCGGCGATCGGCGGCCTGTTCATCGCCGTCGGCTCGATGCTCGGCGGTCGCACCGGCGCCACCATCGGCCTGATGCTCGGGCTCGCGATGGTCGGCGGCTCCTACTGGTTCTCGGACCGCCTCGCGATCCGGGCCGCCGGCGCCGTCGAGGTCTCGGAGGCGGACGCGCCGGAGCTCGTCGCGACGGTGCGCGACCTCGCCGCGCGCGCGGGA
>JALRCA010000268.1 GCA_023257515.1 Aeromicrobium sp.
GGTGCCGCGGTTCGCCGGCTGGACCCTGGCGGCCGCCGAGGCCGCGATCGCCGGGCCCGAGCAGGTCGCGATCGTCGGTGAGCCGGGTGCCGAGCGCGACGCGATGCACCGGGCAGCGCTGCGGCGCACCTCGCCGGGCGCGGTCGTCGTGGTCGCGCCCGAGGGCACGCAGGGCATCACGCTGCTCGAGGACCGCACGGCCCGAGACGGCCTGCCCACGGCCTACGTCTGTCGCGACTTCGTCTGCTCCCTCCCCACCACCGACCCCCGCGATCTGTCGAGCTCGATCGCTACCTGACCCCCGGAAGGCGATCGAACTCGACAACTCGCGGGACGGGGACCGTGTGGTGGGCGGTCAGGCGGGGCCGACGGCGGTGACGGTGACGACGGGCTCGCCGGCCTCGTCGCTGGCGTCGAGGTCGATCTCGGCGCTGATGCCCCAGTCGCGGTGGCCCTCGGGGTCGTCGAACGTCTGCCGGACCTCCCACGTGCGCCCCGAGACCGTGATGTCGAGCAGCGCGGGGCCGCGCGCCTCGGGGCCGGTACCGAGGTGGTCGTACTCGGCGCGGTAGTCCTCGATCGCCTCACGCCACGCGTCGGCGTCCCAGCCCGCCTCGGCGTCGAGCTCGGCGAGCGCGTCCCACCGCCCGAGCGCCGCGAGCTCGACGCGGCGGAACATCGCGTTGCGCACCAGCACGCGGAACGCGCGCTCGTTGGCCGTGACCGGACGGGCCGTGACCTCGCCGTCCGCGACGGCCTGCGCGCGTTCGAGGCTCTCGGGATCGGCCGGGTTGACGAGCGCCTCCCACTCGTCGAGCAGGCTCGAGTCGGTCTGCCGCACGACCTCGCCGAGCCACGCCGTCAGGTCGGTCAACGCCTCGGTGCGTGCCGCGGCCGGCACCGTGCGCTCGAGCGCCTTGTAGGCATCGGAGAGGTAGCGCAGCACGAGGCCCTCGGAGCGCGCGAGCCCGTACTCCGACACCAGCTCCGAGAAGGTCATGGCGCGCTCGGCCATCTCGCGCACGACCGACTTGGGCCGCAGATCGTGGTCGGCGACCCAGGGATGGCCCTGGCGGTAGGTCTCGTAGGCGGCTTCGAGCAGGTCACGCAGCGGCTTCGGGTGCTCGACCTCCTCGAGCAGCTCGAGGCGCTCGTCGTACTCGATGCCCTCGGCCTTCATCTCGGCGACGGCCTCGCCGCGGGCCCGGTGCACCTGGGCGGCGATGATCTGGCGGGGGTCCTCGAGCGTCGACTCGATGACCGACACCACGTCGAGGTGGTACTCGGGGGACTCGGGGTCGAGCAGCTCGATCGCCGCGATCGCGAACGGCGACAGTGGCTGGTTGAGGGCGAAGTCGGCCTGCAGGTCGACGGTCAGGCGCAGCGTGCGGCCCTCGGCGTCCGGCGGGTCGACCCGCTCGACCACGCCGCCCGCGACGAGGGCCTCGACGATCTCGCGGACCCGCGCCTGGAGCCGCTCGACGGCCTCGGGCGACGCGACGCTCTCCTCGACGAGCCGGTCGAGCGCGGCGACCGCGTCACCGGGGCGCTGCAGCACGTCGAGCACCATCGCGTGCGTCACCTGCATGCGGGCCTGCAGGGGCTCGGGCGTGCCGTGGACGAGCTTGTCGAACGTCGCCTCGCTCCACGTGACGTGACCCTCGGGCGGCTTCTTGCGCTGGACCTTGCGTCGCTTCTTGGGGTCGTCGCCGGCCTTGGCGAGCGCCTTGGCGTTCTCGATCTCGTGCTCGGGCGCGAGCACCACGACGTAGCCCTTCGTGTCGTAGCCGGCACGACCCGCGCGTCCTGCGATCTGGGCGAACTCGCGCACCTGGAGCTGGCGCTGGCGTCGCCCGTCGTACTTGCTCAGACCGCTGAACAGCACCGTGCGGATCGGCACGTTGATGCCGACCCCCAGCGTGTCGGTGCCGCACACGACCTTGAGCAGGCCCTGCTGCGCGAGGCGCTCGACGAGGCGGCGGTAGCGCGGCAGCATGCCGGCGTGGTGCACGCCGATGCCCATGCGGACGAGGCGCGACAGGGTGCGGCCGAACGCCGAGGTGAAGCGGAACGAGCCGATGGCCTCGGCGATCTCGTCGCGCTCGGCACGCGTGGCCAGCGCGACGCTGCTGAGCGCCTGGGCACGCTCCATCGCGGCGGCCTGCGTGAAGTGCACGATGTACACCGGCGCCTGCAGCTCCTCGACGAGTCGGGTGACGGTGTCCTGCACCGGGGTGACGACGTACTCGCTCACGAGGGGCACGGGCCGTTCGGCCGAGGCCACCAGCGCCGTCTCGCGGCCGGTGCGACGGGTCAGGGCCTCGCGCAGGTCGGTCGTGTCGCCGAGCGTCGCCGACATGAGCAGCAGCTGGGCCCTCGGCAGCTCGACGAGCGGCACCTGCCACGCCCACCCGCGGTCGGGGTCGGCGTAGAAGTGGAACTCGTCCATGACGACCAGGCCGACGTCGGCGTCCTCGCCCTCGCGCAGCGCCAGGTTGGCGAGCACCTCCGCGGTCGCCACGACGACCGGGGCGTCGGCGTTGACCGAGGCGTCGCCCGTGAGCATGCCGACGTTCTCGGGACCGAACACGTCGCACAGGTCGAAGAACTTCTCGCTCACGAGGGCCTTGATCGGGGCGGTGTAGACGGCGCACTCGTCGCGGGCGAGCGCCCCGGCGATGGCCGCCGTGGCGACGAGGCTCTTGCCGGACCCGGTCGGGGTCGCGAGGACGACGTTCGACTCGGCCAGCAGCTCGAGGATCGCCTCCTCCTGCGCCGGGTAGAGACTCATGCCCCGACGCTCGACCCACGCGTCGATCGCCTCCTGGACGTCGTCGGGGGAGTCCCCCGGCTCGACGGCCAGGCGGCCGTCGGTGGTCACCGCTGCTGGTACGCCAGCAGGCTGACGCCGACGTAGTGGACGACGAACGCCGCGATCGTGAGCGTGTGGAACACCTCGTGGAACCCGTACCACCGGGGGAACGGGTCGGGCCACTTGAAGCCGTACACGAGCGCGCCGACGGTGTAGAGGCCGCCGCCGACGATCATGAGCACGAGCACGGCGGTCGAGGCCTGGGCGACGAACTCGCCCCAGTACAGGACGGCCGCCCAGCCCAGCATCACGTAGAGCGGCACGTAGATCCAGCGTGGCGCACCCACCCAGAAGATGCGGAAGGCGACACCGAGCAGCGCCCCGCCCCACACGAGCGACAGCATGATCGCTGCCTGCCTCGTGTCCAGCAGCAGCAGGCTGAACGGGGTGTACGAGCCCGCGATCAGCAAGAAGATGTTGGCGTGGTCGATCCGCTTCCAGATCACCTTGGCCTCGTCCGACCACGGGCGCGTGTGGTAGAGCGCACTGCAGCTGAACAGCAGGAGCGCGGAGACCATGAACACCGCGACGCCGGCACGCACCAGCACGTCGTCGGCGATCACCATCATGACGAGGAACGAGAAGAACGACAGCGGGGCCGTCGCGGCGTGGAGCCAGCCCCGAAGGTGGGGCTTGATCTCCTCGAGGTTCTCGCGCAGGCGCTCCTGGGACTCGTGGGGAAGGGTCTCGGGGGCGGACGGCGGCATGTGATGAGATTAGCGCCATGAGCCTGAGCGATCTGGCGTACGGCGCCTACGAGCGTCGGCTCCTCAAGCGCCTCGATCCCGAGCGGCTCCCGCACCACGTCGGTGCGATCGTCGACGGCAACCGACGCTGGGCCAAGGACGCCCGGATCGATCTCGAGACCGGCTACCGCGCCGGGGCGGCCAAGGTCGACGAGTTCCTCGAGTGGTGCCACGACCTGGGGGTCGGCACCGTCACCTTCTGGGTGCTCTCGACGGACAACCTGAACCGTCCCGGTTCCGAGCTCGCGAGCATCCTGGCCGCCGTCGAGGCGTTGGTCGATCGGCTGTCGGCGGACGGACGCTGGCGCGTGCGCCTGCTCGGCAGCCTCGACCTGCTGCCGGCCGAGTCGGCCGACCACCTGCGCCGCGCCGCCGACGCGTCGACGACCGACGCGGCGATGCAGGTCAACGTCTGCGTCGGATACGGCGGACGCCAGGAGCTGACCGACGCCATGCGCTCGCTGCTGCTCGAGGAGTCGGCCAAGGGTCGCTCGCTCGAGGAGGTCGCCCGCACGCTCGAGGTGGACCACATCGCCGAGCACCTCTACACCAAGGGTCAGCCGGACCCGGACCTCGTGATCCGCACGTCGGGCGAGCAGCGCCTGTCGGGATTCCTGCTGTGGCAGAGCGTCCACAGCGAGTTCTACTTCAGCGACGTGCTCTGGCCGGCGTTCCGCCGCGTCGACCTGCTGCGCGCCATGCGCTCCTACGCGAGTCGCGAACGCCGCTTCGGCGCCTGACCACCCCACCCACCCGCTGAGTGGGGTGTGGGTCGGTGAGTGGGGGCGCGAGCGTGGGGTGGGGCGAGAGTTCACGTGGGCGTCACACGACACGCCGCGGCGTGTCGCGGATCGGGGTCCGCGGAGTCGTACGGTGCGAGGGTGTTGACGCTCGCCCCTGAGCCCAGCCGCCCCGATCGCACCGACGACTAGAGGGCCGGCGCAGGTGGCGCGCGGGCACTCACCGAGGAGACAGCCATGGCTGTTGCGCAGAGCCCCCGTCGCACGTACGTCCTCGACACCAGCGTCCTGCTGGCCGATCCTGCGAGCGTCACGCGCTTCCACGAGCACGAGGTGGTGATCCCGGTCGTGGTGATCACCGAGCTCGAGGGCAAGCGGCACCACCCGGAGCTGGGCTACTTCGCCCGCACCGCGCTGCGCTTCCTCGACGACCTGCGGGTCGAGCACGGGACCCTCGACCAGCCGCTGCCGATCGGCGAGGAGGGCGGCACCATCCGGGTCGAGCTCAACCACACCGACCCGCAGTCGCTGCCCGCGGGCTTCCGTCTCGGCGACAACGACACGCGCATCCTGTCGGTCGCGCGCAACCTGGCCAACGAGGGCCACGACGTCACGCTCGTCTCCAAGGACCTGCCGATGCGCGTCAAGGCGTCGTCGGTCGGTCTCTCGGCCGAGGAGTACCGCGCCGAGCTCGCGCTCGAGTCCGGTTGGACCGGCATGCGCGAGCTCGAGGTCGACAGCGCCGATCTCGACCTGCTGTACGAGGAGGGCGAGGTCGACCTCGCCGTCCTCGACGTCGAGGGCGCCGGCGACCTGCCGTGCCACACCGGCCTCGTGCTCCTGTCGGACAAGGGCAGCGGCCTCGGCCGCGTGACGGCGGACAAGCGCGTGCGACTCGTGCGCGGCGACCGCGACGCGTTCGGCATCCACGGTCGCTCCGCGGAGCAGCGGGTCGCCCTCGACCTGCTGCTCGACCCCGAGGTCGGCATCGTCTCGCTCGGGGGTCGGGCCGGCACCGGCAAGTCGGCGATGGCGATCTGCGCGGGCCTCGAGGCCGTCATGGAGCGCCGCCAGCACAAGAAGGTCGTCGTGTTCCGGCCGCTCTACGCCGTGGGCGGCCAGGAGCTCGGGTACCTGCCCGGCAGCGAGTCCGAGAAGATGGGCCCCTGGGCGCAGGCCGTGTTCGACACGCTCGGCGCGGTCACCTCCCACCACGTCGTCGAGGAGATCCTCGACCGCGGGATGCTCGAGGTCCTGCCCCTGACCCACATCCGGGGCCGCTCGCTGCACGACGCGTTCGTCATCGTCGACGAGGCGCAGTCGCTCGAGCGCAACGTGCTCCTCACCGTGCTGTCGCGCATCGGCGCCAACTCCAAGGTCGTGCTGACCCACGACGTCGCCCAGCGCGACAACCTGCGGGTCGGTCGCCACGACGGTGTCGTCGCGGTGGTCGAGAAGCTCAAGGGTCACCCGTTGTTCGCGCACGTCACGCTCACCCGCTCCGAGCGCTCGCCGGTCGCCGCGCTCGTGACGGAGATGCTCGAGGACGTCAGCCTCTGACCGTTCCCCCTCGTCGCCGCGGACCGGGTCGGCACGCACCCACGAGAACGCCCGTGCCGGCTCGGTCCGCTGTGGCAGAGTTGCGCAGGTGAGCAGGAGGGGAGTCACGGGAGTCGTCGCTGCGCTCGTGCTGGCGACCGTGGCGGCCTGCGCACCGGCCACCCAGGACGGGCCGGTCACGCTGCGCTGGTACGTCGGACCGGACCGCGTCGACGTGCGGTCCCTCGCGCGGGCCTGCTCCTCGGCCTCCGGCGGCGACTACACGATCGACGTGGTGCGACTTCCCGACGACGTCGACGAGCGCCACAGCACCCTGGTCCGGCGGCTGGCGGCCGAGGACGACTCGATCGACCTGCTGAGCCTGGACTCGGCGTTCACGACCGAGTTCGACGCCGCCGGCTTCCTCGCCCCGATCCCCGAGGAGCTCAAGGAGCCCTTCGCGCGGGACGCGTTCCCCGCCGCGCTCGAGGCCGCGAGCCCGGGCGGCCAGCTCGCCGCGGCGCCCTGGTGGTCCGACCCCTACCTGCTGTGGTTCCGAGGCCTGGCGGCCGAGCGCGCGGGACTCGACACCACCAAGCCGATCACCTGGGACGCCCTGGTCACGGGCGCCTCGCGCGTCGGGTCGTCCATCCAGATCGAGGACGTCGACGGTCAGGGACTCCCGGCCTGGATCGACTCGCTCGTCACCGGTGCCGGCGGGACCCTGCTCGACGGGGCGGGCCGCTCGCCACGCGTCGGGCTGGACTCCGACGCCGGCCGGACCGCGGCCGACGTGGTGCGTGCCTACGCCGGGTCCGACCTCGGGCCGGGCCCCTCGGCCGACGCGGTGCGCTCGTTCGTGACGACGCCCGGAAGCTTCCTGCTCGCCCCCACGTCGGTCATCGCCGATCCGCGGCTGGCCTCGATCGCCGGCGACATGCAGTGGACCGCGTACCCCGTGGTCGAGGACGAGCCCGCGGTGCCGGTCACGGGCGTCGCCCTCGCGGTGCCGCTCTACGCCCAGCACACGACGCTCTCCTACGACGCCATCGAGTGCCTGACCTCCGACGCGTCGATGCAGCAGATGATGCTCAGCTCCGGTCACAGCGCCGCCCGAGAGAGCCTGTACGACACGCGCGAGGTCGAGGCCGGCTACCCCATGGCCGCCGTGGCGAGGACGTCGATGAAGAACGGGTTGGTCCTGCCGCAGACCCCGTACTGGAACCGGGTGCGCGACGCGCTCGTCGACACCTGGTTGCCCGTGGGCGACGTCGACGACTCGACGCCCGCCGCGTCGCAGCGTGCCGTGCGCGACGAGGTCGCCGGGAGGCTGCGATGAGCGACGTCGTCGACGATGAGCTCGCGCCGGTGTCGGCCGAGCCCTCGCCCCGTCGGACGCGCCCGCGTCGCCGGTCCTCCGGCGGCCTGCCGTTCGTCGTGCCGGCGCTGGTCGTCCTGGTCCTGCTCACGGCATGGCCCGCGGGGCGGCTGCTCTGGACCTCGCTGCACCGCTCGTCGGTCTCGGCGCCCGCCGACGACACGTTCGTCGGGCTCGCCAACTACGGCGACGTGCTGTCGAGCCGCACGTGGTGGCTGGCCGTGCTCGCGACTCTCGGCCTCGTCGTCGTGTGCGTCGTCGTGCAGCTCGGTCTCGGAGCGTTGTTCGCGGCCACGCTGCGCCGGATCACCGTGGTCCGGGCGCACGTCCGCATGCTCGCCCTGCTGCCGTTCGTCGTGCTGGGCGTGTCGACGGCCTCGATCTGGCGCGAGGCGCTCGTCAACGGGTTCGCTCCTGACTGGTTCGGTTACGACGGGTCGAGCCCTGCTGCCGCGGGAGCGGCGGTCGTGGCGTCCGAGGTCTGGCGTGGCACCGGGGTGACGACGCTCATCCTGCTCGCCGGGCTCGAGCGCATCCCCTCGCGTCTGCGTGATGCGACCGTGGCCGACGGCGCCTCGCCCCGTCAGGTGCTCCTGCGGCTCGTGCTGCCGGCGACGGCCCCGTTCGTGGCCGTCGCGGTCGTCTACCGGGCGCTCGACGCGGTGCGCGCGTTCGAGGCGCCCCTGCTGGCCCGAGGCTCGACCGACGCGACCACGCTCACCACGTTGCTGTGGGACACGTCCGTCGTGCGGCTGGAGTCCGGCCTGGCCGCCACCATCGCCGTGCTCACGCTCGTGGTCGCGGCCGTGCTCGGCGCGTCGCTCACGCTCGGCCTGCGGCTCAGGCGGGTGGTCTGATGCCGACCGTCCGCTCGAGGCTGTGGGCCTCCGGATTCGCCTTCGCGCTCGGGTTCGCCATCGCGAACCTGGGCATCCTCGGCGTCGTCGGCCCCGATCGGTGGGTGCTCATCGGCATCGCCGCGGTGCTCATGCTGACGGGGGCGGCCGGCGTGCTCATCGCCGACACGACCCGTCGTCTCTCGTGGTGGGCGGTCGTGGGACTCGAGCTGCTCGTGGTGTTCGTCGCGCTGCCGCTGCTGTGGACGCTCACCGTGGCCGGCTCGACCGGCGACGCCGTCCCGCGCGACCTGTGGCCGGGCCGGATCGACGGCTCGGGGTTCCGCACCGTGCTCAACGACGCCGTCTACCGTCGCGCCACGACCACGGCCGTGCTGCTCGCGCTCGCCGTCGCCGTCATCTCCGTCGTCCTCGCGGCACCGGCGGCCTACGCCTTGGCGCGGCGTCGGGTACCGCTGGCGCGCTGGGTCCACGGCGCCTTCGTCTCGACGCTGGTCGCGCCGCTCCTGGCACTCGCGCTGCCGTGGGCCGACCAGCTGCGCGCCTTCGGGGCCGCGGGAGCCCGGTGGGCGACGATCGTGCCGCTGCTCCTCGTGGGGCTGCCCCTGGCCCTGTGGCTCAGCCTGACCGTCATGCGGCGGGCCCCGTGGGCCCTGCACGACGCCGTGCGTGCCGACGGCGCGACCCGGTGGCAGCAGCTGCGGCTGTTCGCCCTGCCGGTGCTCGGCCCCGGCCTCGCGCTCGTCACCGCGATCGTCTTCGTGGTCGCGTCGCAGGACGTCGTGGTGGGTGCCGCCCTGACGACCTCGAACGGTGCGCGGCCGCTGCCCGCCACGCTGCTGCTGGGCGAGGCGCCGCCGAGCGTCGCCGCCGCCGCCGGGCTGCTGTGGCTCGTGCCGGGCCTGATCATCCTGGTCGTCGCTCCGCGGCGCACCGCCCTGCTCATCGGAAGGACGACGCGATGACCTCGCTCGAGCTCCGCCACGTGACCGTCGAGACCCCGCGAGCCGGCCTCCAGCTCGACGACGTCAGCATCGAGGTCCCCGAGGCGGCGATCGTCGCGGTGTGCGGCCCGGCCGGCTCGGGCAAGTCGGCCCTGCTGCGCGTGCTCGTCGGACTCGACGACGTCACCGACGGTGAGATCCTGCTCGACGACGTGGTGGTCAACTCGCTCGACCCGCGCGATCGCGACGTCAGCCTCGTGCTGCGCGACCACCCGCTGCACCGCCACCTCGACGTCCACGACAACCTGGCGTTCGCGAGCCGGCTGCACAAGGGCGTCGACCGCGCCGCGCTCGCCGAGCGCATCGACGACGTCGCGGAGTCGCTCGCGCTCGACGGGCTGCTGGACTCCCGGGTGCGCGACCTCGACGACACGCAGCGCCAACGCGTCGCGATCGGCCGCGCGCTCGTGCGCGACGCCACCGTGTACCTCTTCGACGAGGTGTTCGCCGACCAGCCGGAGCGCGTGCGGGCGCACGTGCGGTCGGTCACGACGCAGTGGCAGCGCGACGAGGAGCGGACCTCGATCTTCACGACCTCCGACCCGAACGAGGCCTTGACCCTCGCCGACAGCGTCGTCGTGCTGCACCGCGGACTCGTCCACCAGAGCGGTACGGCCCAGGAGGTCTACGCCGAGCCGGCCGACGTGTTCGTCGCCGCGTTCGTCGGGTCGCCGGCCATGAACCTGCTGCCGGCGCGACGGGTCGAGGACCAGCTCGTCACCCCGGTCGCCACCGTCCTGGTCGACACCGAGCTCGCGCGGGTGCTCGACGGTCGCACCGAGGTGCTCGTCGGCGTACGGCCCGAGCACTGGCACGACGCCGTGACACCGGAGGGCGCAGCCGTCCGCGACCGCGTGGAGTTCACGACGCGGATCGACGACGTCGAGTGGCGAGGCGGGTCGCAGCTCGTGTTCGTGGGCTACGAGGTCGACGACGACGTCGAGGCGCGGCTCACCGATCTCGAGGACGCCCTCGAGTTCGACCTGTTCCAGGGGTTCTGCGTCGCCGAGCTCTCGACGCGCGAACGACTCGCGCCAGGTCAGTCGGTGCGACTCGTGGCCGACCGACGAGATCTGCACCTCTTCGACCTCGAGTCAGGCGAGCGTCTCCCGCGGCGATGAGCCAGGCGACCGGCACGACCCTGCTCGAGCGTGTCCGACCCGACCGCGCCCTCGTCGGCCCGGCCGTCTGGGGCCTGCTGACGGCGATCGCCTTCGCGACGTTGTCGTGGCGACGATTCGAGCGACTCGAGCCGACGTCGTGGGACAACGCGATCTTCGAGCAGGCGATCGCGGGCTACTCGCGCCTCGGCTGGCCGATCGTCGACATCAAGGGTCCCGGCTTCAACATCCTCGGCGACCACTTCTCGCCGGTCACCGCCCTCGTCGCCCCGTTCTACCGGATCTGGCCGGCCCCGCAGACCCTGCTCGTGGCCCAGGCGGTCCTGATCGGGGTCTCCGTCGTCGTGGTCACGGCCGTCGCCGTGCGGGTGACCGGCCGGCCCGCCGGCTGGGTCCTCGGTGTGGCGTACGGGCTCTCGTTCGGGGTGCAGTCGGCGGTCGTGGCGGACTTCCACGAGGTCGCGTTCGGGGCGCCCCTCCTGGCACTCGCCGGCGCCGCCTACGTCGAGCGACGCTGGGGCGCGGTCGTCGCGTGGTCGCTCCCGCTGCTGCTGGTCAAGGAGGACCTGGGCCTGACGGTCGCCGTGATCGGGTTCGTCCTGTGGCTCGCGGGGGAGCGGCGACGCGGCACGTGGCTCGCCCTCGGCGCGCTCGTGTGGACGGGACTCGTGCTGCTCGTCCTCATCCCTGCCTTCAATCCCTCGGGACAGTACGACTACGCCTCGAGCGTGGGGGGTGAGCGCGGACTGCTCGAGGTCGTCCTCGCCGACCCGGGCACCAAGCTCGCCACCGTGGCGCTGACCCTGGGCGTCACGGGGCTGGCGGCGGTGTGGTCGCCGTGGGTCCTGCTCGTGGTGCCGACGTTCGCGTGGCGCTTCACCGCCGACAACGCGTTCTACTGGGGCACCGACTGGCACTACTCGTTGCTGCTCATGCCGATCGTGTTCGTCGCGGCGGTCGACGGCATGCGTCGTCGACCGGCACTGCGGTGGGCGGTCGTGCCGGCGGCGGTCGTCACCGCCTTCACGCTGTGGGGCTCACCGCTCGCCACGCTGCTCGACGGCCGGACCTGGGAGCCGTCGGACCGCGCGGGCGCGGCAGCCCGCGTGCAGGCGGCGATCCCGGACGGTGCGAGCGTCGAGACCGACATCGGACTCATCACGCACCTCGCGACCGACCACCGCGTCTACTGGCTCGGCACGATCGGCGACGCGCGCCCGCGCTACGTCGTGCTCGACCAGTACGCGAACGTGGGGTCACCGCCCGACGCGCTCGCCTACGCCCGCGACAAGTACGGAGGTCGGTGGCGCCTCGTCCTCGACGACGCCGGCTACCAGGTCGTCACCCGCGACCCCTGACCCACTCCACACACTCAGCGGGTGAGGGGGCCGGTCAGGGGTGGGTCATGGACATGACGTCGAGGGCGGCGTCGAGGTCGGCCTCGCTGATGTCGCCGCGCTCCACGTAGCCGTCCTCGACGACGACCTCGCGGATCGTCTTGCGCTCCTTGACGGCCTTCTTGGCGATCGCGGCCGCGTTCTCGTAGCCGATGTGGCGGTTGAGCGGCGTGACGACCGAGGGGCTCGACTCCGCGTACTCGAGGCAGCGCTCGACGTCGGCGGTGATCCCGTCGATGCAGCGGTCCGCGAGCGTGCGTGAGGCGTTGCCGAGCAGGCGGATCGACTCGAGCAGGTTGCGGCCGATGACCGGCAGCTGCACGTTCAGCTCGAACGCGCCGGACTGGCCCGCGGTCGTGATCGTGACGTCGTTGCCGATGACCTGGGCAGCCACCATGAGCGTCGCCTCGGGCAGCACCGGGTTGACCTTGCCCGGCATGATGCTCGAGCCGGGCTGCAGGTCGGGCAGGTGGATCTCGGCCAGGCCGGTGCGGGGGCCCGAGCCCATCCAGCGCAGGTCGTTGCAGATCTTCGTCAGGCTGACCGCGATCGTGCGGAGCTGGCCCGACATCTCGACGAGCCCGTCGCGTGCGCCCTGCGCCTCGAAGTGGTCGACGGCCTCGGTGATCGGCAGGCCCGTGCCCTCGGCGAGCAGCTCGATGACGCGCTGCGGGAACCCCTTGGGGGTGTTGATGCCCGTGCCGACGGCGGTGCCGCCGAGCGGGACCTCGGCCGTGGCCGGCAGGGCCGACTGCACGCGGGCGATGCCCTTGCGGACCTGCGCGGCGTAGCCGGCGAACTCCTGGCCCAGGGTGACCGGGGTGGCGTCCATCAGGTGGGTGCGACCGGACTTGACGACCTGGGCGAACTCCTCGGCCTTGCGCTCCAACGACTGGGCGAGGTGGTCCAGGGCGGGGACGAGCTCGTTCGTCGCCGAGGCCGTCGCCGCGACGTGGATCGAGGTCGGGAAGACGTCGTTGCTCGACTGCGAGGCGTTGACGTGGTCGTTCGGGTGCACGTCGCGACCGAGCGACCGTGTCGCCAGGGTCGCGATGACCTCGTTCGTGTTCATGTTGCTCGACGTCCCGGAGCCCGTCTGGAACACGTCGATCGGGAAGTGCGCGTCGTGCGCACCGGTCGCGACCTCGCCGGCGGCGGCCACGATCGCGTCGGCCAGGTCCTGGTCGAGGATGCCGAGCTCGGCGTTCGCCTTGGCGCACGCGGCCTTGATCTGAGCCAGCGCCCGGATCTGCGCCGACTCGATCGGCGTGCCGGAGATCGGGAAGTTCTCGACGGCGCGCTGAGTCTGCGCGCGCCACAGGGCGTCGGCGGGGACCTTGACCTCGCCCATGGTGTCGTGCTCGATGCGGAAGTCGTCGCTCATGCACGTGACCCTAGCGCCGGCGCGCGACCGGAGAGCAGCCAGTACGCCTCGTCACGGCCCTGGAGCGTGACGGGCACCCGCTCGGCCCGGACGTCCTCGAGCACCTCGGCGAGACTCGCGCGCAGGTCGGCGGAGTCGGCCATCGACCACACCACGAGCCGCCCGCCCGGTCGCAGCGCGGCGCGGGCGGTGCGCAGGAAGTCGGTGGCGTAGAGGGCCGCGTTGCCGGGGTGGACCAGGAAGTCGGGTCCGTTGTCGACGTCGAGGCAGATGGCGTCGAGCGACGCCGTGGGCTGGTCCGCGACCACGCGGGCGACGTCCTCGATCACGAGCTCGAGCCTGGGGTCGTCGAACGGTCCCGCACCGGCCCCGTCGGCGACGGCACGCACGACTCCCGGGTGCAGCTCGGCGACGACCACTCGTGCTGCACCGCCGTCGAGGAGCGCGCGCGTCGTGTAGCCGAGACCCAGCCCGCCGACCAGGACCGACCGGGCTCCGTCGGCCAGGACCTGCTCGGCGAGGAGTCGCTCCGACGACGTCTCGAGGTCGTCCATGACGAACACGCCGTTGACCCGGAGCTCGGTCGCGCCGTCGGCGCGCTCCCGCACGACGACCTCGGGATCGTCGTCAGGCAAGACGCTCACCCAGGGACTCGGTCTCGACGAGGTCGGACGGGTCGAGACGTCCCTCGGCCACCAGCGAGGCGACGTCGTCGACGGAGAAACGCACGAGCGCGGACGCCGTCTCGTCGGCGGCACGGTCGACGTCGGCTCGCAGCGTCTCGTAGTCACGCAGCAGCGTGTCACGGAGGCGTGGGCACCGCCGCACCCGCGCGTTCAGCTCGCCGACCTGGGTGTCGAACGACTCGATCGCGTCGGCCGGCCGCTCGGCCAACGCGACGGCGAATCGCGTGCGACGCGCGAGACCGAGGACCACGGGGTCGTCGGTCGCCGGAGCGAGCTCGCGAGCCGTGGCCGTCGTCGTCCTCACCTGGTGCGCGTCCACCCCGCCGAACCGGTCGGCATACGTGTCGAAGTCCTCGACCATGCTTCCCCCTGGAACCCGAGGGGCCGTCCCCCAGACGGCCAGCACGTCACGGTAGTCACGACCGCTGCGAACGGGCTGTGGTCTCGGCTCGCTCCTGCTCCATCTCGTCCGCCAGGGTCGGGTGGTGGTACGGGCCCGGGGCACGCAGGTGGTCGATGACGTTCTGGACCGACTGCGGGTCCTTGTCCTGGCTGAGCTTGATCTTCGTGACGAACCGCGTGATCGGGATCCGCAGCCCGACCGTGCCGCGCATCGGTCGCTGCGCCCACTCCGGGTCGAGCTCCAGCGGCGACTCGACGTGCTGCTCGAAGTGGTGGACCAGGCGGGTGAGGGTGGCCAGGTTCTGCGCGTCGTCGAGGATCTCCGGGACGCCGTGCAGGTGGGTCGCGCTGAAGTTCCACGTCGGCGCCCTCGAGGCTCCCGGTGCATACCAGCTGGGCGAGACGTAGCCGTGGTTCCCCTGGACGACGACCATCGCCTCGCGGCCCTGCCCGAGTCCGTGGAGGCGGTCGTCGGGCCGCCCGACATGGGTCACGAGCACGAGGGGGCTGCCCGGCTCGAGCGACTCCTCGGCCAGGAGGAATGGGTAGTGCGACGCGACCAGGCCGTCGTCGGTGTGGCTCACGAGCAGTGCCCACGGGTGGTCGCGGACGAGTCGGCGGACGACCTCGGGGTCGTCGTCGGCGTGGTGGGGGTGGTGCCTCACCGGCGCGCCTCGCCTCGCTCGACGGTCTCGGTGATGACCTCGCGGAACGTCTCGTGCAGCTGGTGCGGCAGGTCGTGCGCCATGCCGGGGATCTCGACGTGGCGAGCGCCGGGGATGGCCGCCGCCGTGGCGCGGCCACCGGAGCGGTGGACGAGCGGGTCGGACAGTCCGTGGATCACCGAGACGGGAAGGTCGAGCCGCCGCAGGTCGTCGGTGCGGTCCGGCTGGGTCAGGATCGCGAGCATCTGGCGGAGCACGCCGCTGCCCGCGATGCCGCGCTCCCACGTCTCCTCGGCACGGGCCCGCGAGATCTCGTCGGTCGTCGGGAAGTCGGGAGAGGCGATGCGGGCGGCCGTCCGCATCGACGACTCGATGTAGGCCTCGCGCGTCTCGCCGACACTGGCCAGGAGTCCCGGCAGCACCTTGGGCGACTGGAAGCCGACCGTGCGGCGCCCGGTCGTCGACATGATCGACGTCATCGACAGCACCCGCTCCGGGTGGGCGATCGCCATCGTCTGGACGATCATGCCGCCCATCGAGACTCCCACCACGTGCGCCTGCTCCAGCCCCAGGTGGTCGAGCAGCCCGAAGGCGTCGTCGGCCAGGTCGCCGAGGGAGTAGGGCGCCGATCCGAGGCCCAGGAACGCGCGCACGACGTCGAGCCGTCCGACGCGGTCCTCGCGCAGTCGCGTGGACCGGCCGGTGTCGCGGTTGTCGAAGCGGATCACGAAGTGTCCGTCCGCGGCGAGGTCGGCGCAGAATCCCTCGTCCCACCAGCCCATCGGGCCGCTCAGACCCATCACGAGCAGGATCGGCGGGTCGCCGGCGTCACCGAACGTCTGGAAGCAGATCTCGATGCCTGACGACAGCTCGGCGAGCTGCTCCTCGGACCGTGCGACGGTCGATCGTGCCATGGGGCCCTCGAATCAGTGCTCGTAGTCGATCGCGGAGTAGGCCTTGAGCTTGTGCAGCTGGTGCTCGCTCGTGATCTTGCGGATGGTGCCGCTGCGCGAGCGCATCACGAGCGACTCGGTGTAGGCCTTGCCCGCGCCGTAGCGGACGCCCTCGAGCAGCTCGCCGTCGGTGATGCCCGTGGCGACGAAGAAGCAGTCGTCGGCGACGACCAGGTCGTCGGTCAGCAGGACCCGCTCGAGGTCGTGGCCGGCGTCGAGCGCCCGCTGACGCTCCTCGTCGTCGATCGGCGCGAGCCGACCCTGGATGACGCCGCCGATGGCCTTGATCGCGCAGGCCGTGATGATGCCCTCGGGCGTGCCGCCCGTGCCGACCAGCAGGTCGACGCCCGTGTCGGGACGGGCCGCCGTGATCGCGCCGGCGACGTCGCCGTCGGTGATGAACTTGATGCGGGCGCCGGCCTCGCGGATCTCCTCGACGAGTCCGGCGTGTCGCGGCCGGTCGAGGACGCAGACCGTGACGTCGGAGTTCGAGATCCCCTTGGCCTTCGCCACGATGGCGATGTTCTCGGCGACCGGCAGGCGGATGTCGACGGCCTCGGCGGCCTCGGGACCCGCGACGAGCTTGTCCATGTAGAACACCGCCGACGGGTCGTACATGGAGCCACGCGGAGCGACGGCCATGACGGAGATGGCGTTGGGCATGCCCTTGGCGGTCAGGGTCGTGCCGTCGATCGGGTCGACCGCGACGTCGCACTCGGGACCGTGCCCGTCACCCACCTGCTCGCCGTTGAACAGCATGGGGGCCTCGTCCTTCTCGCCCTCGCCGATCACGACCACACCGTTCATCTGGACGGTGTTGATGAGGGACCGCATCGCGTTGACGGCGACACCGTCGGCGCCGTTCTTGTCGCCTCGTCCGACCCAGCGACCGGCGGCCATGGCGCCGGCCTCCGTGACTCGGACCAGGTCGAGGGCGAGGTTGCGGTCGGGGGCCTGGGCGGCGGGCTGGAGGCTTTCCACGAGGGACAGCCTACCGGCGCGTCACCTGCGGTGATCTAGGGTTTGCCGCGCGAGCGACCGAGAGGAACGTCATGGCGGGCACGAGCAGCCGGGGCAACCCCGCGATGGGTGACGTCGTGCGGTCGGTCGTGGTGCTCGGGCTCGTGGTGCTCGGCCTCTTCGGGATCGGCAAGCTCGTCACGGTGACACCGGACACGCCGACCCGCAGCGTCGACTACCGCGGCGCCGTGGACTCCGCGCGCGACGCCCTCGGCCACGACGTGCTCGCGCCCGACCGCCTCCCGGACGGCTGGCGCGCGACCTCGGCCCGGGTGCGTGCGGACGCCTGGACCCTCGGCGTCGTGACGCCGGATGACGAGTTCGTGGGGCTCTACCAGGGTCGCGACCGCAAGAACCTGCTCGAGCGCTACGCGCACGGCGTCGGACGGGGCGCCGTGGAGCTCGACGGCGTCCGATGGGCGGAGCGGCGCGGCGATCGTGACGAGACGATCCTGACCCGCACGGTCGACGGCTCGGTCGCCATCGTGTCCGGGACGGCGCCGAGGCGCGAGGTGCTCGACTACGCCTCGTCGCTGTCGTCGGACTGATCGTCCTGCTGGGCCCTCGCCAGCCGCTCGCGGGCGCCGTCGAGCCAGCGCTGGCAGATGGTGGCCAGCTCCTCGCCGCGCTCCCACAGGGCGATCGACTCCTCGAGGCCGATGCCCCCGGCCTCGAGGCGCTGCACGACCGAGACGAGCTCGTCGCGCGCCTGCTCGTAGCCGATCGTGGGCTTGTCGTCGCTCATGCGCTCTCCGATGGTTCGGCGGGGTGGACGGTCTCGGTGCGGACGTCGAGGCGGCCACGGGCCAGCCGGAGCGAGAACGCCTCGGGCGCGTCGGCGGCGTCCGTGACGACGTGGCCGTCGGCGTCCTGGGCCACGGCGTAGCCGCGTTCGAGGGTCGCCAGCGGGGACAGGGCCCGCACCCGGGCCAGCTGGTGCTCGACGGCGTCGGAGGCCCGGTGCAGCTGGTGACCGACCTGGCGGCGCGAGCGGGCGAGCAGGTCCTCGACCCCCTGCTGCTGGGCCTCGACCACCGTGGTCGGGTTGGCCAGCACCGGCCGCGAGCGCAGCTGCTCCACGCGGTGCTGCTCGTGAGCGAGGAGCGCACGGACCGCCTGGGAGGCCCGGGCGCGTGCGCCGGCCAGCCCGTCGAGCTCCTCGCGGACGTCGGGGACGACGCGCTTCGCGGCGTCGGTGGGGGTGGAGGCGCGCACGTCGGCCACCAGGTCGAGGATCGGGGTGTCGGGCTCGTGCCCGATCGCGCTGACGACGGGGACCGTGCACGCCGCCACGGCGCGCACGAGCGCCTCGTCGGAGAACGGGAGCAGGTCCTCGACCGAGCCGCCGCCGCGGGCGACCACGACGACGTCGACCTCGCCACCGAGCTCGAGGGCGCGCAGCGCCTCGGCGACGCTCACGGCCGACTGCGACCCCTGCATGAGGGCGTGACGCACGACGAACCGCACGCCGGGCCAGCGACGGCGCGCGTTCTCGAGGACGTCGCGCTCGGCGGCGGAGTCGCGTCCCGTCACGAGCCCGACGGCTCGTGGCAGGAACGGGAGCGAGCGCTTGAGCGCCGGGTCGAACAGGCCCTCGGCCGCGAGCAGGCGCTTGCGCCGCTCGAGCTGGGCGAGCAGCTCGCCCTCACCGCGCACCCGCAGCTCACGCAGCTCGAGCGACAGCGTGCCGCTCGGGGCGTAGAAGCTGGGCTTGGCGTTGACGACGACGTGCGCGCCCTCGGTGATCGGCACGGGCATCGCGTCGAGGATGCTGACGTGGCACGTGGCCTGGATCGACAGCGTGGCCCGCAGGTCGCGCAGGGTCAGGAAGCAGATGCCGGGACGCCTGCTCAGCTGTGCGACCTGGGCCTCGACCCACACCGGGCCGAGGCGGTCGACGTAGCCGCCGAGCAGCGTGGAGACCTGACGCAGGGGTGCGGGGGAGTCCGCGCTCGTCTGCAGGGCCATG
>JALRCA010000014.1 GCA_023257515.1 Aeromicrobium sp.
CGTGGCGACGCCCGCGAGCCCGGCGAACGCACCCATCGCCTTCGCCCGCTCGTGCGGCGCGTACATGACCTGCAGGCTCGACATGACCTGCGGGATCATCGCGGCGGCACCGAAGCCCTGCAGGGCCCGGAAGGCGACCAGGGTCGAGGCGTCGGTCGCCAGGCCGCACGCGGCCGACATGAGGGTGAACGCGACGAGGCCGCCGACGAAGAGCCGCTTGCGTCCGAACGCGTCACCGAGTCGCGACCCGGTGATCATCGCGACCGCGAAGGCGAGCGGGTAGCCCGCGACCATCCACTGCAGCTGGGCGCCGGTGGCGCCGAAGTCCTGCTCGATCGAGGGCAGGGCGACGTTGACGATGCTCGCGTCCATGAGCTCCATGGCCGAGGCCACGAGCAGGACGAGCAGGGCGATCGTGCGCGGCCGACCGGTGATCGGCGGAGCCGTCGTCGTCTCGCGTTCCAGGGTGGTGGTGTCCATCTCGAGCTCCATGAGGTGAGGGGTTCGTGTGCTGACACGAGAGACGTTAGGGAGAGTTGCGGCCAGTTACTGACCTGAAGATGGAAGAATCTCGGAGCATGTCAGGAACCAGTGGACGCACCCTCCAGCTGCTCTCGCTGCTGCAGACCCATCGCTTCTGGCCCGGCGGCGAGCTGGCGGGCCGGCTCGAGGTCTCCGAGCGCACGCTGCGGCGCGACGTCGAGCGGCTGCGCGACCTCGGGTACCCCGTCGACGCCACCCGCGGCACGCACGGCGGCTACCAGCTCGGGGCCGGTGCCTCGCTGCCGCCGCTCACGGTCGACGAGGACGAGGCGATCGCTCTCGTCATGGCCCTCGGCGCGCACGCCGCGACGGTCGGTGGGCCGCTCGCCGACGCCTCCCTCGCCGCGCTGTCCAAGGTCGTGCAGGTGCTCCCCCACCGGCTGCGGCGGCGGGCCGAGGCCCTGCGGAGCGCGACGGTGGCCGCGCCGTTCGGCGCCGCACCGCAGGTCGACGCCGAGCTGCTGGGCGCGGTCGCTCTCGCCACCCGCGACGCCGAGCGGCTGCGCTTCGCCTACCGGGCGGCGGACGGCGCCGCGACCCGACGTCACGTCGAGCCGCACCAGATCGTCACGGTCGGCCGACGCTGGTACCTGCTGGCGCACGACCTCGAGCGGCACGACTGGCGCTCGTTCCGCCTGGACCGGATGGAGGCGGTCGAGGCCACGCGCGCCCCGTTCCGTCGCCGGCCGGTGCCCGGCGACGACGCCGCCGCGTTCGTGCGGTCGCGCCTGTCCCGCCGCGACCGCTCGCTGCAGCTGCTCCTGGACGTGCACGCCGACCTCGAGCACGTCCGGCGTCGCATCGGTCCGTGGGCCACGGTTGTCGAGAGCGAGCCGGGCCGGGTCCGCCTGGCGATCGAGGCCAACGACCCGCACTGGGCCGCGTTCGGCGTCGGCAACCTCGACGCCGACGTCACGATCCTGGAGGCCGACGACGAGGTGCTCGAGACCCTGAGGCGCTGGTCCGAGCGACTCTCCCGCGCGGCGGCGCGGCCGCAGGACTGAGAGGATGGGGACGTGCAGATCCCCAGCGAGCTCCTCCCCCGCGACGGCCGGTTCGCGTCCGGCCCGTCCAAGGTCGACCCCGCCGCGCTGCAGGCGCTGAGCGACACCGGTCGCAGCCTCATGGGCACCTCGCACCGCGCCGCACCCGTGCGCTCGCTCGTGGGCCGCGTGACCGAGGGCCTGCACACGTTCTTCGACGTGCCCGACGGCTACGAGGTCGTGTACGGCGTCGGCGGGACCCACGCCTTCTTCGACGCTGCCACGTTCGGGCTCGTCGAGCGTCGCAGCCAGCACCTGGTCCACGGCGAGTTCACGCGCAAGTTCGCGTCGGCGGTCGCCGCGGCGCCCTTCCTCGAGGACCCCGAGGTCGTCGAGTCGGACCCGTCGACGCACCCCGAGCACCACGCGACCCCCGGCGTCGACGTCTACGCGGCCGCGCACAACGAGACCTCGACCGGCGTCATGCGCGCGGTCACGCGGGTCCCGGGGACCGACGCCGGCGCCCTCGTCCTGACCGACGCGACGTCCGGTGCCGGCGGCCTGCCGGTCGACCTGGCGCAGACCGACGCCTACTACTTCGCGCCGCAGAAGTCCTTCGCCTCCGACGGCGGGCTGTGGATCGCGATCGTGTCGCCCGCCGCGATCGAGCGCGCCGACCGGGTCAAGGCGTCGGGCCGCCACGTCCCCGGGTTCCTGGACCTCACGTCGGCGATCACCAACTCCCGCAAGAACCAGACCTACAACACCCCGGCGATCGCGACGTTCTTCCTCATGGCGCACCAGCTCGACGCGCTCAACGCCGGGGGTGGCCTGGCGTACGCCGTCGAGCGCACGACCGACTCCTCGCGACGGCTGTACGAGTGGGCGGAGGCGAGCACGTACGCGACCCCGTTCGTGCCCGACCCCGCCGACCGCTCGCTCGTCGTCGCCACGATCGACCTCGAGGGCGTCAGCGCCGACGACGTGGAACGCGTCCTGCGCGAGAACGGCGTCGTCGACGTCAACGGCTATCGCGGTCTGCAGCGCAACCAGCTGCGCATCGCCACCTACCCGGCCATCGACCCGGACGACGTCACCGCCCTCACGCGGTGCATCGACTGGGTGGTGGAGCAGCTCTGAGGACATGGTCATGGACGTCCGCGACGCGCTGGGCCGGGTGATCTTCGCCCGGGTCGCGGGCGAGGACGGCCCGAGCAAGCGTGAGCGCATCCACTCCTCGCCGGGGCCACGGCGCTTCGGTCCGGGCGACCCGATCGTGACGGTGCACGGTGACGCCTCGATGTTCGTCGGCGGGATCCGCGCCCTGCTCCTGCAGTCGCTCCACCCGCTCGCGATGGCGGCCGTCGACCAGCACTCCGGCTTCCGGGCCGACCCGTGGGGCCGTCTGCAGCGCACGAGCGCGTTCCTGGCCGAGACGACGTTCGGGACCACCGAGCACGCCGACCGGGCCGTCGCCGTCGTGCGGTCGGTCCACGACCGGATCGAGGGTGTCGCCCCGGACGGCCGCCCCTACCGGGCGGGCGACCCGGAGCTGCTGCGCTGGGTGCACGTGGCCGAGGTCGACAGCTTCCTGCGCGCCCACGACCGCTACGGCGCGACCTCCCTGACGCCCGAGCAGCGCGACGGCTACGTCGCGCAGACCGCCGTGGTGGCGCGTGGCCTCGGCGCCGACCGGGTGCCGACGTCGGTCGCCGAGCTCGAGGCGAGCCTCGAGGCGTTCCGGCCCGACCTGCGCAGCACCGTCGCCGCCCGACGCACCGCGCGCTACCTCCTGCTGACGCCGCCGGTCCCCTGGGCCCTGCGGGCCCCGTACGGAGTCCTGGCCGCCGCTGCCGTCGGTCTCATGCCGCGGTGGACGCGCTGGCCGTTACGTCTTCCGTACCTGCCGCTCACGGAGTCCACGGCCGTGCGAGCGGCCGGCATCGCTGCCACGAGCACGATCCGGTGGGCCATGACGCCGCCCGGCGCCCAGGCCCGATAGCCGACGAAGGATCCTGCGTTCGGCACGAAGGCCGGACGATCATGCATCGCGCACGACCGTCCGTGCGAGACGCAGAATCCTCCGTGGGCCCGGCCCGGCTCAGTTGACGATCGTCGCGCCGCGGTGCAGCTCGCGGTGCTCGGTGTAGATCACGGCGTTGTGATGCAGCTTCTCGACTTCGGCGTCGCTGAGCTCACGCCGCACCTTGGCCGGGACGCCGGCGACGAGCGAGCGCGGCGGGATCTCCGTGCCCTCGGTGACGAGCGCCCCGGCGGCGACGAGCGACTCCGCGCCGACGACCACGCCGTTCATGAGCACGGCACCCATGCCGATCAGGCAGTGGTCCTCGATCGTCGCGCCGTGGACCACGGCGTTGTGCCCGACCGACACGCCCTCGCCCAGCGTGACCGGCCGTCCCTTGTCGACGTGGAAGGCACACCCGTCCTGCACGTTGGAGTCACGCCCGATCGTGATCGGCTCGTTGTCGGCCCGCAGCACCGCGGAGTACCAGATGCTCGCACCCTCCTCGAGCACCACCGACCCCACGAGGGTCGCGTTCGGCGCCACGAAGGCGGACTCGGCCACGTGCGGACGTCGGTCGTCACCCAGGTCGATCAGCATGCCCCCAACCTAGGCCCCGGCCGACGTGTCAGGTCAGCCAGCGCGTGATCGGGTCGATCGCGAAGTAGACGACGAACAGCACCGCCACGATCCACATGAGCGGATGCAGCGCCGAGAGCTTGCCCTTCACGACCTTGAGCACGACGTAGGCGATGAAGCCCGCGCCGATGCCCGCGGTGATCGAGTAGGTGAACGGCATCAGGGCGATCGTCAGGAACGCCGGGATCGCGATCTCGGCGTCGTTCCAGTCGATGCCGGTCACCTGGCTCATCATGAGGAAGCCCACGAGCACGAGCGCCGGGACGGCAGCCTCGTTCGGGATGTGCGTGACGAGCGGCGCGAAGAGCGTCGAGAGCAGGAAGAGCACGCCGGTGACGATGCTCGCGAGACCGGTGCGGGCGCCGTCGCCGACGCCCGAGGCGGACTCGATGTAGGAGGTGTTGCTCGAGACGCCCGCGGCGCCGCCGGCCGCGGCCGCGATGGAGTCCACGACCAGGATCCGCTGTGAGCCCTCCGGGGCGCCGGACTCGTCGTTCAGGCCACCCTCGGCGCCGACCGCGGTCATCGTGCCCATCGTGTCGAAGAAGTCGGCGAGCAGCAGCGTGAACACGAGCAGGATCGCCGCGACGAACCCGACACGCTCGAACGAGCCCAGCAGCGAGAAGTCGCCGAGCAACGAGAAGTCCGGCTTCTCGAGCAGCTTGTCGGGCCAGGACGGTGCGTTGAGGTTCCAGCCCTTCGAGGTCGGGTCACCGTTGCTCGAGGGCGTGTCGGTGAGGAGCTGCACGACACCCGCGATGACGGTCGTGACGGCGATGCCGATGAGGATCGCGCCGGGCACGCCACGCGTGTGCAGCGCGATCATGATCAGCAGGCCGATGCAGAAGACGAGCACGGGCCAGCCGGCCAGCTTGTTGCCGATGCCGAGACCGACCGGCGGCGCGGCGAGGCCGCTCGTGCGCACGAATCCGGCGTCGACGAGGCCGATGAACGTGATGAACAGGCCGATGCCGACGGCGATCGCGGTCTTGAGCTCGGACGGCACCGCGTCGAAGACGGCCTTCCGGAACCCGGTGAGCACCAGCACGAGGATCACGAGCCCCTCCAGCACGACCAGGCCCATCGCGTCGGCCCAGGTCATCTGCGACGCGACGGAGTAGGCGACGAAGGCATTGAGGCCGAGGCCGGTCGCGATCGCGAGCGGGAAGTTGGCCACGACGCCCATGAGGATCGTCAGCACACCAGCAGCGAGGGCGGTGCAGGCCGCGATCGTCGCGAACCCGGCTCCCTTCGTGGTGCCTCCGCCCAGGAAGCCGCCGTCGGCGTCCGGTACGCCCGACAGGATGATCGGGTTCAGCACGATGATGTACGCCATCGTCAGGAAGGTCACGACGCCACCGCGGACCTCCCGGGCGACGGACGATCCGCGTGCCGAGATCTTGAAGTAGCTGTCGAGGGTCGTGCTCATCGTGCTCCCGTCGTGGTGGTCGAGACCGTCCGGCCCGCCCGTGAGCATGCCAGAGCGTCGCGCGGACGGCTACGGAGACCTGGCGTCCGTCACGAGGTCTTAACGGGAGCGGCGCAGCACGACAGCCGCTCCGGCCACGAGGGCCACCGCGACGCCCGCCCCGACGAGCGGCCACGCGCCGAGTCCCCGGTCGGCCGCCCGGTCCGTCGCGGCGGGTCGTCCGGAGGCCCTCGGGGTCGGGCCGGCGGCGGCCGTGGGGGCGGAGGTCGGCGAGAACGCGATCCGCAGGAGCGGGGAGCTCGTGCCCTCGGAGCCGATCAGGTACGAGCGTCCGCCGACGTCGAACGCGATCGTCTCGCCCTGCTCCTGCGGCGGCAGGGGGTACTCCCGACGGACGTCGCCGGTGCGCGCGTCGAGCAGCTGGACGCTGATGTAGTTGCGGACGAGGATCGTGTCGCCGTCGGGCGACCACGCCGCGTCGGTCGCGAGCAGGGGCGCGCTCCAGCCGGTGCTCCCCGGGACGTTCGCCTCGCTCGTCGAGAGCCTCGCGGGCAGGCGGAGCACGTCGCCGCCGAGCACGCCCTTGGTCACCAGCAGCTTCACACCGCTGGTCGGGTCGATCGCGAGGGACTCGACGTCCTGCGAGCCGTCGGCGTAGCGCAGCGGGTAGCGCGTGGCGTCGACCGTCGCGGTGGCGGGGCCGGGCTCGTCGAGCGCGTAGAGGGCGACGTCCCGCCGCAGCGACTGGTTGTCACCGGTGTCGGCGACCCAGAGTCGCCCGTCGCCGTCGAGCGCCATCGCCTCGGTGTCGCGCCACGTCACCCCGCGGACCGTGGTCACGCCGACGGTCCGCCCCGTCGAGACCCGGAACGCGAAGATGCGCGGGCTGTCGCCGGAGTCGTTGATCGTGTAGCCCAGGTCGCGGTGACGCATGCTGATCGCCAGGCCGCTGCTCTCGGTGATGCGCGGATCGGTGAGGCGCGAGACCTCGGTGCTGCGGGGGGTCGGCTCGGCCGCCTCCGCTCGGCGCACGAACGAGACCACGACGACCACCACGAGCAGCACGATCAGCAGGCCCGGGATCAGCAGGCGGCGGTGACGGGGGTTCATCGGGGTTCAGCATGCCACCCGGACGCCGGAGGCGGCCGATAGACTGCGTGCTGTGAGCGACGACGACGAGTGGACCGTGCGTGAGGGCGACGGTCCCGCGACGGTCGAGCGCAAGCTCGGTCACCGCGAGCGGGAGCGTCTCGAGCGCGCCGCCCGTCGCCACGAGTTCGGTCGTCCCGAGGTCACCGAGCTCGAGATCGGCAGCACGACGCACAAGGTCGCCCAGGTCGAGCCGATGGACGTCGACGGCGTGCGCACGATGACCGTCGGCACGATCATCTGGGGCGTCGTCGCGGTCGCGATGCTGCCCTTTCTCGGAACCCTCGACGAGCAGGGCCGCACCTGGTGGCTGTGGGCCGCCCTCGCCGGCTTCGGCCTCGGCCTCATCGGCATCGAGTACTGCCGTCGCCGCCGCAACGCCCTGCGCCGCCAGCCCGGTCGCCGCCGCGCCGGCACCGACTGACGCGGCGGTCGACCCCGGCCCCGGCCCCGGGGCGCTGATTCCCATGCTCGCCGGGGAATCAGCGCGCCGACCACGGCATTGCTCACGAACCACGGGTTGCGCCCCGGGGGACGTGCGTGATTCCCGGGCTCGGCACCGGGGCGCGGAGCGCTGATCCCCCGGCGAGCCTGGGAATCGGTCACCCGCGCAGCGGGTCAGAGATCGTCGACGTCGTCGACCGTGACGGTGTCGAAGACCGGGGGCGGGAGCTTCTGCGGGCCCGCCGAGCGGCTGAGGCGCGCGGCGGAGTGGGCGCCGCAGCCGTGGTTGAACGAGACCACCCGGCCGTCGTCGTTGGCCGAGCCGTTCGCGCACACGCCGAAGCGGTCCGAGAGCGGACCCGCCAGGCTCACCAGGAACCCGCACGAGTGGCACGTGCCGGGGGCCTGCTGCGCGAGCGGGACGTCGGGACCCTGGTCGCCGTCGTACCATCGCTGCGCCGCCAGGTCGCGGCCCTCGAGCGAGAGCACCCACTCGCGGCCGAGACCGACCTCGCGGGCGAAGTAGCGGTCGACCGTGTCGAGGTCGTCGCCCGCCGACCACGCCGGCACGAGCCGGGCGTCGTCCTCGTCGGGCGGGAGCAGGTCACCCGGGCTCAGGTCGCCGGGCTGGATGCGGTCGCGATACGGCGTCCAGGCCGGGGCCACGAGCGCGTCGTCACCGGGCAGCAGCACGACGTCGTTGACGGTGACCGGCTCGTCGCCGAGGCGGGACAGGCTCACGACCCACGCCCAGCCGCGGTAGCCGGGCTGGAGCGACGCGAACGAGTGAGCACCGAGCCCGTCACCGTCGTCGACGTAGCCGAGGTGGTCACCGATCCACGTGGGGTCCGCGACGTCGTCGACGGCCGCGCGGGCCAGGTCGACAGCGCTCTCGAGCGACGGCGTGGTGGACATGCCCCGATTGTCCCGCACCGGACAACCCCCGGGACACCCGACCCCGGGGCGTGTGCCGTGCGACGTCGCGCCGGTGAGGCAGGATGGGCACATGGAGGAGAACGGACGCCCCGGGCCCCCGCCTCCCGACGACCCGCACGCCGGCGACGGCTGGCCCCACGTCCGCCCTCCGGAGCACGACCGCGGGACGCCACCGCCGCCTCCCCCTCCTCCCCCACCACCTCCTGCTCCGCCGCAGCCGGGCCGCGCGAGCGCAGCCGCGCGGGGCGCGGGGCGCCTCGTGACGCGCGGCGGCCACGGCGCGTTCACGCAGGCCCGCCGCTTCACGCACGCCGACGGCGCCGGTGAGTCGGGACTGTCGCGACTGCTCGAGCTGCACGCGTTCAACACCGCGGGCGACGCCGCCGTGGCCGTCTCGCTGGCGGGCACGCTGTTCTTCACCGTCCCGACCGAGCAGGCGGGCGGCCAGGTGGCCCTGTTCCTGGTGCTCACGATGCTGCCGTTCGCGATCGTGGCACCGCTCATCGGACCGTTCCTCGACCGCTTCCGCCGCGGTCGTCGCTGGGCGATCGGGGCGACGCTCGCCGTGCGAGCCTTCTGCTGCTGGGTCCTCGCCGGCGCCGTGACCGACGAGACCCCGGCGTTCTACCTCGCTGCCCTCGGCTGCCTCGTGGCGTCGAAGGCCTACGGCGTCACCCGGGCCGCCGCCGTGCCGCGTCTCCTCCCCCAGGAGTTCACGCTCGTCAAGGCCAACTCACGCATCTCGCTCACCGGCACGGCCGCCGCCGCGATCTCCGCACCGCTCGCCGTGGGGGCGGCGGCCATCGGCGCTCCCTGGTCGCTGCGCTACGCGGCGCTGCTGTTCGTCGTCGGCACGATCCTGGCGATCCTGCTCCCGCCCAAGGTCGACTCGAGCGAGGGCGAGCAGCAGGTCGACCTCGGCGGCAGGAAGCGCGGCATCGTCGTCTCGCGGCACGTCGTCGACGCCCTGCGCAGCAACTCCGGCCTGCGTCTGCTGACCGGGTTCCTGACGATCTTCATGGCGTTCACGCTGCGGGAGCCGCCCGAGTCGATCGGCTGGGGCTACAACGCCACGATCCTCATGGGCCTGGTCATCGGCGGTGCCGGTGCCGGCAACACGCTCGGCGTCGTCATCGGCTCGTGGACCAAGTCGCGCAGCCCGCACCGGGTGGTCCTGGCGGTGCTGGTGCTCGACGTGGCCGTGCTCGTCGGCGCGGCCGCCTACCTGCGCTGGCCGGTCGCCGTGCTCCTCGGCCTGACGGCCGGGCTGTGCCAGTCGCTCGGCAAGCTCAGCCTCGACGCGCTCATCCAGCGCGACGTGCGCGAGGAGGTCCGCACGAGCATGTTCGCGCGGTCGGAGACGCTCCTGCAGCTCTCGTGGGTGCTCGGTGGCCTGCTCGGCATCGGACTGTTCCTGCTGCACACGCCCACGGCCCTGGCGATGGCGATCACCGCCCTCGTCCTCGTCGCCTGGGGTGTCTTCGTGATCGTGCGCGCCAGCCGGAGCCGTCACGACCCGCTGTTCGCCGACGACCGGTAGCCGGCTGTGCCAGGTCAGACCGTCACGAAGCTGCGCATCCCGATCGAGCCCATGTCGATCGACTCGTTGAAGAAGCGCACGTCCTCGTCGTCCTCGAGCAGGCTCAGCGCGGCGACCATCGGCCGGTAGTGGTCGTCGGTCGGGACGGCGACGCGAGCCGCCGACCAGGCGCGGTACGGGTCGAGCAGCGACTCGAGTCGGCGTTCGCGCAGCGCGACCGCTGTGTCGGCGTCGAACTCCTCCGCCCAGTCCCACGGGGCCGCGCCCGGCTGCCAACGGGCCCGCCCGAGCGCATGGACGATGTTGCCGCTGCCGATGAACAGCACGCCGCGACGACGCAGAGAGCGCAGCCGTGCGAACAGGGCGTACAGCTCCGGCAGCGGCATCGCGTAGTCGATGCTGATCTGCAGGACCGGCACGTGCGGCTCCGGGGCCAGGAACCTCAGGACGCTCCAGGTGCCGTGGTCGAGTCCCCACTGCGCGTCGAGCTGAGCCTCGTACTCCAGCATCTGGCGCTGCAGCAGCCGGGCGACGCCAGGATCACCCTCGGTGGGGTACTCCACCCGCGAGAGCTCCTCCGGGAAGCCGCCGAAGTCGTAGATCACCCGGTTGCGCGGGGCGTCCGTGATGTGGGTGCTGCCCGGTGTCAGCCAGTGGGCGCTCACGACCACGATCGCCTGCGGCTCGGGCAGTCGCTCGCCCTCGGCCAGCCACGTGCGGGTGTACTGGTTGTCGCTGATCGCGTGCATCGGGTTGCCGTGGCCGACGAACAGGACCGGCAGGCGCTCGCTCGGGCGCAGGCGCCCCTCGAGGTCGGCGAGGGAGTACGACGTCATGGGGCACCACCGGGGTCATCGTGATAGTAGAACTTTCAACTATCACGATACACGGCTCGTCGTGACGACAGGGGCCGCGCGGCTCAGTCCAGCTCGGTCGCGAGGGCGCGCAGCAGCTGCGCGACGGGCTTGGACGCCTTCGGATCGGGATGGCGTCCGTGGCGGTAGGCCTCACCGAGCCCCTCGAGGACCTGCAGCAGGTCCTCGACGATGACGACCATCTCCTCGGGCTTCTTGCGGCGGGCGTTGGCCTGCGCGCGCGAGACCGGGGCGCCGCGGTCGAGGACCTTGACCTGGAGCGCCTGGTCGCCGCGACGGCCCTGGGCGATGCCGAACTCGACCCGTGCACCGTTCTTGAGCGTCTCGACACCCTCGGGCAGCGCGCTCGAGGGCACGTACACGTCGCCGCCCCCGTCCTGGGTCAGGAACCCGAACCCCTTGGCGGCGTCGTACCACTTCACTTTGCCCGTGGGCATGGCGTCGTCCTTCGTCTCGAGCATGGGATGGTCTCCTCCCAGCCTAGTCGGCGCGTCAGCCCACCGGCTCGTGGTCCCGCTCCTCGTCGTCCTTATCGAAGGTCGCCTCGATCGACTGGAACCCCTTGTGCCGCTGCGCCTTGGCGTAGGCGGTGTAGGCGCGCACGTCGGCCTCGGTCAGCTCGACGTTGTCGGTGAACGGCGTCAGGAGGGCGCGCGGGTACAGTCGCCGCCGCCGGACCACGTTGACCTCGAGACCCATGACGGCGACGACGGCCGCCACGAAGATGAACGCGACGAGCCCGAGCACGAGGGCGAAGGTCTGGTTCATCGTCTGGCTCGCCTTGTTGATGACGTGCGTGACGTACGAGTTGCCGGCGAGCTGCAGCAGCTGCCAGCCGACCGCCGCGACGACGGCCCCCGGCAGGACCGACCGGGTCCCGGCGCGGCCGGCGCTCACGAGCCGGAACAGCCCGACGAAGATCCCGACCGTCAGCAGCAGGCCGAGCCCGCGGGCCACCCAGCCGAGCATCGGTCCGCCGATCGAGTCGAGGTTGGCGAGCACCGACGTCGAGATCGCGAGCACGAGGATCCCGAGACCTCCGATCGCCAGGAAGATGAGGCTGCGCAGCCGCATGAGGAACGGGTTGGCGCGGCTGTTGCGAGGCACCGACCAGGCGATGTTGGCCGCGTTCTGGCACGCCTGGCCGAGGCCCATCGCGCCGTAGAGCGCCGTGAGCGACCCGATGACGATCGCCGACGCACTGCCACGCAGGCCCTGCTCGCTGCCGATCTGGTCACCCACGATCGGGAACTGGCTGAGCGCCGTGTTGAGCAGCCGGTCGCGCAGCGCGGGGTCGTCCTGGAGGACGAAGCCGAGGATCGAGCTCGAGATCAGCAGCAGCGGGAAGATCGCGATGAACGCGTAGTAGCTCACGATCGCCGCGAGGTAGGGCCCCTGGTCGTCGAAGTACTTGTAGACCACGGCCAGGGGGAAGCCGACGACGGGGTGGCGACGCTGGAAGCCGTCGACCCGGGAGACGGCGCTCACCGGGGCTCGAGGTGCTCTCGCGCGGCCGTCACCACGGCCTCGAACCGCGGCTGGTCGAGCACGGCGCCCTCACGCCGGACGGTGGCGGGGTCGACGACGACGAGCCGATCGAGACGGACCTCGCTGGGTCGACGTGCCCGGTCCCAGTCGCCGGTGCCCAGGTCCATCCAGTACCGGCCCTCGCGCGCCTCCTGCGCGGCGTCGCGATCGTGGTCCTTGGACGTCATCGGCAGGCCGAGCAGGCCGTGACCGTCCCGGGCCACGAGCAGCACCGGCCGGTCCTTGCCCTGCGTGGGGTCGTCCTCGTACGGCACCCAGGCCCACACGATCTCGCCCGGGTCGGGACGACCGTCCGGCCGGGGAGCGTAGGTGAAGTCCACGCCGAAAGCCTGCCACACGGCCCCCGCGATCGCCGGGCAGCGGGCCACCCGGCACCGAGTGGCCCTGGACCGGCGAGGGCCCGTGCACGAGGATCGGGCCGGTGCGCACCATCGGCCTGCTCGGCGGCATGAGCTGGGAGTCCACGGCCGAGTACTACCGCGTCGTGAACGAGACCGTCCGCCAGCGTCTCGGGGGTCACCACAGCGCGCCGGTCCTGATCGACTCCGTCGACTTCGCCTGGGTCGCGCAGCGGCAGGCGTCGGGGGCGTGGGACGAGCTCGCCGAGATGCTGGCCGGGCGAGCTCGTCGACTCCAGGACGCAGGCGCCGAGCTCGTGCTCCTGGGCACCAACACGATGCACCTCGTCGCCGCTGCGGTGCAGGAGGCGATCGACGTGCCGTTCCTGCACATCGGCGACGCCACGGCAGCCGCCGCGCACGCCGCGGGCGCCGGGACCGTCGGGCTGCTCGGCACCCGGTTCACGATGGAGCAGCCGTTCCTCGTGGACCACCTGTCCGAGCGAGGCATCGACGCCCTCGTGCCCGGTGCCGCGGATCGCGAGGTCGTGCACGCCGTCATCTACGACGAGCTCGTGCGGGGCCTCGTGCGGGAGGAGTCGCGCGCGGCCTACCGGGCGGTCATCGGGAGGCTCGTCGAGCGCGGTGCCGAGGCCGTCGTGCTCGGGTGCACCGAGATCGAGCTGCTCGTCGGACCCGACGACAGCCCGGTGCCGGTGCTGCCCACGACCCGGCTCCACGCCGAGGCCGCGGTCGACGCAGCCCTGGCCTGAACCCCCGGCGGGGGTGCCGGGCCCCGGGCGGCAGAAGACACCGGCGGGGGTGCCGGGCCCCGGGCGGCAGAAGACACCGCCGGGGGTGCCGGGCCCCGGGCGGCAGAAGAGGGAGTGCTCAGTCGAAGTCGGGCAGCTCGCGCTTCATGACCTTGCCGGTGGGGTTGCGCGGCAGCTCGTCGATGAACTTCGTGCGGCGCGGCACGGCGAACCGGGCGACGCGTTCCTTGGCGAACGAGACGACCTCGTCCTCGTCGAGCGACTGCCCGTCCTTGACCACGACGTAGGCCGCGAGGCAGTGCCCCCAATCCTTGTCGGGGATGCCGACGACCACGACGTCCGAGATCTTCGGGTGCTCGATGAGGGCGTCCTCGAGCTCGCGTGGGAACACGTTCTCGCCGCCGGAGATGACCATGTCGTCGTCACGGCCCGAGACGAACAGGCGACCCTCCTCGTCGAAGTAGCCGACGTCGCCGGAGTGCATGAGACCGTCGCGGAAGTCCTTGGAGTTGCCGTCGGTGTAGCCGCCGAACTGCATCTCGTTGCCGACGTAGATGGTCCCGGTCTCGCCGGTCGGCACCTCGTTGCCGTCGGCGTCGAGGATCTTGACCACCGTGCGCCACGGGATCTTGCCCGCCGTGCCCGGCGCGGCCCGCAGGTCCTTGGGCGAGGCGATCGAGACCCAGCCCGTCTCGGTCGCTCCGTAGAAGTTGTAGACCGAGTCGGTGAACAGGTCCATGAAGTGTGTGGCCAGGTCGCCGGCGAGGGCCGAGCCGCTCGACGCGGTGATGCGCAGGCTCGACACGTCGGTCTTCTTGACGACCTCGGGATCGGCGTCGACGAGGCGCTGCATCATGAGCGGGACGACGACCAGGACCTCGGCCTTGTACTGCTCGATGTCCTTCAGGACCTGCTCGGGCTTGAACTTGCGGCGCAGGACGTAGGTCGGGACGGTCGAGAGGCCGAAGCCGAAGTTCAGCAGGCCCCACGAGTGGAACAGGGGCGCTGCCAGCACGACGGTGGAGTTGCCGCCGTACGGGATCGACCCGAAGAACGTCAGCAGCGGGTCCAGGTTCTCGGGCTCCTTGCGGTTGGCGCCCTTGGGAAGACCGGTCGTCCCCGACGTGAAGATGACGATGCCGCCGGGCTTGGAGGGCTTCTTGTGCTCGGCGTCGGAGGCCCCCTCGGCGATCGAGGCGAGCGTCGGCAGGCCGTGCGAGTCGTCGTCGGCCCAGGCCACCACGACCTTCTCGCGCGCGATCTCGGACGTGACCTGGAGGAACTCCTGGTCGACGATCGCGAACTTGGCGTTCTCGCGCCGCGTCAGCTCACCCAGCTGCGACGAGCTGGCCATCGTGTTGAGCAGGAGCGCCTTGGCCCCGATCTTCATGATCGCGACCATCGCGACGACCATCTGGCGGTGGTTGCGACACATGAGCGCGACCCCGTCGCCGACCTCGACTCCACGGGACTTGAGGGCAGCCGTGACACGGTTGATCTCGGCGTTGAGCTCGCTCCACGTGATCTCGCCGGCGTCGTCGATGATGGCGGTCTGGTGCGGGAAGCGCGCCGTCGCGGCGGCCACCGCGGCCGGGAAGCCGGGACCCCAGGTCGCGAGCTTGATGCCCGCCTTGATCAGCCGGTGCGGCGGCTGAGGCTTGAGCAGCCCGATCTGGCGCAGCACCTTGACCTTGTACCCGATGTCGCTCATCGCGCTCCCGTCCGTCCCGGTGGCTCCAGGTCGCCGCGAGTGTAACAACGGTTGACACGATGGCGACCCGGGCGTGCGTCACGCCACGTGTCGCAGACTGCCCGAAGAACCGCGAGAGCGCACCACGACCGAGGGACGAGAACCCAGCCGCTGCGGCCGCACGGCCTCGAGCCGCGTGCGTCCGTCGGTGAGGGCCACGCACTCGACGCCGATGTCGGTCAGGTCGCTCACGAGCTCGCGCAGCACCGGGGACCCGAACAGGGTGTCGGACGCGAACACGACGCGCGACGCGTGATGACGATGCACGAGCTCGTGGACGCGCTCGCCGAGCCCCGTCAGGCCTCGTGCGTCGTCCTCGAGCTCGGCGCCCGGGCGCCACACGCACGAGGCGAGGACCGTGACCGGCCCGCCGCGCCACGACGCGACGATCTCCTCGACGCGGTCCTGTGGACCGACGAGGACCACGCCCCCGCGGTGGCCCACGAGGCGGTGCACGAGGGTCGTGCCGGCGACTCCCAGCGCCGCACCGAGCAGCGCGGCGGCCAAGGGTCGGAAGGGACCGAGATCGGTGACGCCGGCGGCGACGGCGGCCAGGGACAGGATCCCCGAGAGCACGAGCAGCACCAGCCCGGGGCGCCAGGAACGGGTGCGCTCGGCGGCGGGCAGCGCGGCGTAGGACCCCGCCACGACGGCGCCGACGCAGCCCAGCAGCCCGATCGTCTCCCGGTCCGGGGCCGCCACCAGGAGCAGTCCCGCGACGGCCCCGAGCAGCCCGCCGACCGTTCCCTGCAGCGTCGCGGCCCCGAAGCGCGAGGACACGAATCCACCGAACCGCCTGACCCACCACTGGCGCCGCAGCCCCGACTGCACGGGCGCCGTCAGCATCTCGACGGTGCGCGTGATCCCGTCGCTCGGCTGATGGGCACCGAGGCGCGTCTGGACCGAGCCGTCGCGCACGCCGTCGAGCAGGTCGACGAGCTCCTGCTCGGTCTCGGCGACGTGCACGAAGCCGAGGTCGGACAGTCGCCGCGCGAGCTTGACCTGGTGGTCGTCGACGACCTCGTCGTCGACCGGCACGCGCGGGACCACGATGGGGATGCGTCCTGCCTTGCGGGCATCCATGACACCCCCCGCGCCACCCTGCAGCACGAGCGCGTCGGCCGTCGCGTAGAGGTCGAGGAGCTCGGGGAGCGCGAGCATCTCGCGGTTGTGCGCGCCGGGGATCGGGCGCGTGGAACCGTGCTGGAAGTGCAGCTGGGCGCCCGAGCCGTCGAGCCAGCGCTCCAGCCACGTGGCCAGACGCTCGAACGGGTGGTGGTAGGTGCCGACGCTCGCGACGACGACGAACCGGCTCACAGGACGACGCCGACGTGCTGGGCCCTCGGCAACGCCTCGACCAGGTCGTCCCACTGCCCCAGGTACTCGTCGACGAACGGGTAGACCAGGCGTCCGGAGATCGACGGCCCCTCGAGCCGGTCGATCGTCTCGAGGAAGATCGAGCGGGCGCCGAAGCGTCGCGCCTGAAGGATGAACGGGACCGCGATGGCGGCCCCGGTGCTGAAGACGACGTCCGGCTGCCACTCCCGCAGCACCTTGCGGGCGAGGAACATGTTGCGCCACAGGTTCGGCAGGTTGCGCGTCGTCGGGTAGTGGCACGCGACGACCCGCTCGCCCCGCAGCTTCATGCGGGCGTCGGCGGTCGGACCGGTCACCCACAGGCGCTCGTGCTGCTCCCACCACGGCCGAAGGGCCATGGCCTGGGCCAGGTGGCCGCCGGACGAGCAGGCGATCAGGATCTTCATGGAGTGCCTCTCAGATTCCCTTGCCGAAGCGCTGCGCGACGCGACCGATGCGGTCGGCGGACGCGAGCCTCAGCGAGATGAGCAGTGCGAGCCAGGCCCGCAGGTTCGTGGGCTGACGACGCAGCACCGAGGCGACGGTGCGGCGCGCCTCGGCGCGCTGACCGGCCGCGGCCTGGGCGAACGCGATCTGGGACGAGATGCGTGCCGCGGCCGCCGGGACCCGGGTGATCTCGTCGTGCTTGTCGAGCAGGTAGGTGAGCGCCTCGGCGTACTGGGCCCACCGCCCGAAGAAGAACGACTGGCCCTGCCAGCGCACGCGGACGAGCGGCTCGTTGACGACCGCGATCGGACCGAGCGCGGCCGTCGTGAGCAGGACGTCGTAGTCCTCGCCGTACGCGCCCGGCAGGTCCTCGTCGATGAGTCCGATCTCGTCGACCAGCGCCGCGCGCCGGAACACGAAGCTGCTCGAGTGCAGCCCGGCGAGCCGGTCACGCACGAGGTCGTCGTGCGTGACCACGGACTGCGGGACGAGCCGGACGTGGGTCGCGTGTCCGTCGTCGACCCGCATCGCGGTGCCGACGAGTCGCAACGACGGGTCGGCCTGCAGCAGGTCGACCTGAGGCACGAGCTTGTCGGCCAGCCACGTGTCGTCGTCGTCCAGGAAGGCGACGAGCTCGTGGCTCGCGGCGAGGATGCCGGTGTTGCGGGCACCGGCCAGACCGCGCGTCCGGTCGTTCGTGAGCGCTCGCAGGCGACGACGGGCCGGGAGCACCAGGTCCGGCAGCTCCGGCTCACAGGCGTCGAAGACCACCAGCACCTCGATCTCGCCCGCATACCGCTGCTCGACGACGCTCTGGACGGCCTCGCGCAGGAGCTCGGGACGACGGTGCGTGGGGACCACGACGGTGACCGGTGGCAGCGTCAGGGTCGCGGGGGTGCTCATGCTCCGCCCCCGGCCCGCTCGAGGTGCTGGCGCAGCAGGGTGCTGGACGTGCTGCGCGTGTACGGGAAGTAGACGACCGCGACGCCGAGAGCACCCATGTCGGCCTCGAGCCGGTCCCCGCGGGGCGTGGCCCGCCAGTCGTCACCCTTGAAGATCACGTCGAACGGTCGACGGCGCCACGCGAGCGTCTTGTCCTGGGAGTGGTCGACGACGACCTCGTCGACCAGGCCCAGTGCCTCGATGATCTCGAGCCGTTCCTCCAGCGGCACCACGGGGAGCCGTCCCTTGAGGTCGACCACGTACTCGTCGCTGGCGACGCCGACCACGAGGTGCCGGCAGTGCGCGCGGGCTCGGCGCAGGACGTTGAGGTGCCCGACGTGGAACATGTCGAAGACGCCGCTCGCGTAGCCGACCTGGCGCAGCTGCTCGCTCATCGCGCCTCCGTTCCTCGTCCTGCGGGTTGCGTGTCCCGACGGTTCAGAGTGGCTGCCGGGTGGTTCATGACGACAGGCCTGGGCCCAAGTGCCCGGGACGTGTCCCGGGCACGCGGGTGAAGGGCGTAGACCCGGACCCGGTCGACCTCGAACACGGCCGGCAGTCGCGTCGTGGTCCGCGACACACGGCCCCAGTAGGCACCGCCGACCTGCAGGTTCAGTCGCATGTTGAGCGGGCCGTCGAGCGCCGGACGGGTCCAGGCGTGGTCGTCGACGGCGACGACGCCCGTCGTCCGACCGTCGACGCTGAAGCGCAGGCAGTGCGGGGTCCGGTCGACGGCGAAGGTGTGGAAGTCGCGGTCGAGCCTGGCCGGACCGGCCCAGCCGGAGACCGACCGGGCACCCGGACCGCGGTTCGTGTCCTCGTGGACCGCCCACGCGGCGGATCCACCCAGGCGTCGACCGGTCGTGACGGGAGTCCCCCAGGCCTCCAGGACGTCGACCTCGCCCGCCGTCCGGTCGCCGCGCAACCAGAACGCCGGCCACAGCCCGGTCGAACGACCCGGGGCCACCGGCAGCCGGGCGCGGATCTCCCAGCGACCGTACTGCCGGGAGAACCGACCGATCGTGTCGAGGTAGGCCGTCGTGTAGCGCCGACCACCGGCCGACTCACGCCTGGCGGTGAGCCGCAGCAGGCCGTCCCGCACCGTCGCGTTGTCGGCACGGATCGCGGCCTGGTCGAACGACAGCTTGTCGCGGTCGCGCACCGTCCAGCGACGGCGGTCGACCTCGTGACCGTCGAAGTCGTCGGACCACACGAGCGGCCCGGCCGTCCGGTCCGTGGAGGAGACCCGGCAGTCCGGGGTGGTCTCGGCCCCGTCGCTCGAGCACCCGGTCAGCGCGCCGAGCACGGACAGGGGGACCAGCACGCCCGCCACCCGACGCCACCCGCGGCTATCAGGCACCGAGGAGGTCGGCCAGGGCCGCCGGACGGTCCTCGGCGCCGCGACGGCGCGCCAGGTCGTTCGACGTGCCGACGGCCGGCACGGGCGCGTTGGGCGCCAGGGCAGGGATCCTCTCGGCGACCTCGACGAGCTCGTCGAGGACCACCGCGCACGCGTCGCACTCGCGGACGTGCAGGTGGACGGTGCGTCGGCCCGGCAACGTGAGCTCGCGGCGGACGAAGTCGACCAGGTGGGCCCGGGTCGGACGACACCTCTCCGGCAGGTCGCGTGCCGGCTGCGACACGTGCTCCTCGAGGTAGGCGACCCGGAACGCCGCACGGGCCCGGTAGGCCAGGGCGGACACGCTGTTCGGTCGCATGTCGAGGTCGGTCGCGACCTCGCGGGGCTTGAGACCCTCGACCTCGAGCATCCAGAGCACGGTGCGCCACCGCTCGGGCAGGGATCGAAAGGCCCGGCGGACGACCTCGCGCTCGCCCAGGGTCGGCTCGTCGTCCCCGCGGTTCGCCCGTTCGAACACGGTCTCGTCGTCGGTCAGGAAGCCGCGGGCGGCCTTGCGCGCGCGGCGCCCGGCCTCGTGCCGGACCGAGGCGAGCAGGTAGGAGCGCAGGTCGCTGTGGGGACCCCGACCCCGGTCGAGCTGCCCGAGCAGCTGTCCGAAGGCCTCGGACACGACGTCGTCGACGTCGGCCGGGCGGCAGAACCGGCGCGCTACGCGCTGCGCGGCGGGCAGGTGGCGACGGTAGAGCTCCTCGAAGGCGACGCGACAGCGCGCACGGGCGAGCTCGACGAGTCGGACGTCGTCGAGGACGGCGACGTCGTCGTGGTGTGACGACGACGCCAGGTGGTGGAGTGCCATGTGGACGTTCCCCTGGATGTTCTGCGGACCGGCAGGCGCCTCGTGGGCGCCCCGGCTGATCCGCGACGGACGGTGTGGTGCGGCTCTCGTCCGAGAACGACGGCGTCGGTGCGCCGCCACGAGAAGTCCTGGGGGTGACGGGCGGCCCGAGCGCTGCCGTCGACGCAGGACTGCGTCGCCACGTGGCCGATCGGCCTCGCTGGACGACGCGTCATGAGATCCCCTGACGATTCCGGGCCGCTCGACGGATCGAGTCGAGCTAGCCCGATGTAACTATCGTTGACTGGTCATAACCAACCACAGCATCACGACATCCGACAAAGTGATGTCCACCATCAAAGTCTTTAGGCCCGGGACCTTCGGCCCGATCCGGCCCGCTTTCGATAGGTGCCGCCTGCTTTGCCTCCACCCACGTGTGACCCACGTCCCGAAAAGTCCTGGGACGAACGACGTCATGAACGGGACACGTGACGACTCGTCACGGGGGAGGGACCACCCGTGCCCACAGGCACCAGGAAGGACGAGCATGGCCACCCCCGAAACCCTGCGACTCAGCGACGTCGCCGAGTCGCTCCGTCGGCACCGTCGCCAGATCGGCGTGTTCGCCCTCGTGGGGACGCTGCTCGGCCTGCTCGTCGCGCTGCTCGTCCCGACGAGCTACACCGCCACCGCCACCGTCACCGTCGAGCCCCTCTCGACGTCGACCTCTGCCGAGGCCGATCCGACGGTCGACATGGCGACCGAGGTCGGCGCAGCCTTGTCCCGGCAAGTCGCGAACGCAGCGGCGCAGCGCCTGGGCGACGGCACCACCGCAGGCTCGATCGGCCGCCGCACGGTCGTCGAGAACCCCGAGCGCTCCCGCCTGCTCACCTTCACGAGCACCGGGTCCACCCCCGCAGCGGCGCGCCGCGTCGCCGACGCGGTGGCCCAGTCCTACCTGCAGGTGCGCCGCGACGCCGCGGTGCAGCAGATCGAGGAGCTCAACACCGTCATCGGCAGCGAGATCGTCGTGCTGAACAAGAAGGGCAGCACGGCCGGTCGTGACGCCAAGGCACGCGAGCTGGGCAGCCGGCAGGCTCGCCTCCTCGCGAGTCCCGTCGTGCCGGGCGAGGTCGTGACCAAGGCCGGCCAGCGGGCCGACCGTGTCGCCCCGGGTCCGCTCCCGCTCGGCGTGGCCGGACTCGCCCTGGGGCTCGTCCTCGGCGCCGGCGTGGCCGTGATCCGCAAGGACCCGGCCTCGGACCCGCGGATCGGCAGCGCGGACCGTCTCGACGGCATCGACAGCAACCTCGTGCTCGACGGCACGCACGACGCCGAGCGATCGGTCACCTGGGACCTTGCCGCCTTCATGCTGCCGGTGCCCGAGGACCGCGAGGCACCCTTCGTGATCATGGTCGACTCGGGTCCGGCGATCACCGACCAGGTGGCCGCCCAGGAGCTCGTCAAGGCACTGTCCCGCCGCGGCGAGCCCGCCACGTTCGTCGACGCCGGAGCGGTGCACCCCGGCAAGATCTCCCGCGGCTGGCCGACGGATCGCAAGCGTGAGACCTGGGGCACCCGCGTCATCGTCATCGACACCGCGCGGCTGGACTCACAGGCATCGAAGGTCGACATCGCGACGCGGGTCGACATGGTGGTCCTGGCGCGATCGGTCGACGACGACGCGCGCGACGTGCGCCGCCTGCACCGCCTGCTCCGCTCCCGGGACGTGTCGGTCGACCTGGTCACGATCTTCCCCAGCGCCCCGGAGATGATCACGCTCGGTCTCTGAGGCCCGCGCTGGTTCCCAGGCTCGCCAGGGAATCAGCGGGCGGCGGGTCGTCGGACGCGGGGTCCGGCCACGATCTGACCGGGCCCAGGTTCCCACGCGATCCTGGTGTTCCCACCCGGGCATCGCGACGAGGAACCGTGCCGCGTGCGTTGGTTCGCTGGCGAGCCCGGGAGTCAGCGGGACGGGGAGCTCGGGCCGGTCAGTCGGCGCGGGCGGCGAGCAGGTCCGGGAGGCCGAGGCGGCGGCGCAGGAGCCAGCCGGAGGCCAGGTGGGCGAGGCCGAGGAGCGCGAGCGCGGCCGCGAGCACGGGACCGCTCGCGCCGAGGACCTCGCGGGCCAGGAGCGCCGGGAGCCCCACGACCACGAGGGTCGAGAGCGCCGCGACGCCCGGCCGGGCGAGGCTCGCCCGCACGCCGATCCAGCGTCGGACCTGCCACGTGACGACCGCGGTGTCGAGCACGATCGTGAAGGCCCAGGCCACGGCAGCCCCCGTCACCCCCCACGACGGCACGAGCGCGACGTCGAGCACCACCATGAGGACGAGGGCACCGAGCTTGTCGTAGAGCTGCCAGGTGCTGCGTCCGGCCATGAGCAGGACCGTCTGCACGGCGCCGGCCGCCGTCTGGAGCGCCAGGGCAGCGCACAGCACGACCAGGGCCGCGTGCCCGTCGGCGAAGCCGGGGCCGAACCAGGACAGCACGACGTCGCCGAAGACGGCCAGGACCAGGAAGAACGGCCAGGACATCCAGATCATCGCGGCGGTCACGAGCTCCTGGAGCCGCGCGACGGTCGGGAGGTCACGACGCGCGAACGCTCCGCTGACCGCGGGTCCCACCACGACACGGGCGGCCTGCTGGACGACCTCGCTGGCACGGACGCACCGGGTGACCACGGCGTAGACGCCCGCCGCCGCGGGCCCGGCCAGCGCGCCGACCAGCAGGACGTCGACCCACTCGAGCATGATCTCGACGGCGGCGGCCACACCGCGGACCGCGCTGAAGCGCCACAGCGCACGACTCTGCCCGGGCTCGGCCGGACGCCCCTCGGCCTGGCGCCGTGCTGCCGCCAGGTGGCGCGCGGTGGCGAGGGCGGCCACGGCGAGCACGACAGGGACCGGGACGGCCCAGGCCACGAGCATCGCCGCGGACCCGCCGCCCGCCGCGGCGACCACCAGGACTCCCGCCGCCCGGCCCCACGGCACGACGACGCTCTGCAGCACCGGGTACGTGATCGCGTCGGCGAAGCCGCGGGTCAGCGCGAGCAGGACCGCCGTGACGGCAAGCATGCCGGCGGCGACCGACACGATGGCCAGAGCCCACCACGGCACGTCGACCACGAACGACAGACCTGCTCCCGCCACCGCGACGAGCAGACCTGCCGCGACGACGGGCGGCAGCGCGGCCCGGACCAGCACCGACACGTCCTGCGGCCGATCGACGGCGCGGGCGGCCGAGACGAACCGGACCAGTCCGGTGTCGGCGCCGAGCTCGCCGACGTTGGCGGCGATCGTGGCGGCGCCGACGACCAGGAAGTAGACGCCCGCGCCCGCAGGACCCAGCACCTGACCGACGACGAGCGCGACCACCAGGTTCACCACGGCGCCGACCACGCCCGCCGCGAGGTTGATGCTTCCCGAGGCAGCGAGGCCGGCCCGGGTCCGCGTCACGACGCGTCGCTCGCGAGGGCCGGCGCGTCGGCGCCGGGCCCTGTCGCGAGCCGGGACCGGATGAGCAGGGCCGCGACGAGCCCGACCGTCAGGAGCTGCATGACGTCGAGCCCGTAGACGACGACCGCGAAGCTGGCGGCGACGAGCGTTGCGTGGAGCACGACGTCGACGTCGTCGACCACGCGCCACGTCTGCACGAGCGCGCCCCAGAGGAATCCCAGGAACAGCAGCAGGCCGACGACACCGAAGGAGAACAGGACGGTCCACACATGGCCCTGCGTGCCGACGGACAGACCCGGCACCGTCTCGGAGGGGCGCGGGGCGCCGTAGCCCAGGACCGGGGACCGCAGGACGCGCTCCCACGTCTCGCGGTAGAGGTCGACACGACCGCTGGCCGATCCGTAGGTCGCTCGCGCCGACACCTGGCCGAGCAGTCCGCCCACGACGAGCGGCAGCACCGTCACCACGCCGAGCCCGGCGACGAGTGCCGGGGCGGCGCGATCGCGCAGGGACAGACGCCCCACGACGTAGACCAGGGCGACCCCGAGCCCCACGAACATCATGCGGTTCGAGGTGGCGACCGCCGGCGGGATCATCGCCACGACCCCGGCAGCGACGATCACGCGGGGGACCGCCCGGCGGCTCTGCATGGCCCACGCCACGGCGACCGGGGTGAGCAGCAGGATCGCCATGCCCCAGCTGTTGGCGTACGGGAACGGTGCCGACGGTCTGACGAACTCCTCGAGCGCACCCCACGGCCGCTGCACCTCGGCCACGGGCGGCATGAACAGGTCGCGCACGTAGGAGTTGGACGTGAGGGCCTGCGGCAGGAGCATCCCGACCGGCGTGCTGAGTCGCAGATCGGGGGCCAGCAGGCCGAGCCACCCACCGGCCACCGTGGTGACCCACACCGTGGTGAGCGCCCGCAGCACGTGCGCCCTGGTGATCGTGCGGGCGTTGAGCACGTAGAGCACCGTGACCGCGACGTGGGCCAGGATCACCAGTCGGAACGCCCACCCGAGCAGCCGTCCGACGTCGTCGACCATCACGCCGCACACGACCGACCAGAACGTGAGGACCAGCAGGGACAGCACCGGCCAGGTGACGACCACGCCTCGAGCGCGGACCAGCAGAGCGGTCATGACCGCCGTCATGACCGCCGCGACCGGCACGGTCAGCCCGCCGAGCCACAGGAGCGGGAAGAGCGACGGCACGGCGAGGGCGGGCCAGCCCGGGAGGCCGGGGACGACGGGCGCCGTCGCGGCCGGGTGCGGGGCGGTCGCGGGCACGGCGGGGGCCGTCATCGCGCCCCGTCGAGGAGGGCCTGGCGCTTGCGGACCAGCGTGGCGAGCAGCAGGAGACCGTTGGCGAGCGCCAGCACGCCGTACCCGAGGAGGAACGCAGGCGCCCAGGGCCACAGGAGCAGGGCGGCGTTGACCACCCCGGTGTCCGCGGGCAGCTGGACCCACGCGGACCGGCCCCCGGTGGCGGCGGCCGCCGCGGTGGACCCGACCGGGTCGTCGCGTCGCAGCTGCTCGGCCAGGATCTGCGCGAAGAAGCGGACGGAGGCCACGGTGCAGAACCCCAGCGGCACCAGGGCCCACCCGGTCGCGACCTGCCCGTGGTGCACGAGCGCGATCGCGATCGCGAGGTGGAAGCAGACGGTGCGGGCCGCGTCGACCACGTGGTCGGTCCACTCCCCCGCCGCGGTGCCTCGGCCGGTCAGCCGAGCGAGCTGGCCGTCCGCCGCGTCGAGCGCGAACGCCGCCTGCAGCAGCAGGACGACGACGACGGCCGTGACGATCCCCACGGGCGCCAGCACGAGGACGACCAGGCCGGCCGCGGCGAGCAGCGCGCTCGCGAGCGTGACGTGGTCCGGCGTGGCCCGCGTGGTGGAGAGCACGGCCGCGACGCCGCGGCCGAGGCGACGGTTGACCTCGCGCATGTACCAGGGCACGCCGTGTCCCGGCTTCTGCGCCGCGGCCAGCGTCGACCAGGCCTCACGAACGCTGGCACCCCCGCTCACGGGGCGGTCACGACCGCCGTCGAGGCCGACCGGTTGCCGGCCCCGTCACTCGCGCGGACGACGAAGCGGTCACCCGCAGCACTGCCCGGGACGTTCACCGAGGTGCCCGTCGTGGTCGCGACGACGCGGTCGCCCCGCAGCACCTCGTACGTGGCGCCCGACGTGCTGCCGGCGGTCCAGCGGACCGAGGCGGTCTCCCCCGAGCGCGTGACCGTCAGGCCGCGCGGTGCGCCAGGTGCCGTGCTGGGCCTCGGGGCGAAGCGGGCGAAGCCGCCGACCCACTGGTTGGCCCCGTTCTCCTTGACGACGGACGTGAACGACCCACCGGCCCAGAGCGTGCCGTCGTCGGCGACGAACAGCGACCAGGCCCCGTAGCCGCCGCGCGCCTTCCACTGCGGGGCGAACGCCGGCAGGTAGCGGCCCGTCGAGGCGTCCCACGCCCCGACGAAGGAGATCTTGTCGGCCTGGCGCCACGTGGTGGTCGTCTGTCCGGGGTTGAGCCGGTCGTAGGACGTGGTGCCCTCGTAGTTCCAGTCGCCGCAGTGGCAGCCGCCGTACACGACCCTGCCGTTGCTCGCCGCGGCCTGCAGGTCGCCGCCGGACTTCGTCACGTTCGTGTCCTGGAGCGCGAGGTCCTGCGCGTCGTAGGAGAAGAAGCTGTGCTGGGAGCCGCCGAGCCAGACCTTGGAGCCGACCCGCAGCACGGTCTGCTGGTAGGTCGCGGTGGAGGCCGTGCTAAACGTCGGCGTCCACGCGGCCGGTGCCGCGCCGGCGGCCGTGCTCAGGGCCGCAGCACGGGGGGTCGAGGCGCCGCCGGCCTGGGTGAAGTAGCCCGCCAGGTAGGCGCGCGAGCCGTCCTGGGCGACGTCCATCGCGGCGACGGTGCCGTTCAGGTTCGGGTTCCACGTGCTGTCCGCACGTGCGGTGGAGATCGTCATGCGTCCGGCGTTGCGGGCGAACACGGCCGAGCTGCCGCGGACGAAGTGGGTGAACGCGCCCGCGACGTACAGCCTGTCGCCCGAGACGTCGAGTGCCTTGACCGACACCCTGCCACCGGAGACGCGGTTCTCGAGGTTCGTGTCCCACGTGGGGTCGGGGGCGCCGGTGGACGGGTCGAGCACGACCAGGCCCGACCGGCTCGCCCCGCCGACGGTCGAGAAGTCGCCGCCCACGGCGAGCCGGCCGTCCGGCAGCACCCGGAGGGCCTTGACCTGGCCGTTGAGCCGCGGCACGAACGAGCGGACCGGCGCCCCGGTCCTGGTGTCGAAGGCCGTCAGGTACGGCTGGGAGATCACGTCGGTGCCCGTGGCGGCGGGGCCCTTGCGCACCGACGTGAAGTTGCCGCCCACGTAGATCGTCGAGCCCGACTGGGCGAAGGCCTGGACCTCGCTCGCGGTCTCGCCCGTCCCTCCGGCTCCCGTGCCGGTGACACCCCACTCCTGGGCGAGCGCCCCGCTGCGCGCGACCGGCAGCGCCGTCGAGGCGGCGGTCCCCGCGTCGGGCACGGCGGTGAACGACAGGTCGCTCGTGCGCAGGGTCGGACGGATGTAGACCTGCGTGAAGGGGGTGGCGTACCGTCCGGACGACGTCGTCGAGTACAGGTAGCTCGACGCACTGGTGGACCCGGTCGACTCCGACCCGTAGGTGAAGCCGCGGACCCAGTTGTTGTCGGCCGCCTCGTAGGTCCACAGGCGCTTGAACCGGGAGTCGAGCTCGATCGACCGGGTCGTGGCGGTGGGGCCCGTCGAGCCACCGAGCGAGTACGACGACAACGGGTGGCCGGCGCCGAACGCCCAGGTCCAGCGATCACGCGAGGCGTAGCGGAACCGCGACTCCTGCCACGACGTCCCGTCCGCCGACGTCGCGCGGCGCAGGCGGACCTGGTCCGAGAACGAGTCCAGCCGGCGTCCACCGAGCAGCCCGTCGACCACCTGCCCCGAGAGCTGGCGCGGAGAGAAGGCAGCCTGGCCCGTGACGGTGGTCGAGACCTGGTCCGGCGTGCCCTTGCCGTCGCCGCTCCACGTCCAGCCGTCGCGCCCGCGCCCCACGAGGGCCCACCCGCCTCCGTCGGTGGTCTGGTCGCAGTACACCCGCAGGGGGGCCCGGAGCTGCGGCGTGAGGATCCAGTAACGACCGTCGGGCGAGGACGGTGCGACCTGCTTGACCTCCCAGCACGAGGCGGCCGCCCGCTCCTGCGTCGTCCCGTCCCGGGGACCGGCCGCCGAGGCCGGCGACGAGGTGAGGACGAGCGGGGTCGCAGCGACGAGGGCCGCCACGAGGAGGCGGACCACGGCGTGGCGGGTCCTGGTGGGCCTGGACGAGCTGGGCACGGTGGGTCCTTCGGTCGACAGCACAGGGGCATCACGACTCCCCCGTCGACGAAAGAGCCCCGAACCTCGACATCATGACGCCGACCCCGTCCGTCGCGGACCGGGTCGGCGCATGTCCTGGTCAAGAGGGGTCCAAGTCCCCGGGACGCTCGTCAGGGCGCCGGCTGGGTGGCGAGCTCCTGCGCCTCGTCGTCGGTGAAGACCCGCGACCGGATGATGAAGCGGTGGCCCGTGGGACCCTCGAGCGAGAAGCCCGCACCTCGGCCCACCACCACGTCGATCGTGATGTGCGTGTGGGACCAGTAGGCGAACTGCTCCCGCGAGATCCACACCGGCACGATGCCCTCGGGGTCGACGTCGGACGCGCCGATCTCCAGGTCCCCGAGGTGCACGTCCGCCGCGCCGGTGAGGAACATCCCCTGCGTGTAGCACATGGGTGCGGACCCGTCGCAGCACCCGCCGGACTGGTGGAACATGAGCGGCTGGCCGTGCGTGCTGCGCAGCTCACGCAGCAGGTCCGCCGCGTCGCTCGTCATCGCGACCCGATCGACCGTCATGGCGACCTCCTTCTCGTCGGGGCGGACCGGCCCGCCCGGGCCACGGGCGTCGCCGTGGACCGGGCGGGCCGCTCACCCACGTCGTCGGCTCAGAAGAAGCCCTGGGCGTTCTGCGAGTACGACACGAGCAGGTTCTTCGTCTGCTGGTAGTGGTCCAGCATCATCGAGTGGTTCTCACGCCCGATGCCCGAGGACTTGTACCCGCCGAAGGCCGCGTGCGCCGGGTACGCGTGGTAGCAGTTCGTCCACACCCGGCCGGCCTGGATGTCACGGCCTGCCCGGTACGCCGTGTTGGTGTCGCGCGACCACACGCCGGCGCCGAGGCCGTAGAGCGTGTCGTTCGCGATCGACATCGCGTCGTCGTAGCCGTCGAAGCCGGTCACGGACACGACCGGGCCGAAGATCTCCTCCTGGAAGATCCGCATCTTGTTGTGGCCCTGGAAGATCGTCGGCGCCACGTAGTAGCCGCCCGAGAGGTCGCCGCCGAGGTCGACGCGCTCGCCGCCCGTGAGCAGCTTCGCGCCGCCCTCCTTGCCGATCTGGATGTAGCTGAGGATCTTCTCGAGCTGGTCGTTCGAGGCCT
>JALRCA010000091.1 GCA_023257515.1 Aeromicrobium sp.
GCACCTCGAGGACGAACGTCGCCGTCTCGCCGTCCGCGAGGTCGAGGTCGGCCGTCACGACGCCCTCGTGGACCTCGAGCGCGACGTCGGCCGACAGGCCGAGCCGGACGCCGTCACCCGTCAGCAGCAGCGCACCGTCGACCTCCTCGACCTCGACGCCCGTGCGCCCGTAGTCGGGACGCACGTCGATGCGGGTGCCGAGCCGGACGGTGCCGCGGACCGCGCGGATCCGGCGCACCAGACGTTGCCGGTGGTCGGCGTCGTGCGGGCGCAGGATCGGCATCAGGTCGTGCACCTCGGCCGCGCCTGCGTCGCCATGGAACCGCGTCACGAGGACGGCCGAGTCGGGCAGGTAGAACTGGCGTCGGCTGCGCGGCTCCTCGTCGGGGGTGATCGTCCACGACCCGCCGCGCTCGGCGTCCAGGATCGACGCGAAGACGCTCGGGGCGTCGAAGCGACCCGGACAGAACCAGCCGATCGTGCCGTCGACGCCCACCACCGCGGCCGTGCGCAGGTCGCCGACCAGCCCGTGGTCGGCGATGGGGAGCAGGTCGCTCACGCGTCCTCCGGCAGCCGCCAGCCGCCGGGTGCCAGGTCGATCGCGGCCTCCGGTCCCCACGAACCGGGCTCGTAGGACTCGACGTCGAGGTCCGCGGCCAGGACCGGGTCGCACAGCTCCCACAGACGCTCCACCTCGTCGGCGCGGGTGAACAGCATGTGGTCGCCGTGCATGACGTCGAGCAGCAGTCGCTCGTAGGCCTCGAGCGGCTGGTCGTCGGGATCGTCCTCGGCGAGGTTGAGTCGCAGGTGGGCGGGGACCAGGTCGAAGGCCGGTCCGGGACGCTTGGCGCTCAGGTCCACCGTGACCTCGGGCGAGTCCCCGAGCTCCAGCACGAGCTCGTCCGGTCCGGGCCGGTCCGGAAAGCGGCTCTCGGGCGGCTGGCGGAACCGCAGCGTCACCGTGCGCCGGGTCTCCGCGAGCGCCTTGCCGGTGCGGAGCACGAACGGCACCCCCTGCCACCGGTCGGTGTCGACGCGGACCTCGAGCGCCACGAAGGTCTCGACGTCGGAGTCGGGGTCGACGTCGTCCTCGTCGCGGTAGCCGTCGTACTGCCCGAGGACCACGCGGTCGGTGTCGATCGGCCTGACCGCCTGGAAGACCTTGGACTTCTCGTGACGCAGGGACTCGGCGTCGAAGACCACGGGAGGCTCGAGCGCGACGAAGCCGAGCACCTGGAACAGGTGGGTCGAGACCATGTCGCGCAGGCAGCCGGTGGCCTCGTAGAAGCTGCCCCGACCCTCCATCCGCAACGTCTCGGGGACGTCGATCTGCACCGACTCGACGTGGGTGCGGTGCCACGCCGGCTCGAGCAGGCCGTTCGCGAACCGCAGCGCAAGGATGTTCTGGACGGCCTCCTTGCCCAGGAAGTGGTCGATGCGGAAGACGTGCTCCTCGTCGGTGACCTCGTCGAGCGCGGACTGCAGCGAGCGCGCCGACTCCAGGTCGGTGCCGAACGGCTTCTCGAGCACGATGCGGGCGCCGTCGGCGATCCCGGTCCTGCCGAGCATGCCGATCATGGGCTCCATCGCGGCCGGCGGCACCGAGAGGTAGACGAGGCGGCGGGTGTCCTCGCCCAGCTGGGACGCGGCCGCCTCGACCGCGTCGGCCAGCTCCTGACCGTCGTCGGCGTCGGAGGCGCAGAAGTCGAGTCGCTCCAGGAGCCGCTCGGCCACCGCGTCGTCGAGCTCGTCGACGGTCTTGGCCAACGCTTCCCGCACGTCGTCGCGGAACGCGTCGACGCTCTCGGGTGAGTGCCGTCCCGATCCGATGACGCGGTACTCCTCGGGCAGGTGACCGGCGGCGTCGAGTCGGTAGAGACCGGGGTACAGCTTGCGCCGGGCCAGGTCGCCGCGGGCGCCGAACAGCACGATGACGTGAGGTGCGAGATCGGGATCGTGGGAAGGCACGTCAAGGACGCTACGGCGCCCCACCGGTGTCGGCACGTCGAGCCGTCGCCCGGCCCGGGTGACGCACGGCAGCGTGGTGAAGGAATAGGGTCGCAGACATGCAGTACCCGTCCATGCCCCGCGCGACACGATGGGTCGTGCGCATCCTGCGTCCGTTGTTCATGGTGCTGATGCGGCGCGACTGGCGTGGGGCCGAGAAGCTGCCGCAGGGCGGGTTCGTGCTGGCGCCCAACCACGTCTCGCACCTGGACCCGTTGTTCATCTCGCACTTCATGGTCGACAACGGGGTGGTGCCCCGCTTCCTGGCCAAGGACACGCTGTTCGACGTCCGGGTCATCGGGCCCATCGTCACGAACGCCGAGCAGATCCCGGTCTACCGGGGGTCGGCGGGCGCGGCCCAGTCGTTGCGTGCCGCCGAGCAGGCCGTGCTGGACGGCAAGGCCGTGACGATCTACCCCGAGGGCACCATCACCCGTGACCCTCAGGCCTGGCCCATGACGGGCCGGACGGGTGCGGTCCGCGTGGCCCTTGCGACCGGTGCCCCGCTCGTGCCGATGGCGCAGTGGGGCGCGCAGCAGATCCTCTGGCCCTACACCAAGGTCCCCAGGTTCTTCCCACGCAAGACCATCCACGTGCGGATCGGCGACCCCGTCGACCTGTCCGACCTACGGGACAAGCCCCTCACGGAGGCCGTGCTGCGCGAGGCCACGAACCGCCTCATGGATACCCTCACCGACATGCTCGTCGAGATCCGCGGCGAACGGCCGACCGGCCCGCGCATCGACGTGCACACGCTCAAGCACCGCACGCACTACCAGGAGGGCTGAATGGCGAGGACGACCGTGATGGGGGCCGGCTCGTGGGGGACGGCGTTCGCCCTCGTGCTGGCCGACGCGGGCAACGACGTCCGCATCTGGGGCCGACGCCAGGAGCTCTGCGACGCGATCAACGCCGAGCACCGCAACGTCGACTACCTGCCGGACATCGAGCTGCCGCACGCGATCCGCGCCACCCACGACCCCGCCGAGGCCCTCGAGGGGGCCGACGTCGTGGTCCTGGCGGTCCCGTCCCAGCAGCTGCGCTCCAATCTCGAGTCGTGGGCCGAGCACGTGCCCGAGCAGGCAATCCTCGTCAGCCTCATGAAGGGGGTCGAGCTCGGCACGCACAAGCGCATGAGCGAGGTCATCGCCGAGCTGACGGGCGCCGGTCCCGAACGCATCGCGGTCGTCAGCGGCCCCAACCTGGCCAAGGAGATCGCGTCGCGCGAGCCCGCTGCCAGCGTCGTCGCGTGCGCCGACCAGGGCGTCGCCGAGCAGCTGCAGCAGCTGTGCCACACCACCGCCTTCCGTCCCTACACCGTGACCGACGTGGTCGGCTGCGAGCTCGGTGGCACGACCAAGAACATCATCGGTCTCGCCGTCGGGGTCTGTGTCGGTCTGGGGTTCGGCGACAACAGCAAGGCGTCGGTCATCACCCGCGGACTGGCCGAGACCGCCCGCCTCGGCGCGGCCATGGGTGCCGACCCGCGCACGATCGCCGGACTCGCCGGCATGGGCGACCTGGTCGCCACGTGCTCCTCGCCCCTGTCACGCAACCGCACGTTCGGCGAGAAGCTCGGCCTGGGCATGAGCGTCGACGAGATCGCGGCGCAGACGAAGCAGGTCGCCGAGGGCGTCAAGTCCTGTCAGTCCGTCAGCGAGCTGGCCAAGCTGCACGGCGTCGACATGCCGATCGTCGAGCACGTCGCGGCGCTCATCGCCGGCGAGATGAACCCGGAGCAGCTCGTCAAGGCGATGATCTCGCGCGAGGCCAAGTCGGAGGTCTCGTGAGCCGGGCCCGCTGACGCCTCAGAAGGCGCGCAGGCAGCGATCCACGTCGTACCAGAGGTCCTCGACGTCCTCGATGCCGACCGAGAGCCGGATCAGGTTCTCGGGGACCTCGACCGGCTCGGCCTCGTGGCGGCGGCGGCGTTCCCACGTGGACTCGACGCCGCCGAGGCTGGTGGCGTACGTGATGATCTCGCTCGTCTCGGTGATCTTCTGCGCGACCTCGGGACCGCCCGCGACCTCGAACGACACGATCGTGCCGAACCCGGGGTAGCGGACGCGCTCCACGGCGCGCGTGCCCTGGAGCCGCTGCGCGAGCTCGCGCGCGTTCGACTCGGCGCGGTCGAGACGCACGTGGAGGGTGCGCAGGCCCCGGGCCGCGAGCCAGCACTCCATGGCCCCCGGGATCGCACCCAGGTTGCTGCGCCGGGCCTCGATCGCCCGGTGGGCGCGGCGTGCGTTGGTCACGACCGCGCCGAGCACGACGTCACTGTGGCCCGAGATGAGCTTCGACGCCGAGTGCACGACGAAGTCGGCGCCGAGGTCGAGGGGACGCTGGCGCAACGGAGTGGCGAAGGTGTTGTCGACCGCCACCGCGGTGCCGGCGCGCGCCGCGGCCTGGGCGATGGCCTCGACGTCGGCGACGTCGAGCATCGGGTTGGTGGGGGACTCCAGCCACACGAGGGCGGCGTCGTCGCTCGCGTCGATGACGGCCCTGGTGTCCGTGACGTCGACCAGACGCAGGTCGATCAGGCCGCGCCGCGCTCGTTCGCGCAGCTGGGTCAGCGTGCCGGAGTAGGCGTGCTGCGGCGCGACGACGGCGGCCTTGGCCGGCACGAGGTCGAACACCGCGGTGGTGGCAGCGACCCCGGACGAGAACGCGAGCGCCAGCCCGCCCTCGAGGTCGCCGAGCACCTGCTCGAACGCCTGCCAGGCGGGATTGCCGTGCCGACCGTACTCGGATGCCCCCCCGGGCACGAGCGCGCTCGCCAGGGTGATCGGCGCGTTGAGCGGCGACCCGGGAGTGCGATCAGGACGGCCCGAGGCGACGGCGATGGTCGAGGGTGACAAGTCGTGTCCGGGCATGGGGCCATTGTGCCCCGGTCGCTAGAGTGCTCCGCAATGAGTCCGACCACATCCGGGGCGCGCAGACCCCGCATCGCCGTCGTCTTCGGCGGCCGTTCCAGTGAGCACGGCGTCTCGTGCCAGACGGCGCGCAACGTCATCGACGTCGTCGACCACGAGCGGTACGACGTCGTCCCGGTCGGCATCACGGCCGACGGCCGGTGGGTGAAGGAGTCCCTGCCGCTCGCCCCGGCGGCCCCCGGCAGCCTGCCGTCCGTCGACGACTCGCTGCCCACCTTCTCCTGGGACGAGCTCGCCTCGTTCGACGCGGCGCTGCCGCTCCTGCACGGTCCGTTCGGCGAGGACGGCACGATCCAGGGTCTGTTCGAGATGGCCGGCGTCCGCTACGTCGGTGCCGGCGTCCTCGCGAGCGCGGCGGGCATGGACAAGCCGTTCACCAAGGCCCTGTTCTCGGCAGGCGGGCTGCCTCAGCTGCCCTACGTCACGATCCGTCCGGGCCAGCTCGAGCGAGAGCGCGAGCGCACCCTCGCCCGTGTCAGTGCGCTCGGCCTCCCGGTGTTCGTCAAGCCGGCCCGGGCGGGCTCCAGCTCCGGGGTCATCATGGTCTCGACCGAGGAGGAGCTCGAGCCGGCCATCGCCAAGGCCGCCGACTTCGATCCGAAGGTCGTCGTCGAGGCCGCCGCTCGCGGCAAGCGCGAGATCGAGGTCGGCGTCCTCGAGCAGCCCGACGGCTCGATCGTGGCGAGCCTCGTGGGAGAGGTCGTCCAGAGCGGCGACGCCCACGAGTTCTACGACTTCGAGCAGAAGTACCTCGACGGCTCGGCGAGCAACATCGTCCCGGCGGACGTGCCGGCGTCGGTCGTGGACCAGGTCCGCACCTACGCCCTGCAGGCGTTCCGTGCCATCGGGGCCGAGGGTCTGGCGCGTGTCGACTTCTTCCTGACCGACGACGGTCTCGTCATCAACGAGATCAACACCATGCCCGGCTTCACGGCGACGTCGATGTTCCCGGTGCTGTGGGAGGCGACCGGTGTCGGCTATCCCGAGCTCGTCGAGCACCTGCTCGCGCTGGCCCTCGACCGTCCGCTCGGGCTGCGCTGACCGCCGACGTCCGAGCGCTCAGCAGGGTTCGGGGTGGCCGGGGTCGTGCTTGTCGAGCACGGGGACGAGGGCCGCGAGCACGGCGGAGGGCCGGTGGTCCGAGGGGACCTCGACGCTGACCGCGAACCGCCGACCGGTCGAGAGGTAGGCCGTGCCGTCGCTCGTCGGGGTCACCCGCCAGGTCTGCGCCGCCACGGTCCTGCAGTCCCCTCGCGACGACCGTTCGACCCCACAGCGCAGCACGACCGCCGGGTCGCCCCACGCACCCGCCAGGTCGTCGTCCACGCGCCGGGCGTCGAGCCCGGCCAGCCGGTGCGGCAGGTCGTGCAGCAGGGCGCTGCAGTCGGTGGTGGTTCCCGGCTCCGTCGGGTAGGCGTCGACGTGCACGCCGGAGCAGGCTCCCGTCGTCAGCGTGAGCGGTGCCAGCAGGAGGGCGAGGGCCCTCAGAGGGACACGATGGGGCACGTGAGCGTGCGCGTGATGCCCGGGACGCCCTGGATGCTCGAGACCACGAGCGCACCGAGCTGGTCGACGCTCGGGCCCTCGGCCTTGACGATGACGTCGTAGGGGCCCGTGACGTCCTCGGACTGCAGGACCCCGTCGATCGCGGCGATCGCGCGAGCGACCTCGGCGGCCTTGCCGACCTCGGTCTGGACCAGGACGTACGCCTGCACGGTCATCGAGAACTCCTTCGGGTACGGAACCCGCACAGCGTAGTGGATCGTCCACCGGCCGACGGGGTCGGCCGCTGACGGACGCGGATGCGCCAGACTGTGCGTGTGCAGACGACGGGGCGGGCAGGGCCGGGGCAGACCGGATCGGGCGGGACCGAGCGACGAGTGCGGGACGAGGGGGAGTTCGGTCTCATCGACGTCGTGCGCGCCGAGCTCGCGCCGACCAGCGCCGTCCTGCTCGGGCCGGGCGACGACGCGGCGCACGTCGCGGCGCGCCACGGTGCCGTGGTCGTGTCGACCGACCTGCTCGTCGAGGGTCGTCACTTCCGCCGCGACTGGTCCACGGCCCACGACGTGGGGCGCAAGGCGGCGGCTGCGAACCTGTCCGACATCAACGCCATGGGCGGGGTCGCGACGGCCCTGACCGTCGGACTCGGCGTGCCGGGGGACCTCGCGACGTCGTGGGTGCGCGATCTCGCCCGTGGCTTCGCCGAGGAGTGCGCCAAGGTCGGCGCCACCGTCGCCGGCGGCGACATGACCGAGGCCGACTCGATCGTCGTGGCGGTCACCGCGATCGGTGACGCGATCCGGCCGGTCACGAGGGCGGGCGCACTGCCCGGTGACGTCGTGGCCGTCGCAGGCACGCTGGGGCTCGCCGGTGCGGGACTCGCCGCGTTGAGCAGGGGGTTCCGGTCGCCACGGCTGGCCGTCGACGCCCACCGCGTCCCCTCGCCGCCCTACGCCGCCGGGCCGCAGGCGGCGCACGCCGGCGCCACCGCGATGATCGACGTGAGTGACGGCCTCGTCGCCGATCTCGGCCACCTCGCGGCGTCGAGCGGCGTGGTCGTCGAGATCGACTCCACGACCCTCGTCGTCCCCGAGCCCGTCGCCACGGTGGCCGAGGCCCTCGGGGGCGACGGACTCGACTTCGTGCTGACCGGGGGAGAGGACTTCGCCCTGGCCGCGACGTTCAGCTCACAGAGCGACCTGCCGTCGGGCTGGCGGGCCGTCGGCGTCGTCCGTGACCCCACCGGTGAGGAGTCGCCCGGCGTGCTGGTCGACGGTGAGCCTCACGAGGGCTCGCCGGGGCACCGCCACTGGGGCTGAGACGCGCGAGCCCGCCGGCCGTCAGTCCTGGATCCGGGCGAAGGGGCGCTCCGCCTCGAGCTCGTAGGCGACCTCGAGCAGGGTTCGCTCGTCACCGTGACGCGCCATCAGGTGGACCCCGATCGGCAGGTCGGTCGAGGTGCGCCCGAGGGGCAGCGAGATCGCGGGTGACCCGGTCGCGTTGTTGACCGGCGTGAACGCCGCGTAGCGCACGAGCCGGTCGAACATGTCAGGGAAGGGCTCGTTGGGCGACAGGTACCCCAGCCGCGGCGTGGTGTGGGCGAGGGTGGGGGACAGACCCAGGTCGATGCCCTGCGCCGCGAAGGTCTCGCGGTACAGCGCCTCGGAGCGCTTCAGGGTCCAGATCGCACGGGGCGTGCGCCAGGCCTGGCGCACGAACCGCCGCGACAGGTACTGCGTGAGCGGATCGGTGAGCCTGGGGTCGAAGTCCGGGTGCACGAGCCGCTTGCCGAAACGGTGCATCGAGAACGCGAGCATCGCCCAGTAGTGGGTGAACGCCTCGACGAACGCCTGGTCGGCCGGGACGTCGACCTCGACGACCTCGTGGCCCAGCTTCTCGAGGTCGCGCGCCACGTCGAGCACCGCGGACCGCGTCTCGGGGTCGGTGGGGGTGTCGGTGATGGAGTCGAGCACCAGGCCGATGCGCAGGCGTCGGTCGGACGGGCCCTCGACGAGGCCGACGGGCGGTAGCCCCGGGGCCGGTCGGTGCTCCTCGGCGGCGCGCAGGAAGTGGGCCGTGTCGCGGACCGTGCGGGTCACCACGCCGTTGCTGATGACGTCGACGGGCATGTCGTGGGACTCGGCGGCTAGGGCGACGCGGCCGCGGGTGGGCTTCAGCCCGACCAGACCGCACGCGGCGGCGGGGATGCGGATCGAGCCCCCGCCGTCGTTGGCGTGCGCGATCGGCACGACCCCGGCGGCGACGAGGGCGGCCGAACCGCCCGACGAGGCGCCGCTGGAGAACTCCGGGTTCCACGGGTTGCGGGTCGGCGGCAGCGTGGCGAACTCGGTGCTCGCGCTCCAGCCGAACTCCGGCATCGTCGACTTGCCCAGGAACACCATGCCGGTCGAGCGGAGCTGTGTGGTGAACTCCGCGTCGGCGGTGCGGGGCACGTCGGGCACCGCGAGCGAGCCCTCGCGCGTCGGGAGGCCCGCGACGTCGGTGTTGTCCTTGACGAACGTGGGGACGCCCGAGAGCCGCCCGGGACGCGGCGCGTCGGCGGTGGCGAGGGCCCGCTCGGTGTCGAGCAGCACGACGGCGTTGAGGTGCGGGTCGACCCGCTCGGCCCGTGCGTAGGCCGCCTCGGCGGCCTCGCGGGCGGAGATGGTCCCGGCAGAAATGGCTTCGGCGACCCCGACTGCGTCGAGGTCGCCGAGTGCGTCGTCGCCGAAGGCGTGGACGCGTGGGGAGTCCGCTGCGTGGTTCGTCACGAGCCGGACTCTAGCGCGGTCAGCGCGAGACCTTGCCCGCCTTCAGGCACGAGGTGCAGACGTTGAGGCGCTTGGGCGTGCCGTCGACGACGGCACGGACGCGCTGGATGTTCGGGTCGAAACGACGCTTCGTGCGTCGGTGCGAGTGCGAGACGTTGTGGCCGAAGCCCGGTCCCTTGCTGCAGACGTCACAGACCGCTGCCACGGTGACCACTCCTGAGGATCTTCGTACGTGCGTACGTGGGTGTTGATGTGCTTGAGCTCTCGTGCTGCGGCGTCGGCGAACCGCCGACGCACAGGCAACCGCTCAAGGATAGCCGATGTGGTGGCGCGCGAGCCAATCCGGTCCGGCTCGTCCGTCGTGCGCAGGGTCCAGCGGTTGTGCGGGTCCGGACCGATACCCTCCCACCATGGTCCTGCACCTGGATGCCACCGCGTTCCGTGCCTGGACCCGTGCGTGCGCGCAGACCCTGTCGTCGGCCCGTGCCGAGATCGACGCGCTCAACGTGTTCCCCGTGCCCGACGCCGACACGGGGACCAACGCCTACCTGACGTTCGCCGCCGGTGCGTCCGCCCTCGACGCGTTGCCGCAGGAGGCGGGGCTCGCCGAGCTCGTCCGGGCCTACACGACGGCCCTGCTGGTCAATGCCAAGGGCAACACCGGCGTCATCTGCTCCCAGCTCGTACGGGCGTGCTTCCGCGACCTCGACCTCGAGGCACCCGTCGACGCAGCGGCGGTGGCGAGCGCGTTCCGCGCGGCCTCGAGGGCGGCCGACGACGCGGTGGGCGATCCGGTCGAGGGCACGATCCTGACCGTCGCACGGGCCGCCGCCCAGGGTGCCGAGCAGGCCCGCGACGAGGGCGTCGACGGGCGCACCGCGTTCGCCCGCGCTGCGGCCGCGGCGCGCTCGGCCCTCCTGCGCACGCCCCAGCAGCTCGAACGGCTGGCCCGTGCCGGGGTCGTCGACGCCGGTGGCCGTGCCCTCGTCGTGCTGCTCGACACCACCGAGCAGGCGCTCACGGGCCGTGCCCCCACCCCCACGGCGACGCTCGTCCCGGTGCCGGTCGCGGGTGGTGACGACCTCGTCGAGGGAGGTCCGGCCTACGAGGTCATGTACCTGCTGGAAGCAGACGACGACGCCATCGCCCCGCTGCGTCGCTCGCTGTCCGGACTCGGCGACTCGCTCGTCGTCGTGGGCGGCGAGCGCCTGTGGAACGTCCACGTGCACGTCGACGACGTCGGTGCCGCGATCGAGGCCGGACTCGACGCGGGCCGGCCGTACCGCATCGCCGTCACCCACTTCGCCGACCAGATCGCCCGGCAGAGGGAGCCGCGGCGCGAGCGCGTCGTCGTGGCGGCCACCACGGGCAGCGGGCTCACCGCGCTGTGCGCCGAGGCCGGCGCCCACGTGCTGGAGTTCTCGCGACACGAACCGTTGACCGTCGACGCCGTGGGGGCCGCGCTGCGTGCGGCCAACGCCCAGGAGATCGTGGTGCTCCCCAACGCGGCGCGTCACGTCGGCCTGTTCGAGGCGGCCGCCTCGGAGCTGAGGCGCGACGACGTCCGCGTCGCCGTCATCCCGACGCACGCCCAGGTCCAGGGACTCGCTGCGCTGGCGGTCCACGACCCCGGCCGCGCCTTCGACGACGACGTCGTCGCGATGTCGAGCGCGGCCGCGCACGCCAAGCACGGCGCCGTCACGATCGCCACCGAGCCGGGGATCACGATGGCCGGACCGTGCGAGGCCGGCGACGTGCTCGGCGTGCTGTCCGGCGACTTCGCCGTCGTGGGTCACGACCTGGTCGAGGTCGCCGGCGACGTGCTGGAGCGGCTCCTGACCCCGAGCTCGGAGCTCGTCACCCTCGTGGTCGGCGAAGGGGCGGCCGAGGGCATGGCCGACGCCCTGTCCGCCCGGCTGCGGGACCACCGCGTCGACGTCGACGTCGAGGTCATCGACGGTCGCCAGGAGCACTACCCGTTGTTCGTCGCGGTCGAGTGATGGTCGACCTGACGACGCGCCTGCGCGGCGTGGTGGGCGACAAGACGGCCAAGGCCCTGGAGCAGGGACTCGGCCTCGAGACCGTCGACGACCTGCTGCGGCACTACCCACGGCGCTACGCCGAGCTCGGACGGCTCACGGACCTCTCGCGGCTGCAGCCGGGTCAGCACGTCACGATCCTCGCTCGGGTCGTCTCGACCCGGACCTCGACGTTCGGTGGTCAGAACCCGCGCAAGCGGCGCACGCGCACCGAGGTCGTCGTCACCGACGGCACGGGACGGATCTCGCTCACGTTCTTCCAGCAGGCCTGGCTCGAGAAGAAGCTCACGCCCGGCACGTTCGGGCTCTTCGCCGGCGAGGTCGGCGTGTTCCGCGGCCAGCTCCAGCTGACGCACCCCGACCACGAGGTCATCGACGACGCGGACGATCCCTCGGACAACCGCATCACACGTGGCCTCATCCCGATCTACCCGGCGACGTCGCGGCTGCCCTCGTGGCGCATCGCCAACACCATCGAGCTCGTGCTCGACCTGCTCGACGACGTGCCCGACGTCCTGCCCGCCGAGGTGCGGGAGCAGCAGGGTCTGCTCGACGCCCGGTCGGCGTTCATGGGAGTGCACCGTCCGCGGGCCGCCTCGGACTGGCAACGAGCCCGCGACCGCTTCCGGTTCGAGGAGGCGTTCGTGCTGCAGACGATCTTCGCCCAGCGCCGCCGAGACCTCGAGCAGCACGCCGCCGTGCCCCGTGAGCCCGTGGCCGGAGGTCTGCGCGACCGGTTCGTCGAGCGCCTCCCGTTCGAGCTCACGGCCGGCCAGCGCGAAGTCGAGCGGGCCGTCGCGGCCGATCTCGGTCGCCCCGTGCCGATGCACCGGCTGCTGCAGGGCGAGGTCGGCTCGGGCAAGACCGTCGTCGCGCTGCTGGCGATGCTCCAGGTCGTCGACGACGGCGCGCAGGCGGTGCTGCTGGCGCCCACCGAGGTGCTGGCCGCCCAGCACCACCGGGGCATCACGGCCATGCTGGGGGCGCTCGCCGAGGGCGGCATGCTCGGGGGAGCCGCGGAGGGCACCCGGGTTCGGCTGCTGACCGGCTCGATGGGCGCCAAGGCCCGCAAGGAGGCGCTCCTCGACGCCGCATCAGGTGCGGCCGGCATCGTCGTCGGCACCCACGCGGTGCTGCAGGAGACCGTCCAGCTTGCCGAGCTCGGCCTGCTCGTCGTCGACGAGCAGCACCGCTTCGGCGTCGAGCAGCGTGCCGTGCTCGTCGACCGCTACGACACCAAGCCGCACGTGTTGGTCATGACCGCGACCCCGATCCCGCGCACGATCGCCATGACCGTGTTCGGCGACCTCGAGACGTCCACCCTCAGCGAGCTGCCGGGTGGTCGCCAGCCGATCCAGACCACCGTCGTCCCGGCCGCCGAACGCCCCGACTGGCTCGCCCGGGCGTGGGACCGGGTGCGCGAGGAGGTCGCCGACGGTCGTCAGGCGTACGTCGTGGTCTCGCGCATCGGCGACGGGGAGAAGGAGGCGGGCGAGAAGGCGGACCTCGAGGGCCCGCCGACCCGGTCGCTGGTGGACCTGCACGAGGAGCTCGCGGCGGGTCCGCTGGCGGGGCTGCGGCTCGGGACCCTGCACGGACGCC
>JALRCA010000129.1 GCA_023257515.1 Aeromicrobium sp.
GACGACGTGACGCCCGGGACCACCCGGGTCGGGACCTGTGCCGCGGCACACGCGGCGACCTCCTCGCCGCCGCGGCCGAACACGAAGCCGTCGCCGCCCTTGAGCCGCACGACCGACCGCCCGGCGCGCGCGTGCTCGACGAGCAGGCGGTTGATCTCCTCCTGCGGCGTGCTGCGACCACCCGGGATCTTCGCGACGTCGATCACGAGGGTCTCCCGCGGCAGGTCGCGCAGGTGGGCGTGGGGGACCAGCCGGTCCGTCACCACGACGTCCGCCGCGTGCAGGGCCTCGAGGCCCGCGACGGTGATCAGGCCGGGGTCACCGGGACCGGCCCCGACCAACGTCACTGTGCCAATTCGCCGCCCAGGGCCCGGCACCCCTGCCGTGCCTGTCTGCCGCCCAGGGCCCGGCGCCCCTGCCGTGCCTGTCTGCCGCCCAGGGCTCGGCGCCCCTGCCGGGTGCCTGTCGCCGGCCCGGACGACCAGGTCGGCGTCGAGGTCCTCGGGCAGCACGTCGCGACGACGCCAGCCGAGCAGCCCGCGCTCGACCAGGTCGGCGAGGCTCGCCGTCAGCTCGGGGGCCACGACGGTGACCGAGGCGCCGGCGGCCAGCAGCGCGCTGGCCTCGGAGGCCGCGCGGCTGCCTCCGCCGATCACGAGGGCGTGGCGTCCGGAGACGTCGACGGAGTAGTCGCTCATGCCTCGACCCCCGTGCGGCCGCGGACGAGACGCAGGGCGCCGAGCAGCTGCCGCGTGACGTGAGGCGAGCGCACCGCCAGCCGCAGCCACGAGTCGTCGAGACCGGGGAACGTGTCGGCTCGCCGCGTCGCGAAGCCCACCTCCCGCAGCGCGGCGTGGGTGCCGACCCCGGGTCGGGCGAGGACGAACGGCGCCGCCGAGTGCTGGACGACGGGCACACCGACCTCGGCCAGACCCTCGACGAGGGTGTGACGGTCACGCGCGATGCGTCCACCGCGGGCTGCGGCCTCCGCGAGGGCCTCGCTCGTGGTGCAGGCCGTGAGGGCGGCGATCGCGGCCGCACTGACCGACCAGGGGGTCTGGAGCGCGCGCAGGTCGGCCACGACGTCCGAGGGAGCCAGCAGGTAGCCCGCGCGCACGCCGGGGATGGCCCAGAGCTTGGTCAGGCTGCGCACGACCACGAGTCCCGGCACCCGCCAGGCGGCGAGCGACTGCGGCTCGCCCGGCACGCCGTCCATGAACGCCTCGTCGACCACGAGCAGGCGACCAGGACGGACGAGGGCCCGCAGGGTCGCGGCGGGGTGCAGCACGCCGGTGGGGTTGGTCGGGTTGCCGACCACCACGAGGTCGGCGTCCTCGGGCACCCGCGCGGGGTCGAGCCTGAAGCCGTGGTCGGCGTCGAGCAGCACGTGCTCGGGCGTGTGCCCGGCGGTGGTCAGGGCGACGTCGGGCTCGGTGAACTGCGGGTGCACCACGACGGGGCGGCGCCAGGGGCGCAGCCGCGCGAGGAGGCCGAACGCCTCGGCGGCCCCGGCGGTCGCGAGCACCTCGCCGGCGGGACGGGCGTGGCGCAGCGCGACGGACGCCTCGGCGGCCCGCGGGTCCGGGTAGGCGGACGCGTCGTCGAGCGAGGAGCGCAAGGCGTCGGTCAACCAGGCCGGTCGCGGCTCGTGGCTCACGTTGACCGCGAGGTCGACGAGCCCCGCCTCGAGCTCGGCGTCCCCGTGCCACCGCAGCCCCCCACCCCCCTGAGTGTGACGATCCCGGGCGAGAATCGCCCGCGAGCGCCCGGAAACGTCCCACTCAGCGGGGGGTGGGGGGAAGGTGGTGGACGTGGTGGAGGCGTGGACGGCGTCGGCGAACGCGCTCGCCAGGTGCGGCTGACCCGCCCAGTGCGTGTGCAGGTAGGAAGCGTGCAGCGTCGAGGTCGCGTAGCCCTCGACGCCGTGGTCGCCGAACGACCAGCCCGGGTGGTCGCCGGCACGGGGCGTCGTGATGGTGCGGTGGAACTCGTGGCCCGTCGCGGCGCTGCCCGCGGGACCCAGCAGCGAGTCGTGCGTCGTGGACGCGTGCCGGTAGGCGAGCGTCAGCCGAGGCGCCATGACGGCGTCGGCCTCGACCGCACCCACCATCGGGGCTCCGTCGAGGCTGCGGCACAGGTAGAGCAGACCGGCGCACTCGGCGACGACCGGCACGCCGTCACCGATGGCCTGGCGCAGCTCGTGGCGCAGCGGCGCGTTGGCGCCGAGCCCCGCGGCGTGGACCTCGGGGAAGCCGCCGCCCAGGTAGATGCCGCGCGTGCCGGGTGGCAGGGCGTGATCGGTCAGGGGGTCGAACGTCGCGACCCGGCAGCCCGCGGCCTCGAGCAGCTCGGTCGTCTCGGCGTAGCGGAACGTGAACGCGCGACCGCCGGCGACGGCCACGACCGGTCGGTCCGCCGCGTCGATCTCGATCGTGCCACCGATGGCCGCACGCGGGTCCCAGGCCTCGACGCCGAGCGGCGGGGCGGAGCGCGCGATCTCGGCGACCGCCGCCAGGTCGACGCGCTCGGCGATGCGCTCGCTCAGCCGTCGCAGGGCCGCAGCGGCGTCGTCGCGCTCGGCGGCCGGGACCAGCCCGAGGTGGCGCGAGGGCGCGACGATCCCGTCGTCGCGGGCGAGCACGCCGAGCACGGGGATCCCGACGGCCTCGACGGAGCGGCGGACCTCGTCGGCGTGCCGCTGCGAGCCGCTCTTGTTCAGGATGACGCCGGCGACGTGGACCGACTCGTCGAAGGTCGCGAGGCCGCGCACGACGGCACCGATCGTGCGCGACGCCGAGCCGATGTCGACGACCAGCACCACCGGACTCTGCGTGAGCCGGGCGACGTGCGCGGTCGAGGCGAATCCGTCGCCCCCGATCTTGCCGTCGAACAGGCCCATGACGCCCTCGACGACCGCGATCGACTCACGGGCGCCCTCGGGCCGGCCGGCCTCGATGCCGTGCCGCAGCAGGGGAGCGATGCGCTCGACGCCGACGAGGTGCGGGTCGAGGTTGCGCCCGGGACGGCCGGTGGCGAGCGCGTGGTAACCGGGATCGATGTAGTCCGGACCGACCTTGTGCCCGGACACGACGTGCCCGGCGTCGGCCAGCGCCGCCATGAGCCCCGTCGCGACCGTCGTCTTGCCGTGGCCGGACGCCGGCGCGGCGACGACCAGGCGCAGGGCGGCAGCCCTGGCCCCGGCAGGGGTGCCGGGCCCTGGGCGGCGATCAGGACCGGTGCCGGGCCCTGGGCGGCGATCGGCAGGGGTGCCGGGCCCTGGGCGGCGATCAGGCACCGTCACCACTCGATGCCCCTCTGACCCTTCTGACCGCGGTCGAAGGGGTGCTTGACGTGCTGCATCTCGGTCACCAGGTCGGCGACCTCGAGCAGGGCCGGGTGGGCGCGGCGGCCGGTGACGACGACGTGCTGGTGCCCGGGGCGGTCGCGCAGGGTCTCGACGACTTCGTCGGCGTCGACCCAGCCGCGCTCGATGACGTAGGTGAACTCGTCGAGCACGTAGAGGTCGTGACGCTCCTCGGCGAGGCGACGCCGGACCTCGGCCCAGCCCTCGGCGCCCTCGGCCTCGTGGTCGGTCTCGGTGCCGGGCTTGCGCGCCCACGACCAGCCGGAGCCCATCTTGTGCCACTCGACGGGTCCGCCCTCGCCGGTCTGCTCGTGCAGCTCGCCGAGGCGCTCGAGCACCGTCTGCTCGCCGATGCGCCACTTGGCGGACTTGACGAACTGGAACACGCCGATGTCCCAGCCCTGGTTCCAGCCGCGCAGCGCGAGGCCGAACGCGGCGGTCGACTTGCCCTTGCCGTCGCCGGTGTTGACGACGAGCAGTGGCCGGTTGCGGCGCTGCCGGGTGGTGAGGCCGTCCTGCGGGACGACGAGCGGCTGTCCCTGCGGCATCAGGCTGTTCCTCGTTCCGGTCCCCGAGCTGGGGGTACCGCCCGTTCGCTCTGGCGAATGGGGGCGCGAAGGGCCACCTGACCCTCCACTGCATCAGTGAGCGCATCGGCCGTGACCTCGCCGAGGGCGACGTAGTCGGCCCGCAGGTGCTCGGCGAGCGTGCGGGCCAGGCCCATCGTGAAGCGACCGGACTCGCAGTCGACGACGAGGGTGTCGACGTCGGCGAGCAGGCCCGCGGCGCGGTGCGAACGGGCGAGGGCGTCGGTGCCGGAGGTCGCGCGACCGTCGGTCACGACGACCACGAGCGGTCGACGGCGCGGGTCGCGCACGCGCTCGACGCGCAGCACCTCGGCCACGCGCTCGAGCCCCTCCGCCAGCGGCGTCCGGCCCCCTGCGGGCAGCTCGTCGAGGCGTCGTGCGGCGACGTCGACCGAGCCGGTCGGCGGCAGCGCGAGCTCGGCCGTGTCGGCCCGGAACGTGACCAGACCGACCTTGTCGCGCCGCTGGTAGGCGTCGAGCAGCAGCGACAGGATCGCGGTCTTGACCTGCTCCATGCGGCGCCGCGCGGCCATCGAGCCGGAGGCGTCGACGCAGAACAGCACCAGGTTGGACTCCAGGCCCTCACGTACCGCGAGCCGTAGGTCGTCGCGGTGGAGCTTCAGACGGGTGCTGTCGTGCTGCTCTGCCGCCCACGGCCCGGCACCCCCGCCGGGTGTGCGCGACGCCTGGTGCGGCGCGGCGGCACGGATCGTCTGGAGCAGGTCGATCGAGCCGGAGCCGCCGCCCTCGGCGGTGCGCGCGCCGACGCGACGGCCGCGGCTCGTCACCGCGCGGGAGCGCCGACCGGCCTCGCCCTCGCCCGTGCCGGACACGGCGAACAGGCGCGTGCGGTACGGATCGCCGGCCGTGCTGGCGACGGTCGAGGCGCTGGAGGGACCTGGCGACCCTTCGGCAGGCTCGGGTTCCGAGGGTGGGGTGGCATCTGAGGCGTGGTCGGCTGGGCTCGTCGAAGCCTCTCCGTCGTCGGGCCCGGCGTCGGACGGGGGCGCAGGATCCGAGCCGCCCCCGCGGTCCGGGTCGTCGTCCGGCCCGTCGGGACCGTCGTCCAGCGGCTCGTCGCCGAGCGCGTCGTCGAGCTGGTCCTCGTCGATGCCGGGGGCGTCGAACGGGTTGCGGCGGCGCCGGTGCGGCAGGGCCAGGCGGGCCGCGACGCGCAGGTCGTCGGTCGTGACCGAGGTGCGGCCCTCCCACGCGGCGTTCGCCGCGGCCGTGCGGGCCATGACGATGTCGGCGCGCAGGCCGTCGACGTCGAACGCGGCGCACACCTCGGCGATGCGCACGAGCGCGGCGTCGGTCAGCTCGACCTCGGGGAGCGCGGCCTGTGCGGCGACGATGCGGGTCGTCAGCTCGTCCTGCGCCGCGGCCCAGCGCTCACCGAACGCGACGGGATCGGCGTCGAACGCCAGCCGCCGACGCACGACCTCGGCCCGCAGGTCGGCCTCGCGGGGAGCGGCGACCTCGACGGTCAGGCCGAAGCGGTCGAGGAGCTGCGGGCGCAGCTCGCCCTCCTCGGGGTTCATGGTGCCGACGAGCACGAATCGCGCGGCGTGCTCGATCGAGACGCCGTCGCGCTCGATCGTGGCGCGACCCATGGCAGCGGCGTCGAGCAGCACGTCGACCAGGTGGTCGTGCAGCAGGTTGACCTCGTCGACGTAGAGCACGCCGCGATGCGCGCGGGCCAGGAGGCCGGGCTCGTACTCGACGCGGCCGCCCTCGAGCGCCTTCTGCAGGTGCAGCGAGCCGAGCACGCGGTCCTCGGTCGCGCCGACGGGCAGCTCGACGATCCGCACGGGGCGCGTCTCGACGCCGGCGTCCGCGGCGAACGGCGCGTCGGGCGACAGCGGCGACGGGTCGCGCGGGTCGGAGGAGAAGCGGTCGCCGGCGACGACGTCGATCGGCGGCAGCACGTCGGCCAGCGCGCGCACGATGGTCGACTTGGCGGTGCCCTTCTCGCCTCGCACGAGGACGCCGCCGATCGCGGGGTCGATCGTGGTGAGGAGGAGGGCCAGGGCCATGTCGTCGGACCCGACGACGGCCGTGAAGGGGTACTGCTGTGGCATTCGGGGCTCCCGCTCGTCGCGCCTGGCTGGCAGCCCGAGGCCGGTCTTCGGACTTCCCGAGTCCAGGCTCGGGTCACCGCAGCGGGCCCTGTGCCGGATTCTCACCGGCTTCCCTGATTCTCCTCGCGAGAGGCACCTCAGGCTGTTGATCGCGCCCAGCCTAGCGGGGGTGGGGCGGACGAAGGATGCTGCGTTCCACACGGACGGTCGTGCGGAATGCAGAATCCTCCGTCCGCCCCGGGGCCGGTAGCCTCGCCCGCATGTCCACGCCCCACGTCCTCGTCGTCGGCGTGGGGGCAGAGGGCCTGGCCCCGCCGGCCCTCGAGATCGTCCGCCGGCACGAGGTCGTGATCGGCTCGCCGCGGCAGCTCGACCTGCTGCCCGTCGACGTCCCCGCGCGTCGCGTGGCATGGGGCCGGCCGTTGCGCGACAGCATCCGACCGATCCTCGACGACGTCGCCGACGGCGAGCGCGTGTGTGTCCTGGCCTCCGGCGACCCGCTGCTCCACGGCGTCGCGACGACGTTGGTCGAGGTGCTGGGACGCGAGCACGTCGACGTCGTGCCCGCCGTATCGTCGGAGACGCTGGCCAGGGCCGTGCTCGGGTGGCCGGCCGAGACCACGACGATCGTCCGCGACCACCGTGAGCTGCCGCGGCACCTGGTGCCTGGCGCCCGCGTGCTCGTCCTGTCGGCCGATGGCTCGGTGCCGGCGGTGGTCGCCGAGCAGCTGCGCGAGCTCGGGTTCGGTCGCAGCCGCCTCGTGGCGCTCGAGCACCTGGGTGCCGACGAGCAGGACGTCACCGACACCACGGCCGACGCGTGGACCGGACGCGCCGCCGACCTGCACGTCCTGGCGATCGAGGTCGCGGGTGACGGCCCGTCCTACCCGCTGGTGGGTGGTCTCCCGGACGCCGCCTTCGAGCACGACGGCCAGCTGACGAAGCGCGACCTGCGTGCGTCTGCCCTCGCCCGACTCGCCCCTCGTCCCGGCCAGCACCTGTGGGACGTCGGTGCCGGCGCGGGCTCGGTGGGGATCGAGTGGGCGCGTGTCCACGACCGCTGCCGCGTGAGCGCCGTCGAGCGCGATCCCGAGCGGGCCGTGCGCGTCGAGCGCAACGCCGCGCGATTGGGGGTGCCGAGGGTGCGCGTGACCGTCGGGGCGGCACCTGATGCACTCACCGACCTCGACGCGCCGGACGCCGTGTTCGTCGGCGGCGGGGCGAGTCGTCCGGGCGTGATCGACGCGTGCTGGCAGGCGCTGCGTCCGGGCGGCCGTCTCGTCGTGCACGCCGTGACGCTCGAGACCGAGTCCGAGGTCGTCGCCCGTCACGCCGAGCTCGGCGGCGAGCTCGTCCGCGTCTCGGTCGAGACCGTCGACCACATCGGCGGGTTCCGCGGCTGGTCACCGGCCCGCGCCGTCGTGCAGTGGAGCATCGTCAAGGGAGCCGCATGACCGTCCACTTCGTCGGGGCCGGACCCGGCGCCGCCGACCTTCTCACCCTGCGCGCCGTCGACCTGCTCCGGGCCGCCGACGTGTGCGTCTACGCCGGCACCTACCTCGACGAGGCCGTGCTCTCGCACTGCCCGGACGGCGCGCGGCTGGTCGACACCCAGGACCTAGACCTCGACCAGATCACTGCTGTCCTGGTCGACGCGCATGCCGAGGGGCTCGAGATCGTGCGGCTGTGCTCCGGCGACCCGTCGGTCTACTCCGCGGTGCACGAGCAGGCGCGACGCCTCGACGCCCACGGCGTGCCGTGGGACGTCACGCCGGGCGTGCCCGCCTATGCGGCCGCTGCCGCGATCGTCGGCGCGGAGCTGACCGTGCCGGAGGTGGCGCAGTCGGTCGTCATCACACGGGCGCAGGCGCGCTCGACGGCGATGCCCGACGGCGAGCGGCTCGCGACGTTCGCCTCGACCGGCGCGACGCTGTGCCTGCACCTGGCCATCACCCGCACGCGCGAGCTCGCCGCCCAGCTCGCCGAGCACTACGGCGCCGACTGCCCGGTCGTGGTCGTCTCGCGGGCGTCGCAGCCGCAGGAGCTCGTGCTGCGCGGGACGCTCGCCGACGTCGGTGACCAGGTGGAGGCCGCGGGCCTGCGCCAGGCCGCCGTGATCCTCGTCGGTCCCGCCCTCGCGCCGGACGTGCGCGGCGCCGAGTCGTTCCTCTACGACCCCGCCCGCGACCGCTCTCTCAAGCGCTGACCCCACACTCAGGGAGTGGGTGGGGTGACGAAGCGAGGGGACCAGACCTGGCCGCGGGCCGTGACGCGCGTGCCGGAGGCGCCGACGATGATCAGGCACTTCATGTCGATCGACTCGGGGTCCAGGTCGGCCAGGGTCGTGACGTGCAGCGACTCCTCGGCGCGCCCCACGTCGCGTCCCACGACCACGACGGTCTCGGGCGAGCGCTCCTCGAGCAGGATGCGGCGCATGTCGCCGACCTGCGTCGGACGGGCGCGCGAGCGCGGGTTGTACACCGCGAGCACCAGGTCGGCGCGAGCGATCCCACGCAGCCGCTCCTCGACGACGTCCCACGGCTTGAGCCGGTCCGACAGGCTCAGGACCGCGAAGTCGGCGCCCACCGGCGCTCCCGCCCGCGCCGCCACGGCCTGCACCGCGGAGACGCCCGGCAGCACCCGGATCGCGACGTCGGCGTACGCCGGGTCCTCGGCGGCCTCGAACACCGCCGATGCCATCCCGAACACGCCGGCGTCGCCTCCCGAGACGACGGCGACCTTCTGGCCCGACCGTGCGAGGTCGAGCGCGAGGCGCGCACGGTCGACCTCGACGGTGTTGCCGGACGCGTGGCGCGTGAGCCCCGCGCGCTGCGGGACCCGCTCGACGTACGGTCCGTAGCCGACGACGTGGTCGACCTCGGCCAGCACCTCGGCCGCCTCGGGCGTCAGCCAGCGATCAGGACCCGGTCCGAGCCCCACGACGACGACCTCGGCGCCCTGGGCCGCAGAAGGACCTGGCAGGGGTGCCGGGCCCTGGGCGGCAGAAGGACCCGGCAGGGGTGCCGGGCCCTGGGCGGCAGAAGGACCCGTGCCCGGCACGACGATGAGCGAGAAGTACGGCACCGTCGCCGGGTCGACCTCGGCCACCGGCAGGTGGCGCTCCTCGGCCATCGACGCGCGCTCGACGTAGACCGCGCCGTCGAGTCGCCCGGCCTCCTCGAGGGCGGCGCGGACGGCCGGGAACGTGCGACCGAGCTTCATGATGATCGCGCCGTCGGTGTCGGCCAGGCGGCGCGCGAGCTCGGGCCGCGGCAGGGTGCCCGGCAGCACCGTGAGCACGTCGGTGTGGCGCACGAGCGGGGTGCCGGCGGCGGCCGTCGCAGCCGCGAACGCCGGGACGCCGGGCACCACCGACGTCTCGAACTGCTCGCTGAGCCGGTCGTGCAGGTACATCGCGGAGCCGTAGAGCAGCGGATCTCCCTCGGCCAGGAGCACGATGTCGCGACCCGCCTCGAGGTGCACCCGCATGCGGCGCTCGCACTCGTCGTAGAAGTCGTTCATCGCGCCGTCGTAGCCACCGGGGTGGTCGGTGGTGCCCGTCGTGACGGGGTACTGCAGGACCTCCTCGACGACACCCTCGGGGAACGCGTCCGCCGCGATCCGTCGGGCGTTCGACGACTTGCCGACGCCCTGGTGGTACGCGACGACGTCGGCCGAGCCGATCAGCCGCGCCGCCTTGACCGTCATGAGCTCGGGGTCGCCGGGACCGACGCCCACGACCCGGAAGGACGGGGTGGTCACTCCCGCTCCTGGGCGAGCGCGTTGAGGGCCGAGGCCGCCATGGCGGAGCCGCCGCGACGACCGTGGACGGTGACGAAGGGCACGTCGATCCCGGTGTCGGCGTGGAACGCGGCCAGCGCCTGCTTGGACTCGGCGGCGCCGATGAAGCCGACAGGCACGCCGACGATCGCGGCGGGACGCGGCGCCCCGTCGGCCAGCAGCTCGAGCAGGTGGAACAGCGCCGTGGGCGCGTTGCCGATCGCCACGACGGCGCCGTCGAGCCGGTCGCCCCACAGCGAGACCGCGGCGGCGGAACGCGTGGTGCCCCACATGACCGCGAGCTCGCGGGCCTGCGGGTCGCGCACCAGGCACACGACCTCGTTGTCGCGGGGCAGCCGTGCCCGCGTGACGCCCGAGGCGACCATGTTGGCGTCGCACAGGATCGGCGCACCGTCCTGCAGCGCACCGCGGGCGGCGGTCGCCAGGCGCGGGTGGATCACGAGGTCGTCGACCAGGTCGGTCTGGCCCGTGCCGTGGATCATGCGGACGGCGACCTTCTCGGCGTCGGCCGGGACCCGGGACAGGTCGGCCTCGGCGCGGATCGTCGCGAACGAGTCGACGTAGATCGCGGTGCCCTCGCCCTCGTAGGCGTAGCGCCGCGTCGGCGGGTTCAGGCTCATGGTGGGTCCTTCGACGGTGGGGGTCACGGCGCGTCCTGCAGGTCCGGCAGCAGCAGGCTGCGCCACGGGGTGACGACGACGTCGGGGCCGGCGGGCGCGAGCAGCTCGCGGGCCAGGTCGGCCGTGAGCAGCCCGTCCGGCACGGGCACGTGCTCCGCGCGTCGGCCGTCGTCCTGGCCGATCGAACCGAGCCGCAGCGGCAGCGCGGCGACGTGGGTGCGCAGGTCGCGCGCGAACGTCGTGCCGACCACGGTGGTCGGGTCCTCGAGCTCGTCGACGTGCCATGGCGCGTCCTCGCCGTCGCCGCGCAGGTCGACGAAGCGCCGCGCGAGACCGAGCAGCACGTCGGGCAGGTCGTCGAGCGCGACGACGTCGCCCCAGTGCCGTCCCCCGATGCGCACCTGAGCGTGCTCGGGGTCGACGGCCATGGCGCCGAGGTCGAGGCTGCGGTCGACCAGGTCGCCGCGACCGTCGTCGAGCACGAACAGGAAGCGTGCCGGCAGGGCGGCGAGCTCCTCGTCGGCGACGAGTCCCGCGTCGAGCCGCGCCGCGACGTCGCGCAGGTCGGCCTGTCCACCCGTGAGACCGGTCAGGGGCGAGGTCATGATGTTGCGGACCAGCTCGTGCGACGCCGACGGCAGCAGCCCGGCGTCGGTCAGCTCGTCGACGAGCACCGGGTCGACGCAGCCGTCGGTGTGCGCGATGCCGCGCAGCTGCAGGTTCGCACGACGCGTGAGCAGGACCGATCCGTCGGCGTGCTCGGCGCTGATCGCGAGGAGTCGGTGCAGCTGCTGGGGGCTGGTGCGGCCCCCGACGAGTCGCAGGCGCACGAGGGCGCCGTCGTCGGCGATCCACGGTCGCAGCACGCCGGGGCATCGGTCGCGGTACGTCCTGGTCACGCCGACGATCGTGCCACGCGACGTCGGGACGCGGATCGACCGGAGCCCTCGACGGTGTCCGCCCGCCGTCGACCCCGAGGTGGTCACGCCGACGTCGGGTCGCGGTCCTCGCGCCTGGAGGGCATCGACACCCAGGCGACCAGGGCCGTGACGATCGAGATCGCGGCGAGCACGAGGCACGCGAGCTGGAACGAATGGAGGAACGACTCGACGGCGGCGGACTCGAGGCTCGACGCCTGGGCGGGACGTCCGGCGATCGTGAGCTGTCCCACCTCGCGAGCCGCCGCGCCGATCGACTCCTGGGCGCGATGAAGCGTCTCGCCGGTCACGTCCTCGGCGCGCTGGAGCCGGTGAGCGTAGACCGTCTGGAACAGACTCCCGACGATCGCGACCCCGAGCGTGCCTCCCAGGAGTCGGGTGGCGTCGTTCAAGGCCGATCCCATGCTCGCCTTGGCCGGTGGGACGGCGCGCATGATGGCCTCGGTCGCCGGCACGCCGACGACGCCCAGCCCCAGGCCGACGAGCGCGAGCTGTGCGGCCAGCACGCCGTAGCCGGTGGTCGCCGACTGGCTCGCGAACCACAGGTACACGACGCCCAGGGTCACGATCCCGCTGGTGACCACCAGACGCGTCCCCCACGTGATCGCCAGGCGCCCGCCCACCACGGATCCCGCCACCATGCCCACGGCGACGGGCGCGAAGCGAAGACCCGTCTCGCCCGGCGAGTACCCCCTGACGAGCTGCAGGTACTGCGTGATGACGAAGATGAAGCCGTAGAGCGTGAAGAACGCTGCCGTCATCGCGCCGCACGCGCCGGTGAACCGGCGGTCGCGGAAGAGCGCCAGGTCGAGCATCGGATGACGCGTCCCGCGCTCGTGGGCGAGGAGCGCGGCACCCAGGGCGACGGTGAGCGCGAGCCCGCTCGCCGTGCCCGTCCCGAGCCAGCCGTCGTGCGGCGCCGCGATGAGGGTGTGGACCGCGACGGCGACGGTTGCGCTCGAGAGGACGAGCCCGGGCAGGTCCAACGGCGGCGCCGCAGGATCACGCGACGTGGGGACCCAGGCCGCGGTGAGCGCGAGGGCCAGCAGTCCGACCGGGGCCATGACGAGCAGGATGCTGCCCCACCAGAAGTGCTCCAGCAGGACTCCTCCGACCAAGGGTCCGAGCACGATCCCGATGCCCGACACGGCTCCCCACGCTCCGATGGCGCGCGCCCGCTCGCGTCGCTCGACGTAGACCGTCGTGAGGATCGAGAGCGTCGCGGGATAGATCAGCGCGGCGCCGAGTCCCATGACGGCCCGGGCGGTGATGAGCTCGCCCGCAGTCCGGCTGAACGCGCCGAGACCCGACGACAGCGTGAACAACGCCAGGCCGGCGACCAGCGCCTCGCGGCGCCCGAACCGGTCACTGAGGCTGCCGGCGGCGATGACGAGCGCGGCGAACGTGAGGCTGTAGGCGTCGGCGATCCACTGCAGGTCGCTCGTCGTGGCGTCCAGCTGCTCGACGAGGCTCGGCAGGGCGACGTTGACGATCATCGCGTCCATGTTGATGACGAGCACGCTCAGGCACAGGACGGCCAGGACGGGACCACGCCGGCGGGTGCCATCGATCGGGTCGGTCATGCTTCCTCCCATGAATGTCTAAAGCGTAGTCTACAACGTAGACCACACGGGCGGGACCGGCGCGATACCGTCATGGCGTGGTGGAGACAGCAGCGGGCGGGCGACGGACGCCACGGGGTTCGCTGACGCGCCGCCGCATCCTCGACGCGGTCGGCGAGGTCGTGGCGACCTCGGGGGTCGAGGCGCTCACGATGCGCCGAGTCGCAACGCACCTGGGCGTCGACCCCATGGCGCTCTACCGCCACTTCCGGGACAAGGGCGCGGTCCTGGGCGCCTTCGTCGACGACGTCTTCGCCGGCATCGACCTGGACGTCCCCGAAGGACTCGAGGGCGTCAAGGTCCTGACACGGCGCTACTTCGACGCGCTGGTCGAGCACCCCGGTCTGGTGGGCGTCGATCTCGGGCACTCCACGACGAGCCCGCACCAGCTGGCGGTCGCCGAGCGCCTGTACGCCGGCATGCTCGAGGGCGGACTCGACGTCCCCACGGCACACCTGGTCTACACGGGGCTCCAACGCCTGGTGCTCGGCAGCGCCCTCGTCTACCCGCGTCGCAGCGCCGCCGACGACCCGGACGAGTGGTCCCGCGTCCGAGAGCTCTTCTCGGCCCTCGATCCCGCTGACTTCCCGGCTCTGCGCGCGATCAACGAGCAGGTCCCGCGGCGGCGGCAGCGTGACATCGTCGAGGACTGGATCGACGCCCTCGTCGACCACCCACCCGTGCCACGGAGCGACTGAGCGGGCGGCAGCGGGGCCCTCATGGCAGGGTTCGTCATGGCGGGGCTCGCCATGACAGGGCTCGTCATGGGAGGGCTCGTCATGGCAGGGCCCGCAGGTAGCGCACGTGCAGGCCGGCGGGCGTCGACTCGATCTCGGCCTCCACGCCGTACACGTCGGCGACGAGCCCGACGGTGAGCACGTCCTCGGGCGCCCCGGCCGCGTGGACCCGCCCCTCGTGCAGGACGACGAGCCGATCGGCGTAGGTCGCCGCCAGGTTCAGGTCGTGCAGGGCCATGACCGTCGTACGGCCGGCGCGCCGCACGAGCGTGAGCAGCTCGAGCTGGTGGCGCAGGTCGAGGTGGTTGGTGGGCTCGTCGAGCAGGAGCTCGGTCGGCTCCTGCGCCAGGGCCCGCGCGATCTGCACCCGTTGGCGCTCCCCGCCCGAGAGCGTCGCGTAGCGGCGGCCGAGCAGGTGCTCGACACGCATCTGCGTGGCGCAGCGGTCGACGACCTCGCGGTCCCGGCCGGTCGCGGGCGACCACGCGGCGCGGTGGGGCAGGCGTCCGAGCGAGACGACGTCGCGGACCGTCGGGTCGGTGTCGGTGACGTTCTCCTGGTCGACCACGGCGAGGCGTTGCGCCACCCGTCGCCGCGAGAGCGACGCCAGGTCGTCGTCGCCGAGGCGCACCACGCCGGACGAGGTCGGCCGGACGCCGGCGAGGAGCCTCAGGAACGACGACTTGCCCGAGCCGTTGGGCCCCAGCAGCGCGACGGTGCTGCCGGTCGGGACGTCGAGCGTGACGCCGTCGACGGCGAGGTGTCCGCCGACGCGCCACGAGACGTCGTGCGCGCCGATCACGAGGTCCTCCGCCGCGAGCGCACCAGCACGACGACGAACGCGGGCACGCCCACGAGCGCCGTCGCGACGCCGATCGGCAGCTCCTGGGGCGCGATGACCGTCCGGGACGCGACCTCGACCCACACCAGGAAGATCGCGCCGAGCAGGGCGGCGGTCGGCACGACGAGCCGGTGACCCACCCCGACCAGGGCGCGCGCCACGTGCGGCAGCACCAGACCGACGAACCCGATCGCGCCGGAGACCGACACGATCACGGCCGTCACGAGCGCCGTCGTCACGAGCAGCACGAGGCGCACGCGCTGGACGGGGACGCCGAGGCTCGCGGCGGCGTCCTGGCCGAACATGAACGCGTCGAGCGTCCCGGCGCTCGCCCAGCACAACGCCATCCCGACCAGGACGACGAGCCCGCATACGAGCACCTCGTTCCAGGTCGCGGCCCCGAGCGAGCCGAGCAGCCAGAACAGCACGCCCCGCGTCTGCTCGGCGTCGGCGAGCGTGAACACGATGAACGACGTCAGCGCCGCGAACAGCTGCGTCGAGGCGACGCCGGCCAGGATCATGCGGTCGGTCGTGCCGCCGGTCAGCAGTCCCAGCAGCAGCACGAGCGAGAACGCGACGAGCGCGCCGAGGAACGCGCCGGTCGCCAGGCCGATCGTCCCCGCACCGATCCCGACGACCACCACGAGGACCGCACCGGTCGACGCCCCGGAGGACACCCCCAGCACGAACGGGTCGGCGAGCGGGTTGCGCAGCAGCGACTGCAGCACCACTCCGCACAGGGCCAGGCCGGCCCCGCAGGCCGCGGCCAGCACGGCGCGGGGCAGGCGCAGGTCGAGGATGATGCGCTCGCGCAGCGTGCTCAGCCCGGTCTCCGGCCCGCCCAGACGCTCGAGCACGACAGACAGCACGTCGCGGGGACCCAGGTCGGCCGCGCCGATGGCGGTGCTCGCTGCGATCGAGAGCACCAGCACGACGAGCCCGACAGGACCCAGCACCGCGAGGCTCGCGGCCCGCGCGCGACGCGGCGCCTCGGGTCCGCGCTCGGGCGTCCGCAGGACGCGGTCGAGGACGGCCACGTCAGTCCGCCAGACCCAGGTCCCGCAGGCCGCGCCCGACCTTCTCGGTCGCGTCGATCGTGCGGATCGAGGGGTTCAGCTCGGCCCCGGCCAGGAACACGTAGCGCTTGTTGCGGACCGCCGACATCTGGCGCGTCACGGGGTTCTTCTCGAGGTAGGCGATCTTGGCCTTCGCGGTCTCCGCCGTCTGGCTCCTGCGCGTCAGGTCGCCCAGCACGATGACGTCCGGGTCGCGGTCGGCGACGACCTCCCACGAGATCTGGGGCCACTCGCCCCTCTGGTCGGCGAACACGTTCTCGACCCCGAGCGCTCGGCTCGTGATGCCGGGTCCGCCGCAGCAGCCGGCCATGTAGGGCGACTCGGAGTTCGCGAACCAGTACGCGACGCGCACCTTCCGGTCGAGCTTCGTGGAGGCCTTCGCCATCCGTTCGTTCAACCGGCTGACGAGCGCGTCGCCCGCCTTCTCGGTGCCGGTCAGCGTCGCGAGGTCGCGGACCTCCTGGTAGATCGTGTCGATCTGCAGCGTGCCGACGCGCGTGCCGTCGGTGTTGCCCTCCTCGGCCTTGCCGCACTCGGCGGGCGACAGGTAGGCGGGCACGTCGTAGCCCGCGAACGTCTCGGCCGAGGCGACGCCGCCCTTCGTGAGGGTGCCGGTGAACGAGGCGGTCACGAGGTCCGGGTCCTGGTCGAGCACGGCCTCGAGCGAGGGGGCGTTGTCGGCCAGGCGCTCGACGCCCCGGTTGTCCTTCGCGAGCGACGGCAGCACGGGATCGGTCCAGGTCGCGGTCCCGGCCATGCGGTCGGCGAGCCCGAGCGAGAGCAGGATCTCCGTCGTGCCCTGGTTGAGCGACACGATCCGGGTGGGTCGGTCGCGGACGGTGACGGTGCGGTCACAGCTCTTGACGGAGACGGGGTAGCCCGCGGCGCGGGGCTCGTCGTATGGGCCACGGTCGCTGCCGCACGCGGCGAGGGCGAGACCGGCGACGAGCGCGGTCGAGACGGTCAGGGGACGGACGGCACGCATGGGTGCTCCTCGGCGTCGGGGTCCGTTCGCGGGACCCGGCGGGTACGCCTCACCGGTCGGCGGGGCGCTGCCAGGCGGTCTTCGGACTCGGGCTCGACCGGGTCGGACACCTTCCCAGGACCGTGGTCCCAGTGGTCGCAGGTCGCCCTGCTCGTCCGCCCGTCACCCTCACCGCTGCGCGTCAGTCCCGGATTCTCACCGGGTTCCCGTGACTGGCGCGCTCAGGCTAGCGCAGCCGTCAGGGACGCAGGACGAGCGAGGCGACGCGGGTGCCGGCCGGGTGGTGGTGCACGTCCCAGTCGAGGCGGGCCCACTCCTGGGCGCGGTCGAGCGAGGCGGGGTCGTCGCCGACGAGGTCGACTCGGGTCGGCGGCACGACCGGACCGGGCTTGGGCAGGGCCCGCTCGCTGATGGGGTCGACGGCGCCCCACGACGTGTCGACGCACACGACGTGCTCGAGGCGCAGGCCGAGTCGTCGCTGGTGCAGGAGCAGCGAGGCGGCCGCCGTCGCTCCGCGACCGACGCCGACGACCAGCACGCCCTCGCCGAGGCCGTCGCCGCGGGCCTCGGCGAACGAGCGCAGCAGCACCTCGCGCGCGAGCGGACCCACCCAGTTGCGCGGCGCGACGACGCGGCCGGCGGGCAGGCCGTCGAGCAGCTCGCGGTCGTGGACGTCGCGATCCGGGGCGTCGCTCCACAGCAGCACGGTGGTCACCGCGACAGCCTAGGCCGGTACGCTGACGACCACTCTCGTCCACGTCCGCAGGAACCCGGTGCGACTCCGGGGCGGTTCCGCCACTGTGAAGCCGACAGGCCAGCCAGACACTGCTCGTGGACTCCCGACCGCACGGGGCGCGAACCCCGAGGAGGACCTCGTCGCATGACTCGTATTGCGCTCCTGTCCACGTCCGACACCGATCTGCTGTCGGCCCGCGCGAGTGGCGCCGACTACGTCTACGCCAACCCGGCCAAGCCCGGTCACACCGAGATGGCCGCGGCCATCGAGGCGGCCGACCTCGTCGTCGCCCGCATCCTCGGGTCGCCGCAGGACCTGTGCTCCGGCTTCGCGCGCATCCGTGCCACCGGCAAGCCGATGGTCGTGCTCGGCGGCGAGCAGTCGC
>JALRCA010000188.1 GCA_023257515.1 Aeromicrobium sp.
CGTCGACGCCTCCGAGGGACCGCTCCCCCAGACCCGCTTCGTGCTGCGCAAGGCGCTCGCCGCCAAGATGCCGGTCATCCTGGTCGTCAACAAGGTCGACCGTCCGGACTCGCGCATCAGCGAGGTCGTCGACGAGACGTACGATCTGTTCCTCGACCTCCTGCCCGAGGACGCCGGCGACGACGCGCTGGACTTCCCGGTCGTCTACGCCTCGGCCAAGGCCGGTCGCGCCTCCCTGGAGCAGCCGAGCGACGGCGGGCTGCCCGACAACGAGAACCTGGTGCCGCTGTTCCAGACGATCATGGACGCCGTCCCGGCACCGGAGTACACCGAGGATGCGCCCCTGCAGGCCCACGTCACGAACCTCGACTCCTCGCCCTTCCTCGGTCGTCTCGCCCTCGTGCGCGTCAAGGAGGGCACGCTGAAGAAGGGCCAGCAGGTCGCGTGGATCAAGCGTGACGGCTCGACGGAGCGCGTCAAGATCACCGAGCTGCTCGTCACCGAGGCGTTGGAGCGCAAGCCCGGCGAGAAGGCCGGCCCCGGCGACATCGTGGCGATCGCCGGCATCAGCGACATCAACATCGGCGAGACGCTGGCCGACCCGGAGAACCCGGTCGCGCTGCCGCTCATCCACGTCGACGAGCCCGCCATCTCGATGACGATCGGCACGAACACGTCACCGCTCGCGGGGCGCGAGAAGGGCACCAAGGTCACGGCCCGCCTCGTGAAGGACCGACTCGACTCCGAGCTCATCGGCAACGTGTCGATCCGCGTGCTCCCGACCGACCGGCCGGACGCCTGGGAGGTCCAGGGCCGTGGCGAGCTCGCGCTCGCGATCCTCGTCGAGCAGATGCGCCGCGAGGGCTACGAGCTCACGGTCGGCAAGCCGCAGGTCGTCACCAAGGAGGTGGACGGCAAGGTCCACGAGCCCGTCGAGCGCCTCACGATCGACGCGCCCGAGGAGTACCTCGGCACGATCACGCAGCTGCTGGCGATCCGCAAGGGCCGCATGGAGCAGATGATCAACCACGGCACCGGCTGGGTCCGCATGGAGTTCCTGGTGCCGGCGCGCGGCCTCATCGGCTTCCGCACCGAGTTCCTGACCGACACCCGCGGCACCGGCATCGCGCACCACGTGTTCGACGGCTACGAGCCGTGGGCCGGCGAGATCTCGACGCGCCCCTCGGGCTCGCTCGTCGCCGACCGCGCGGGCGCCGTCACCTCGTTCGCGATGACCAACCTGCAGGAGCGCGGCGTGCTGTTCGTCGAGCCCTCGACCGAGGTCTACGAGGGCATGATCGTCGGCGAGAACTCCCGCGACGACGACATGGACGTCAACATCACCAAGGAGAAGAAGCAGACCAACATCCGCTCCGCGACGTCCGACAACTTCGAGAAGGTCATCCCGCCGAAGAAGCTGTCGCTCGAGCAGTGCCTGGAGTTCTGCCGCGAGGACGAGTGCGTCGAGGTCACCCCGGCGAACGTCCGTATCCGCAAGGTGATCCTGGACCAGTCCGAGCGCAACCGCGCCGCCCGCGCGCGCCGCTGATCCCGGTCGAACCTCTTCGAGCGGCCCCGGCGCACTTGCGCCGGGGCCGTTCTCAGGTTGTCGTGTAGTGCAACCAACTCGAGGGGAAGCGCATGAGCGACACCGAGTCGACCGGGATGTTCGAGGGCGACGAGCCCGTCGAGATCGACGTCGAGGCACGCATCGACGCAGCGAACCACGATCAGGACCGCGAGCTGTCCGACGAGGACGTCAAGCGGCTCGAGGCCGAGCGCGACGAGCGCCTCGACCCCGACAACCGACCCGAGGGCGCCGTCGTCGACAACACCGACCGCGACTTCGACCCGGAGACGGGGACCTTCTCGGACTGACGCAGCGGCACGACGGGTCCCGTGCCGACGGGCGACCGGGTCAGTACCAGTCGGTGCACACGATGCGCCCACTCGCCTGGCCGCAGGCGCGCATCACCACGAGGTCGTCGTTGTACGCCGGGGTGTACGTGCTGGTTGCTGTGCCGAGCATCGAGAAGCCCAGCTGGGGCTCCCACCGTCCGGCGTTCCCCTCGGCGCGACTGTAGGCGCGGTCGACCCACACCGTGTCGTACTTCCTGCCGTTCGAGATCCGACCCCACGCGCAGGCACTGTCGTCGTGGTAGCGCAGCTCGTAGAGCGCACCACTCGGCGCGCGGACGCTCCGGGCCGTCCTCGGTCCCGCGAGGCCTGCCGGATCGCTCCCGTCCCGGCACGCGCGCAGCGCGCCGACGGGGTCGGCGCTCGCTGACGAGGCGTTCTGCACCTGCACCAGTCCCAGGACGGCGATGGCGGCGATGATGCTGGCGGCGATGGACGACGTGCGACTCATGATGCTCCCTCGTGACAGCCCGGACCCACTGCCCGAGCCCAGTCATGCCATCAGTCGGGGCTTTCAGGCACCTTCCACACCGCTGTCACGTCGGCTCAGCCCTGCGCCTGTCGCACCAGGCCGAGGAGCAACAGGTCGAGGCCGGCGGCGAACTGCACGATGTCGTCGTGGCCGCGGAACTGCTCGGTCATGGAGCGGATCCACGGGAAGTCGTCGTAGTCGGGGCTCTGCCAGCGCCCCACGACGAGGTCGAGCTGCTCGCCCTTCGGCAGGTCGGGGTCCGCGGCGCGGTCCTGCAGCGACATCTCGGCGGCGACGCCGACGACGTAGCCGGTCAGGGCGGTGCTGCCGTGGAACTGCTGTCGCTCGGTGAGACCCATCGCAGCGAGCGGACGACCCATCGACTCCCAGACCCGCAGTCCGTTGCTGCGCTCGGCGCCGCCGAGCTGTGCCTGGGCGGCGAGCCAGGGGTGCCGGTCCATCTGGTCGAACAGGGCCAGGCCGACCCGGCGCAGCGACCGGACGGCGTCGAGCACCGCCTCGTCGTCGGTCCCGAGGTCGACCTCCATCGGAGGTGAGGGCACGAGCCGCTCCTCGGTGTCGGCCGCGTCGAGCGCGCGGCCGATGAGCTCGTCGCACGCCAGCTCGAGCAGCTCGTACTTGCCCGAGACGTACCAGTAGATGCTGCCGAGGCCGCCGCCCAGCTCGGCGGCGAGGCCGCGCAGGGTCAGCCCGCGCACCCCGTGCGCGTCGAGCACCGCGATCGCGGTGTCGACGATCTGCTCGCGCGAGTGCGTCGCACGCCGTGACCGCCGCCGTCATGGGCACGACGCTGCCCACCGGCGCCTGGTCGGCGACCGTCGTCGAGCAGTTCCTGCACGGCCAGCGGATCAGCTTCACGATCCTGGCGGCCCTCGTCACGCTCATCACGATGGTCGGCGCGCGCTCGCTGACGAGCTCACGCGCGGCTGAGGAGCACTGAGCCGGTCCGGGCTCCCGCTGCGGCACGAAGGATTCTGCCTTCGGCACGACCGGTCGTGCCGGATGCAGAATCCTTCGTCACCCGCGACGCCGCGCTCGTTCGGTCAGGTGGCACCCGCCACGAGCAGGCCCCGCGTGCCAGGGCAGGTCAGAGGACACCGCGGGGACGGAACTGGACGCTGATGCGGGGCCCGACCGGCTTGGCGGTCTTGAGGATCGCGTGGTCCCACGTGCGCTGGCACGAGCCGCCCATGACCAGCAGGTCGCCGTGGCCGACGACGAAGCCGATCTGGCCCGAGCCCTCGGGCCGGGGGCCCGCGGGCCGATCCGCATCAGGGCGGGGCCGCAGCGAGAGCCGGCGCGGCGCGCCGAGCGAGAGGATGGCGACCATGGTGTCCTCGCTGCGGCCTCGGCCGATCCGGTCGCCGTGCCAGGCGACGCTGTCTCGCCCGTCGCGGTAGTAGCACAGGCCCGCAGTCACGAACGGCTCGCCCAGCTCGCCCGCGTAGTGGGCGTTGAGCGCGTCGCGCGCCGCCGTCAGGCCCGGGTCGGGGAGCTCGTCGTCGACCCCGAAGGAGCAGAGCAGGCGCGGCACGTCGACGACGTTGTCGTACATCTCCCGTCGCTCGGCCCGCCAGGCCACGGCAGTCTGGAGCGTCAGGAAGAGCGCGTCCGCGCCGCTCATCCAGCCCGGCAGGACGTCGACCCAGGCGCCGTCGCCGAGGTCGCGACGCTGCACACGCGCGAGCGACCCGACGGAGGCGACGTCGTCGGTGTCGAGCAGCGAGCCCTGGAAGTACACGCCGAAAGCGTACGCCGGATCGAACGTGTGTTCTACCCGAGGTCGCGGCGCGTCGTCCCGACCAGTCCGGCCGCACCCAGCAGCAGCGTCGCGGCCAGCACCGCCGCGAACGGCCCGGCCGACCACGACTCCGCCGGCACGCGGGCCAAGGCCTCGAACGGCGACAGGTGGGTCACCCGGGAGGGCAGGTCGAGCAGCGCGCCGAAGAACAGCACGACCGTGCAGCCCGCGACGCCCGCCCACGCGAGCACCGTCGCGCGCGGGAGCCAGCCGTGCAGCACGAGGGCGAGCCCCGCCAGCGCCCAGGCCGCGGGCACGTGGGTCGTGGCGTCGAGCCCGAGACGACCCACGGCAGACCCCTCCCCCGTGGTGAGGGCGAAGCCGACGCCGAGGCCGAGCCCGCCGGCGACGACCGCGACCGCCGTCCCTGCCGCGGTCACCAGGACGTGGGCGAGCCACCAGGTCCGTCGCGTCAGCGTCGTCGAGAGGAGCAGCTCGACGTGGCCGCCGTCCTCGTCGCCGCGCAGCCGGAGCGCGGACGAGACCGAGAACCCGCACGCGAGCAGGGCGATCATCGCGAGCGACGTCGCATGGAACCCGTCGACGACGTCACGGCCGTTGACCCCGAGGACGTCGCGCGCGAGCTCGCCGTCACCGACGACCTCGCCGACGGAGTCGCCCAGCGAGCCGTAGGCCAGCCCCATGAGGAACGTCCCGAGCGACCACCCGAGGACGCTCCCGCGCTGGAGCCGCCACGTGAGCGACCAGGCACCGAGCCGACCCGTCGCCGGACCGGGACGCGCCGCCCACAGCCCGGACCCGACGTCGCGACGATGGAGCAGCACGAGGGCCAGGGACGTCAGACCCGCGACCGCCGGCACGAACAGCACCGCCGGCCACCAGCGGTCGCCCGAGTACGGCCACATGGCCTGTGCCCACCCGATCGGCGAGAACCACGACAGCGTCCCGTCGCCGACGTCGCCCACCGCCCGCAGGACGTAGGCCGCCGCGACGACCGCCCCCGTGATGCCGTAGGCGGAGCGCACCGACGTCGTCAGCTGCATCGCGACCAGCGCCGCGGCGCCCAGCACGAGCGCCGACCCGACCAGCCCGACGGCCAGCACCACGCTCCCCGCGACCGGGAGCCCGTAGCCGACGAGCGCCACCACGACGAGCACGCCGGTGACGACGTCGGCCGCCACCACGAGCAGCGCGGCCGCCACGATCGGCGCCGTGCGCGAGACGGCAGCCGAGCGGACGAGCTCGTCGCGTCCGGACTCCTCCTCGGCCTGCAGGTGCCGGCCGAGCAGGAACATGTTCATGAGCGCGAGCACGATGATGCCGAAGGCACCAGCCTGCCAGGCGACCTGCCCGCCGATCGTGTCGAGCGCCCGGGCAGGACCGGTCATCGCGACGAGCGCCGGGTTGTCCACGAGCGCCCGCGCGGCCTCCGCGAGCTCGGCGTCCGTCGTGTACGTCGCGCGCGTCCCCACGGCCTGCGACCAGTAGAGCAGCACGGTGCCGGCGACCCACCACAGCAGCATCCACCGGTCGCGGCGCAGGTGGGAGCGCAGCAACGTGCCCACGCCGGTCACGACGCGTCCTCGACGTGGTCGCCGTAGTGACGCAGGAACAGCTCCTCGAGCGTCGGCGGCTGGCTCGTCAGGGTCCTGATGCCGGCGCGCCCGAGCAGCTCCAGCACGGACCCGAGGTGGTCGGTGTCGACCTGGAACCGGACCCGCTGCCCCTCGACCACCAGGTCGTGCACCCCGGTCGCGCCCTCGAGCCCCTCCGGGGCCCGTTCGGTCTCCGCCGAGACCGCGGTCCTGGTCAGGTGACGCAGCTCCGCCAGCGTGCCGGACTCGGCGGTGCGGCCCGCCCGGATGATGGTGACGCGGCCGCACAGCCGCTCCACCTCGGCCAGGATGTGGCTGCTCAGCAGGACGCTCCGCCCGGCCTCCTTGAGCTCGTCGACGCAGTCCGTGAACACCGCCTCCATGAGGGGGTCCAGGCCGGACGTGGGCTCGTCGAGGACGAGCAGGTCGACGTCCGCCGCGAGCGCCGCGACGAGCGCGACCTTCTGCCGGTTCCCCTTGGAGTACGTGCGTCCCTTCTTGGTGGGGTCGAGCTCGAACCGCTCCACCAGGGCGTCGCGTCGCGCCGGGTCGAGACCGCCGCGCAGCCGGCCCAGGAGGTCGATCGTCTCCCCGCCGCTCAGGGTGGGCCACAGCGACACGTCGCCTGGCACGTACGCGAGGCGGCGGTGCAGGGCGGCCGCGTGGCGCCACGGGTCCTCGCCGAACAGTCGGACGGTCCCGGCGTCGTGGCGCAGCAGCCCGAGCAGCACACGGATGGTGGTGGACTTGCCGGCCCCGTTCGGACCGAGGAAGCCGTGGACCTCGCCCGGCCCGACCTGCAGGTCGAGGCCGTCGAGGGCCCTGACGCGACCGAATGACTTGTGCAGCGAGGCGACGTCGACAACGGGAGTCATGACGCCATCGAAGCACGTTTCAGTAATTCTTGAAATACCTGAAGATCGTGAAGCCCGTTACGCTGACGCCATGGATCCGCAGCGTGCCGCCTTCGTCGAGGGATTCGCGCTGCAGCTCGCCCAGGCCGGCATGCAACGCATGGCCTCGCGGGTGTTCGCGGCGTTGCTCGTGGCGCCGTCCGACGGGCTCACGGCGCGCGAGATCGCCGATGCGCTCGGCGTCAGCGCCGCGTCGGTGAGCACCGCCACCACCTACCTGACGCGGACCGGGCTGATCGAGCGCACGCGTGTCCCGGGCGAGCGTGTCGATCGGTACGCCACGGACGGCACGCGATGGGTCGAGGCGACGCTGGTCGAGACCCAGAACCTCGCCACGATGAACGAGTGGCTCGCGCGGGGTGTCGACGCCGCGGCCGACGACCCCGGGGCCGTCGAGCGCCTGCGGGAGACCCAGGACTTCTTCGCGTACCTGATCGACGAGCTCCCACGGCTCGTCGAGCGCTGGCGGCACGAGCGCAGCGCGGTGAGCGGCCGATGAGCGCCTGGGACGACCTGCTGGACCACCTCGACCACGTGGCTGCCGGACTCCACGAGACCTCGGCCTCCCAGCTCACCGCGATGCTCCGCGCGGCCCAGCACGAGGGCCTCGCCGACGGCGAGCTCGACCCGGTCGACGCCGGGCGCTGGCTCGACCGCCTGGTCGCGGCCCGCGACGACCTCGACGCGGGCGACGACGCCGCGCTCAGCACGCTGCGGGTCGTCGTGACGCGCTGGCTGCACCCGCCGCGGCTCGACCTGGCAGAGCGCGCCGCCGAGACCTTCGGCGACTGAGACCAGCCGAACGACTGATGCCCGGTCGGGCGCTCCGGCAGCACGCTGGTGCCATGGAGGACGCCTGGACCCTGCGCCGCGACGGCCGCGACCACGCCGTGGTCGGCGGCGCCGGGCGTGCGACGACCCTCCTGGTCGACGGCGCGCCCGTCGACCAGGGCACGGCCGGGTACTGGGAGTCGGTCACGCTCGAGCACGACGACGTCGCGGTCCGGGTCCAGTGGGGTCCACGCAACACGATCACGAAGGTCGTCGCCACGATCGACGACACCGAGGTGCCCCTCGCCCCGCCGCCGGGGTCGAGCGCCGAGAGGCGCGACCGTCTCGCCCTCGACCACCCCCGCCTGCACGTCGCGAGGCGTGTCGGGATCGCGCTCGCCGAGATCGTGGTCGGGGTGCTCGGCGTCGGTGCCCTGGTCGGCGCGTTCGTGCGGGGTCTGCTGCCGCGCGTCAGCTGGGACTGGCTGCCCGACGTCTCGTGGCCGGACTGGCTGCGCGCGCCCGACTGGTTCCGGTACCTCGACCCGTTCCACTGGCTCGCGCAGCTCGGTCTCTCGTGGCCCGACCCGCCGGCCTGGCTCGTCTCCGCATGGGACACCGTCACGCCCACGGCGAAGTTCTGGGTGCCGCTGCTCGTCGCCGCGGCCATCGGCTACGGCGAGGTGCGCAAGCGCCGTGAGCAGGAGACCGCGCGTCTGGCGCAGCGGGACGAACCGTCGTCGCCGAGCGACGAAACGGATACACCCACGCTGTAGCAGCGGTGCTAGGGTCATCTCGGCATCTACGTCCTGACCGGGGGGTCACGTCATGGTTGATCGGGTGCGAGGGCCGTTCGAGTATTTCGAGACCACGGCGGAGTCCATCGAGGAAGCCGCGAAGGAGCCTGCTCGACATAGCCGCACGATGCACGGACTGGCCGACGATCTGGACCTCGACCAGAAGCGCACCCGCGCGGCGACGGAGGGCGACATCGAGGACCTGGTCGGCCGTCACCCAAACTCGGCCGCCGCACGCTCTCGTCGACTCGCGATGAACGGCGCGTTCGCCACCGGCTGCCTGACCGAGTTCGCTCAGGGAGTCCGGGCGTTCGACACCACCACGGCGCGACTGAACCGTGAGGTGGCCCGAGCCGTCGCCGCGGCGGCGAAGGAGGCGGCAAGAGATGACGACCCCGGCATGGGGGGAGAGACGTCCGCAGGCGGCGGCATCTCGGGCGTCATCGACGAGGTCGAGTCAGCCGTCGACATCACCAACGCGGGCGCGGAAGCTTACCGACGATTGCTGCCGCAGTACCGGCGGGCGCAGGCCGAGCTCGAGGACGACGGCGAGCGAGTAGCAGGCCGACTGGAGCGTGGGGCCCGGGCCGAGGACGTCCGCGACCTGATGCGGGCGGGCTACATCCCCCTGATCATGGCCGGGGTGTTCACCCAGGTCCAGCTCTCACCGAGCGACAAGTACGTCGCGCTGGTCGCCGGGCTCATGCGGGACCACCTCCCACCCGAGGCCACCACGTGGACGGTCAAGCAGCTCGACGCCTACCTGACGCGCCACCACGCGGCCGCGGATCGCGTGGTGGACGGGTCGGACGACCTGGACTCGGTGTGGTCGCAGGTGGCGAGCGGACTGAGTGTCGCCGGGCTGCTCAAGACGTTGGGCAGCGCGCCCGAGGGCGACCGCCGGCGCCTCGCGACGATGCTGCCGAGCATCATCGGCAACCACAAGGACGCGCCGTTCGATCTGCGCGCCCAGGCGCACCGCGTCAACATCTCGGCGCAGATCCATCGCGACGCCCAGAGGATCGAGGACCTGCGCGCCGACCCGCGGTACCGGGGTGGCGAACACGGCCTCGTGGACCGGCTGGAGAAGAGAGCCAAGCTGTACGAGGACCTGCTGCACAAGAGGCCGCAGGCGGACCTGTCAGGTGACCGCCCCGAGCACCGGCAGATCATCCTGTTCGACCCACGGGGCGACGGTCGCATCGCCGAGATCTCGGGCGTCATCGACCGGCACACCAAGAACGTCGGCGTGTACCTGCCGGGCACCGGTCACGGGCTCGACGACTGGAACAGCTCGGTCAGACGATCCAACGAGCTCGTTGCCAACTCCAACGGACTCGCCATGGTGACGTGGATCGGTGGTGACCTGCCGGACGGTGTCGTGGCCAACGCCCCGTCCCGTGGCTACGCGGACACGCTGGCCCCACGCCTGGCCGACTTCTCCCACCAGCTGCGTGACGAGATGCACCGCGTGGGCAGCGCGGGCGACACCGCCTACCTGGGTCACTCGTACGCGAGCGCCATCACGGGCCAGGCCGAGCGGATCGGCCTGGATGCCGACCGCGTGCTGTCCGTCGAGGGCGTCGGCATGGGCCACGGCGTCGACGACCGCGACGATCTCTCCACCCCCAACCGTCACACACCGCACTACTCCATGACGGCGCCCGATGACTTCATCGGCACGGTCCAGAGGAGCGGCTGGCATGGCCAGGACCCCGACGAGTTCGAGGGCACCGTCCAGCTGCAGACCGGTCACTACAAGAACGGTGAACCAATCACGGGGTCCTTCGCCTCGCACAGCGGTGTGTTCTCGCCGTTCAGTGATGCGTGGAACAACATGCTCGCGTTCCTGACCGGGGGCGAGGGCACCCGCGCGAAGGACGACCTCAAGGTCGACCCCAAGGCCGGCACCTACACCGTGCCGGGGTACCACTCGGGGGGACCAGTGAGGATCCGATGATCCGTCGCCGACTGGTGTCGTGGCTCGTGATCGGGATCCTGCCATTGACCGGCTGCGGAGGAGACGACGTGATCAGCAAGAAGCAGTTCAACCAGGTCCGACGCGACAACATCGAGCTCGTCAACGACGCCGCCCCCCACGTCACCACCCGCAAAGGCCAGTCACGTGAGGAGATCGGGGCGTGCACGGACCTCGGTCCCGAGGACCAGCTGAGCAGCACCGTTACCTACAGCGGGCCGGTGCGTGACGACGCCCTGGACTACATCAACAACACCCTCGGCCCCCGCCTCGAGGCCGACGGCTGGACCTACCGAGACCGCGAGAATCACAACGACTCCTTCGACCGCATCTGGTCCAAGAACGACAACGGGTTCGGCATCAGGATCGAGTCCACCAAGAACGCCAACCCTCCCTACGCCGTCCTGACCACCGTCTCACCCTGCGCCGAGGCTCCCGGCATCGACGCCGGTCCCCCCGACGCCCAAGACCCCTGGTACATCCCCCTCGACTCATGAAGTCTGTCCGGAGGGGGGTGCACACGGGCAGCATCCGGCACGGGGTGCCTCGACGATGAGCGTCCGTCGCTCCAGCACCAGCCAGCGTCTATCACGCCGAGAGCGGCGAGAGAGCGACGTCTCGCCCGGCAAGAAGTCCCGCGCCAGCCAGAAGATCATGTGACGGTGCTTGTCTCGCGCCCACCCTTGGAGAACCTGATGCCTGACAAGCCCCACACACCGGCCGACGTCGACGACGCCGGCCGCTTCGCCCTCTCGGAGGACTGGCTGGCGACCGCCGTCGGCCTCGTCATCGTCGTCCTCGCCGCCGCCGGCGTCGTCACGGAGGGGTGGATCCCGCTGTGAGCACCGAGAACACCCGCAGCACGAACACCCCCGCGGACGACCGCAGCCTCGAGGACTCGGTCGTCGGCGACGGACGGGGTCTGTGGACCCTGGCGTTCCTGGCCGGGCTCGTCGCCGTCGTGGTCGGCGGTGCGGTGGCGCGCTACCTGGCCGTGCACGTGCCGGAGTGGACCGCCGAGGGCTCGCTCGCCGAGATCGGCGCCGCGGTCGAGTACCCGGTCTACGCGATCGCGGTCGGCCTGGCCCTCAACGGCGTGCTCGCCGCAGCCGGCGTCCGCGACCGGCTCGCGCCCGGCTTCCGCACCGAGTTCTTCATCAAGACCGGTCTCGTCGTGCTCGGCGCGACCGTCGTGTTCTCGGTCATCGTGCGCGCCGCCGGTCCGGCCATCCTGCAGGGACTCCTGCTCATCAGCGGCGTCTTCGGGTTCACCTGGTGGCTGGCCGGTCGCCTGGGGCTCGACGAGCGGCTGCGCGCGCTGCTCGCCTCCGCCGTCTCGATCTGCGGCGTCAGCGCGGCGATCGCCGCGGCCGGTGCGGTCCGGGCGCGACGCGAGCAGCTCGCCTACACCGCGAGCCTCGTGATCATCTTCGCGCTGCCGTCGATCTTCGTGCTGCCGTGGCTCGCGGACCTGCTCGGGCTCTCCCCGGCCGTCACCGGTGCCTGGCTCGGCGGCAACATCGACACGACGGCCGCCGTGACGGCGGCCGGGTCCATCGCCGGCGAGGAGCCGCTGCAGATCGCCTCGATCGTCAAGCTCACGCAGAACGCCCTCATCGGCATCGTCGCCGTGGGCCTGACGGCCTGGTTCGCGTTCAAGGTCGATCGCACCGCGGGCGAGAAGCCGAGGGCGATCGAGCTGTGGCACCGGTTCCCCAAGTTCGTGCTGGGGTTCCTGGCCGCGTCGGTGCTCGCGACGGTCTTCGCCGAGCAGGCCTCCGCGGCCCGCCTCGAGGACTTCGACGCCACGATCAAGGTCTTCCGCGACACGTTCCTGACGCTCGCGTTCGTCTCGATCGGTCTGGAGTTCAAGGTCACGTCGCTGCGCGAGGCCGGGTGGAAGCCGGTGGGGGTCTTCGCGGCCGCCACGGTGTTCAACATCCTGCTGGCGCTCGCGCTCGCCTCGGTCCTGTTCGCCGGGTTCACGCTCGACTGACGTCGACGGGCTCGGGGTCGGACCCCGAGCCCGTCACCCTCAGGACGTCTTCTTCTCGTGGTCGTCCGGGTCCGGCTCGGCCGGCTCGACGACGAGCACGAAGTCACCGTCGTGCTCGGTGACGCCGGTCGTGACGGCCTCCTCGACGACCTCGACGCTCAGCCGGTGCCGGACGACGACGGGATCGGTCTGCAGGTCCTTGTAGAGCGAGATGCAGATGGCGACCATGACGACCACGAAGGGCAGGCCGGCCACGATCGTGATGTTCTGCAGACCGCTCAGCGCCTCGTCGCCGCCGATCACCAGCATGATCGCGGCCACCGCGCCGGTGAGCGCGCCCCAGAAGATCACGGTCGGCTTGCTGGGCTCGGTCGAGCCCTTCTCGCTCAGGGTGCCCATGACGATCGAGGCCGCGTCCGCACCCGACACGAAGAAGATCGCCACCAGGACCATGACGAGCACCGTCGTGACGCTCGCGATCGGGTAGTGGCTGAGCAGGTCGAACAGCGCGTTGTTCGAGTTGACCGTGCCGTCGGAGGCGACGAGGTCACCGGTCTTGCGCTGCTGGGCGATCGCGGAGCCGCCGAAGACGGCGAACCACACGAGGCTCACGAGTGACGGGACGAGCAGCACGCCTGTGACGAACTCACGGATCGTGCGGCCGCGGCTGATGCGCGCGATGAACATGCCGACGAACGGCGTCCACGAGACCCACCAGGCCCAGTAGAAGATGGTCCAGCTCGACAGCCACGCGGCCATCTCGTCGCCACCGCTGGCGTTCGTGCGCGAGACCATCTCGGTCATCTGGTCGGCGTAGTCGCCGAGGGCGGTGGGCAGCAGGTTCAGGATGAGCAGGGTCGGGCCGACGACGAAGACGAACACCGCGAGCACGAGCGCGAGCACCATGTTGGTGTTCGAGAGCCACTGGATGCCCTTCTCGATGCCGGAGACGGCCGAGGCGATGAACGCGATCGTCAGGACGACGATGATCGCCACGAGGGCGGTGCTGCCGACGGAGTCGACCCAGCCGTTGTGCTCCAGGCCGCCGCCGATCTGCAGCGCGCCGAGGCCGAGCGAGGCGGCCGAGCCGAACAGGGTCGCAAAGATCGCGAGGATGTCGATGACACGGCCGAACGCGCCCTCGGACCTGCGGCCGAGCAGTGGCCAGAACACCGACGAGACGAGCTGCGAGCGGCCCTTGCGGAACGTGCCGTAGGCGATCGCGATGCCCACGACGGCGTAGATCGCCCACGGGTGCAGCGCCCAGTGGAACATCGTCGTGGCCATCGCGGTCTGGACCGCGGCGTCGCTCTGGGCCTCGGCCGTGCCCGGCGGGGGCGAGGCGAAGTGGCCGAGCGGCTCGGCGACGCCGAAGAACATGAGACCGATGCCCATGCCGGCGCTGAACATCATCGCGATCCACGAGACGGTCTTGAACTCCGGGCCCTCGTCGTCCTGACCGAGGGGGATGCGGCCGTACTTGGAGGCCGCGAGCCACAGCACGTAGATGACGAAGAACGAGGCCGACAGCACGAAGAACCAGCCGGTGTTCTCGATGACCCAGCCCTGGCTCGTGTCCGCGGTCTTCTTCAGGCCCGCGGTGCTGACGAGGCCCCACACCACGAAGGCGATGGCGATCAGTCCGGTGACGCCGAAGACGACCGGGTCGAGCCGGTCCTTCAGCCTCGTCCGGGGCGCGTCGCCCGGCCTCTTCACATCAGTCACGTCAAGTCCTCACTCACCCTGGTCACGTCCACGTCGGCTGCGGAGGCAACCGACAACCTTTCGACCGTACCGAAACACGGACGTTCGACTCAAACCGGACGTGCGCCGGGGCTCACGCCGAGGAGCCGCGCAGCTGTGCCAGGTAGACGAGCGCGGCGACGGTGCCGACCAGACTGAAGATGCCGAGCGGGTTCCAGCCCGAGATGAAGACGTGGGCCAGCAGCGCGAGGATCAGGATCACGAGCCAGGCGCTCTTGTCGAGGGTGTCGACGGCGCGGAACCGGTCGGCCGGCCGCGCGACGCAGTCGACGAGCGCGAGCGCCTTGACGGCGAACAGCACGAGCGAGAGCAGCAGCGTCAGGTTCGACTGGATCTCGAGCACGCTCGCAGGGTAACCGAGCCCGACGAACCGCCGGGACACCAGAACAGCACTCGGCCACCGCAGCGCTGGGCTGCGGTGGCCGAGTGACGGTGCGTGACGGGACTCAGGCCTTCTTGGCCGGCGCGGTCTTCTTGGCGGCGGTCGAGGTCTTCTTGGCCGGCGCGGACTTCTTGGCGGCCGTCGTCTTCTTGGCCGGCGCGGACTTCTTGGCGGCCGTCGACTTCTTGGCGGCGGTCTTCTTGGCGGTGGTGGCCTTCTTGGTCGCGGTCGAGGAGGCGGCGGACGTCTTCTTGGCAGCCGTCTTCTTGGCGGTCGAGGCCTTCTTGGCCGGCGCCGACTTCGTGGCCGTCGTCGAGGTCTTCTTGGCCGGGGCCTTCTTCGCGGGCGCCTTGCCGGTCACCTTCGCGACGGCGGCCTGGGCGTCGGCGACGACCTCGTCGGCGCGCTTGGCGACGTCCTCACGGACGTCCTTGACGTTCTTCTGCGCCTCCTTGAGGTTCTTGGAGGCGTCCTTGCGCAGGCTCTCGACGAGCTTCTCGGCGCGCTTCTGCACGTCGTCGAGCTTGAGGGCACGGGCCTGGGCCACGAACTCCTCGCCCTTCTTGACGAGGTCGTCGTAGCTCGACTTGGCGCGGCCGGCAGCGACGCCGGACAGGTCCGTCGCCTTCTTCTGCACGTCCTCGACGTCGAACTTCTTGAGCGTCTCGGTCAGGTTCTTGACCTCGTCGACGAGCGTCTTGACCTGGGCATTGATCTGGTCGGTGATGGTCATGCGTCCTCCTGGGCTTCGGTGATCACTTCGGCAAGTTCTTCGCCTATCGCGGCGGCAGCGGCCTCGTCCTCGCCGACGAACGAGCGGTAGACGTCGAGGAGTACCGACCTCTGCCGTTCCGTGAGCCGCGGGTCCAGGGCGATCGCGTCCTCGACCATGCGGGCTCCCGACTCGTCGACGTCGAGGATCCCGGCCCTGACGTACAGCGACTCGGCGGAGATGCGGAGCGCCTTGGCGATCTGCTGCAGCACCTCTGCCGACGGGCGGCGCACTCCTCGCTCGATCTGGCTGAGGTACGGATTCGAGACGTCCGACTTCTCTGCCAGCTGTCGCAACGAGAGCTGCGCCTGACGTCGCTGGTCGCGCAGGTACTCGCCGAGGTTCCCGAGGGACTCCCCGACCGTCTTCTGCACGTCCAGCTTGGCCATGTCTCCACTGTGCTTGCAAGAGCAAGCAAGTGCAAGCAGCTGAAGGTGCGACCTGCCTCACATCCCTGGAACGGCAGGCCTCAACCTTGCAAACAGGGCAGTCAGAAGGCCGGCCTGATCTCGCCCACACGACGGCCGCCACCGAGCACCGCGGGCGGATCGACCGGGACGGCGTGCCCGGCCAGCTCGACGACCCGCCGTCCGACCACGAAGAGCGCCCGCTCGCCCCCGTCCTCGATCTTGACCGCGATGGCGCCCCCGTCGGGCAGGCCCACGACGAGCACGCTCTCGGCGCCGGACTTGACCAGGGAGCCGGGTAGGTCGCGAGCGAGCGCGAGGTCCTCGCGACGCGTGCCGCTGACCTGCTCGGGGTGGCCGACCATCGCGTCGCGCACGCGCGCCTCGGCGGTGCCGTCCGCCGCGCGCATCACGAGCGAGACCCCGCGAGCGAGCTGCTCGAGCGCCGTCGAGAGGAGTGGGGCGCCGCAGCCGTCGACCCCCACGCGCACCGGGGGCCCGACGAGCTCGGTGAAGGCGTCGACGATCGCGACCTGCACGGGGTGGTCGGCCTCCAGGTAGGTCCCGGTCGGCCACCCTCGCTGCACGCTCGTCAGGAGCATCGCGGCATGCTTGCCCGAGCAGTCCATGCGGATCGGCAGGCGACCCTCGCCGGCGCGCAGGACGGCGGCTTGCTCGTGCGGGTCGAGCGGGTAGGACGGCGGCGTCTGCAGCGACGCCTCGTCGAGACCAGCGCGTGCCAGGATCCCGCGGACGCCGTCGAGGTGGAACGGCTCCGCGGAGTGGCTCGCCGCGGCCAGGGCCAGCTCGGCCCCGTCGAGATCGAGGCCCGCCCCGACCATGCCGATCGCCTGGAACGGCTTGTTCGCCGAGCGGGGGAAGATCTCGACGCTGGGGTCACCGTGCGCCCAGGCCACCCGGCCCTGCGGATCGACGTGCACCGCCACCCCGCGATGGCGACTCTCGACCAGTCCTGAGCGCACGACCTCGGCCACGACGTCCATGCCGCCACCCTAGGCCCTTCCCCACCCACCCCTCCCCTCCCCGCTGAGTGTCTGGGGCGGCGAGGGCGGGGTTGGGGAAAGTGGCTGACCGGGCCGCGAATTCCGTGAGAGTCTGGGCCCGTGACGACGGACCTGCACGCCGTGATCCCGGCCGGCGGTGCCGGCACCCGCCTCTGGCCTCTGTCCCGGTCGACCCGACCGAAGTTCCTGCTCGACCTGACCGACTCCGGCCGCACCCTCCTCCAGCAGACGTGGGACCGCTTGAGCGAGCTTCTGCCACCCGAGCGGATCCACGTCGTGACCGGACCGGCGCACGCCGCGGGCGTCCGGGAGCAGCTGCCGCTGCTGCAGCACCTGTACGTCGAGCCCGCGCCTCGCGACTCGATGCCGGCGATCGGGCTGGCCGCCGCCGTGATCGCCGAACGCGATCCCGACGCCGTGATTGCCTCGTTCGCCGCCGACCACGTGATCACCGAGCCGGCGCGCTTCATCGACACCGTCGAGCAGGCCTACGCCGTCGCGCGCGAGGGTCACGTCGCGACGATCGGCATCCACCCTCGGTCCGCCTCGACCGCGTTCGGCTACATCGAGTCCGGCGAACGACTCGACGTGACCGCCGCGCCGTCGGCCCGCGGGATCGTCCGCTTCGTCGAGAAGCCCGACCTGGCGACGGCACGCGAGTACGTCGGCGCGGGCTCGTTCAGCTGGAACGCGGGCATGTTCGTCACCCGCACGGCGGTGCTGCTCGACCACCTCGCCCGCCTCCAGCCCCATCTGCACGCGGGTCTGACCCGGATCGCGGCGGCATGGGACTCCGAGCGTCGCGCCGCCGTGCTCGAGCAGACCTGGCCGTCGCTGACGCCGATCGCGATCGACCACGCGATCGCGGAACCGGTCTCGCTCGAGGGCGGCATGGCCGTGGTCCCCGGCACCTTCGGCTGGGACGACGTCGGCGACTTCGCCGCGCTCCACGAGATCGTGGGACGGTCGGACTCCTCGGCCGTCTGGGTGGACGCCAACGGCTACGCACGCGCCGAGGACGGTCGCACGATCGCCGTCGTGGGACTGCGCGACGTCGTGGTCGTCAGCACGCCCGACGCCGTGCTCGTCACCTCGGTCCGGGACGCGCAGCGCGTCAAGGAGGTGCCGGCGCGCCTCAAGGACGCCGGTCGCTCCGACCTGGTCTGAGGCGGACCCTCGACCGGGGCCGTCAGACCAGGTCGGTCAGCTCGCCCGGGTGGTCGTCGGCGGTCGGGGTGTAGGCCTGGGCGACCTCGCCGGTGCCACGGACGACCAGCATGCCGTCCTCGCCGTCGGCGTAGACCACGTCGCCGCGGGTGAGCGGCACGACCTCGTCGTGCTTGTTGACCACGTCGACCTCACCGCCCGTGCACACCAGGATGCGCCGTCCCCGGTCGGGCAGGACGACGCCGTGCGGCTCGGCCTTCGAGCACTGCGTCACCGACAACGCGAACTCGCGCAGCCCCGGGCTGTAGACGTCGGTCGAGAAGCCGAACTGGTCGGGCGTGACCCGCGCGAGGCGTGACATGCCCTTGTCGAGGCACTGCACGAGTCCCACCGGGTCGAGGTGCTTGGACGTCAGCCCGGCACGCAGCACGTTGTCCGAGGACACCATGACCTCGAGGCACATCCCGCGCAGGTGTGCGTGGATGATGCCGGTGCCCAGGTACGCGGCCTCGCCAGGCTGCAACGTGAGCCGGTTGAGCAGCATCGAGATGACGATGCCGACGTCGCCCGGGTGGTGCTTCTCGATCTCGACGGCGGTCAGGTAGGCGCGCTTGACGTCGATGCCCCGCTCGATGCCCTCGCGGCACAGCGCGACGATCGCCGCGACGTCCTCGGCCGAGGGCGGGTCGGCGAGCAGCCGCTCGACGAGCCGGACGATGCCCTGGAACCCCGGGTTGCCGTGCAAGGTCTCGGTCAGCTCGCGGATCAGCGGGTGCGACAGCGGGGTCAGGACCCGCAGGATCTCGGCCGTGGGCCGAAAGCCGACGAGCGTGTCGAAGGTCGTGATGGCGTAGACCATCTCGGGCTTGGGGTGCGGATCCTTGTAGACGCGGTGCGGGGCGTCGATCGGCACACCCGCGGCCTCCTCGGCCGCGAAGCCCTGCTGGGCCAGCACGGCGCTCGGGTGGACCTGGATCGACAGCGGGTGCTCCGCCGCCAGGATCTTCATCATGAACGGCAGCTCACCCGCGACCTCGCGCAGCGACACCGGTCCTTCCGGACCGTCGAACGTCGCGGGGCCCAGGTCGTGCGTGCCCATCCACACCTCGGCGACCGGCGTGCCGTCGGGCGCCTCGCCCAGGAACGACGGAATCTCGTCGGTCGAGCCCCAGGGATAGCCCTGGGACGGGCAGGAGAGCACACGCATGCGCAGAGGTTCCTCTCGATCGGGGGCGGGTCAGGGACGCTTCTGCCGGGGCTTGCGCGGACCGCTCGAGCGAGGACCCTTGGGGCCCTGCCCGCGGTGGGGCTTGCGGGGCGCGCGCTGGCCGGGGGGTCCCTCGTCGGGCCGGATGTCGATGAGCTGCCCGGAGATCCGGGTGTCCGCGAGCCGGTCGAGCGTGCCCGGCGGCAGGACCTCGGGCAGCTCGACGATCGAGTGGTCGGCGCCGATCGTGATGCGACCGAAGTCGCGGCGCTTGAGACCGCCCTCGTTGGCGAGCGCCCCGACGATGGCAGATGGGCCGATCTTGTGACGCTTGCCGACGGCGACGCGGTACGGCGTCATGCCGGGCGACGGTCCGCGCTCCTTGCGCGGGGAGTCCTGGCGCTCGCGACGCGGCGGGGCCGGCGGGTCGGGGCTCAGGAAGAACTCCTTGTCGTCCGCGCCCATGACGCCGAGCGCGGCCGCGATGTCGACGGCCGCGACGTCGTGGTCGCGCGCATACTCCTCGACCAGGCTGCGGTAGACGTGGAACTGGGGCGAGCCGAACGCCGTCGTGATGGCCTGGCCGAAGCGGGTGACCCGCTGGGCGTTGACCTCGTCGACGGTCGGGACACCCATCTCCTCGAGGGGTCGACCGGACACCTTCTCGAGCTGGTGCAGCATGCGACGCTCGCGCGGCGTGACGAACAGGATCGCCTCGCCGGCACGCCCCGCGCGGCCCGTGCGACCGATCCGGTGCACGTAGGCCTCGGGGTCGTGCGGGATGTCGTGGTTGACGACGTGCGTGATGCGGTCGACGTCGAGGCCACGGGCCGCGACGTCGGTCGCGACCAGGATGTCGAGCGCGCCGGACCTGAGGTCGGACACGATGCGCTCGCGCTGGGCCTGCACGAGGTCGCCGTTGATCGCCTGGGCGGCGAAGCCACGCCCGCGCAGCGCGGCGGCGAGCTCCTCGGTGCCCTGCTTGGTGCGCGCGAAGATGATCATGGCGTCGCCGGACTCGACCTCGAGCAGGCGCGTGAGCACGTCCAGCTTCTGGTGGTACGGCACCTGGATCCATCGCTGACGCACCGTCGTGGTGGAGCGCTTGCCGCCCGGGGTCGCGATGTCGAGCGGGTCGTGCAGGTAGCGCTTGGCCAGGCTGCGGATCTGCTTGGGCATCGTGGCCGAGAACAGCGCGACCTGCTTGCCGGCCGACGTGTCGGCCAGGATCCGCTCGACGTCCTCGGCGAAGCCCATGGCGAGCATCTCGTCGGCCTCGTCGAGCACCAGGTTGCTCAGGCCCGACAGGTCCAGGCTGCCGCGGTCGAGGTGGTCGATGACGCGCCCGGGCGTCCCGACGACGACGTGCGCACCGCGCTCGAGACCCGCGAGCTGGGCGCCGTATCCCTGACCTCCGTAGACCGGCAGCACCCGGATGCCGCGCCCGACGGCGTAGGAGGTGATGGCCTCGCAGACCTGCAGCGCGAGCTCACGGGTCGGTGCGAGCACGAGGGCCTGCGTCCGCTTCTGCGAGGGATCGAGGTTCTGCAGCAGCGGCAGCGCGAAGGCCGCGGTCTTGCCGGTCCCCGTCTGGGCGAGCCCGACCACGTCCCGGCCCTCGAGGAGGGCGGGGATGGAGGCTTCCTGGATGGGGGTCGGCTCTTCGTAACCCAGGTCGGCGAGTGTCCGCACGATCGAGTCGTCGAGGCCGAGATCGGCGAATGTCACGCAGCCATTGTCTCAGTACGCGCCGGCGCCGGCCACGACGGCCTTGGCGGTCCGGGCGATGATGAGCAGGTCGCGCATCATCGACCAGTTCTCGACGTAGTCGAGGTCGAGCCGCACCGAGTCCTCCCACGACAGGTCGGAGCGTCCGCTCACCTGCCACAGGCCCGTCACGCCCTGCTTCACGAGCAGACGGCGGTGCACGTGGTCGTCCCACTCCTCGACCTCGACACGCAGGGGCGGTCGGGGGCCGACGATGCTCATGTCGCCCTTCAGCACGTTCACGAGCTGGGGGATCTCGTCGATGCTGAAACGTCGCAGGAAGCGTCCGACCGGGGTCACCCGGGGGTCGCGCTGGAGCTTGAACAGCGGACCGGATCCGTCGTGCACCTGCTCCAGCTCCTCGCGTCGCTGGTCGGCGTCACGGACCATCGTGCGCAGCTTGATCATCTGGAACGGCACGCCGTGGCGGCCGATGCGCTCCGAGCGGTACGTGACCGGGCCGCGGCTCGTGAGCTTGATCGCGAGCGCCGAGGCCAGGAGCACGGGCGAGGAGGCCAGCAGCACGACCGCCGCGAAGAACCGGTCGAACAACGCCTTCGGCAGGTTCGCCGAGGCCGAGTAGGTCGGCTCCGACAGGTAGATGAGCGGCATGTTGCCGTGGGCCTGGACGTGGATGCGCGGTCCGGCGACGTCGACCACGTTCGGTGCGACCAACAGGTCGATCTCGCGCCCGTCGAGGTCCCACGCGAGCTGGCGCATGCCCTCGTGCCCGAGGTGCTCGGTGTCGGTGACGACGACCGTGTCGATGTCGCCCCGCTCGAGGAGTGCCTCGAGGCGGGTCTCGGTGCCGAGGACCGGGTAGGTCTCGTCGTCCACGACGACGGACTCGCCGACGACCTCGCGGTCCGGCACCCACACCCCCACGACTCGCATGCCGAGGCCCGGGTTGCGCTTGAACCGCGTGGTCATCGTGCGTGCGCTGCCGGCACCGCCGATCACCAGGACGCGCGAGACCATCGCGTCGGCCGCGCGCTGACGGCACAGCCAGCGTCGCCACAGCCACCGCGAGAGGAGCAGCAGCGCGAGACCGGTGGGGAACGCGATCGCGAGGTAGCCGCGCGAGAGGTTCCACTGCAGCGCGAGCGAGATGATCGACATGACGCCGAACAGCGCGAACGTCGCCTTGACGATCCGCTGGTACTCACCGTGACCGGAGCCCAGCACCTTGTGGTCCCGGGTGCGGTACACCGCCGTCAGCGCGAGCCAGCCGACGAGGAGGCCGAGACCGAGCGAGGTGTAGGCGACTCCGGAGATCTGGGGACTGCCTGCCGGCTCGTCGGCACCGAAGCGCAGCACGTGCGAGAGCGCGATCGCCGTCGACAGCACCACCACGTCGCTCACGAGGACCCGGCGCGCCAGCTCGGTCTGCCACCGCACCCGGCCGGGCTCAGAGGCGCTGACGCGTGACTCGAGCACCGGCGTGCGCCGGACGCGTTCCCCGCGCCAGATGGTGACCTGTTCCGTCATCGACCGCTCCACAGCATTCGACTCGCGTGCTCCGTGATGAAGAACGCACGAGGGGGCGAGGAGTTACGGCCGCCGGCTAGGGCCGGGCGCTCGAGGTCCCCACCGCGTTGAGCGCCCCGGCCACCGTGGCGGTCGCGTCGGCGATCATGTCCGCGACCTGTCGATGCACCTGGGGTGAGCGGCCGATCGGGTCGGGCACGTCGATCCTCGCTCCGGCGAGGCTGCGACGGCGCGCGGCCTCGGAGCCCAGCGCCGCCAGGTCGGCGGCTCCCTCGCCGACTCCTGCGCGCAGGAGAGCGGCGAGCTCGAGGACGGTGAACGTGCGGTGCAGCGCCAGCGGCTCGCGCTGCAGGATCGCCGAGCGATGGTCCTTCGTGGCGGTGAGCACGAGCGACGCCGCTGCGACGTGGGACTCACGCAGCGGCCGCGACACCAGCCCGCTGGGATCGACACCGAGCCGCGCCATCTCGAGCCGCACCATGCTGTCGACGCGATGACCGGGCCGGGCGAGCGTGCCGGAGCTCTCGACCTGGAACCGTGCGGGATCGAGGTCGCGCCGCAGCAGCGCCTCCATGAGCGGCGAACGGCAGATGTTCGCCGTGCAGACCACGAGCACGGTGTCCACGATCAGATCCCTCCCACGTCAGACGCCGAGTCGCGGACGGACGTGCAGACCGGCCTCGGGGTTGACGACGAGCTCCTGCGCCGCCGCGACGCCATCGGCCAGCAGCGTCGCGGAGGGGTCGACCTGACGCTTGACGAGGGCCAGCGCGATCGGGCCGAGCTCGTGGTGGCGGGCCGACGTGCCGACGAACCCGACGCGCGTCCCGTCGCTGGTGACGACGTCCGAGCCGATGGCCGGCAGGTGGTCGACCGAGCCGTCCAGGTGCAGCAGCACGAGGCGACGCGGAGGCTTGCCGAGCGTGTGGACGCGCGCCACGGTCTCCTGCCCGCGGTAGCAGCCCTTGTCCAGGTGCACCGCGCGACCGAGCAGACCCACCTCGTTCGGGATCGTGCGATCGTCGGTGTCGAGGCCGAAGCGCGGGATGCCTGCGGCGATCCGGAGCGCCTCCCACGCCCAGGTGCCGGCGAGCCGGTCGAGCGTGGTGAGCTCCGCCCGCGGCAGGAGCCGCCACGCCAGGTCACCGTCCCACGAGCCCACGACCGCCCAGTCGTCCGAGACGTCGGCGACCTCGACCCGCATCATGAAACGCATCCGGTCGAGGAAGTCGACGAGTGCCGGACCCCGACCGGGCTCGGTGTGGGCCCAGAACGTCTCACCGTCGTCGCGGCCCGAGAACGCGTGCTCGATCCGGCCCTGCGGGGTGAGCAGCAGCACCTCGGTGGCCTCGCCGGCAGGCAACGACTCCAGGTGCTGGGTCGTGAGGGAGTGCAGCCAGCCGAGCCGGTCAGGACCGGTGACGGTCACGACGTCGCGGTGCGACAGGTCGACGACCGCCTCGCCGGCGAGCAGCGCGCGCTGCTCGTGCGCGATGGAACCGTGGTGCGCGGCGACCCCGTCGTCGGGCGGGTCGGCCTCGACCGCACCGTGCCGATCGAGGAGCGGGCTGCGTCGGACGTCAGGCACGGGCGAGCCTCCCCCACAGGTGGGACTGCATGGGTTGGCCCTGGGCAGCCATGTCGTAGGCGTACATCAGGTCGCCCTCGACGAGGCCGTACATGCGCTGTCCGGCGGTGTACTCCTTGGCCGTGGCGGTGCGCACGACGGCATCGGTCGCGAGCTGGATGCGCGGGCCGTCGGCGACGCCGTACCAGACCTCGGCGTACCCGGTGGGGTGGGCGAGCACGAGCTCGATCGAGATGCCGTCGGCGTCATCGGGAGCAGGACCTGCAGGACGCAGGAACCCCGTCTCGAGGGCGCCCGGCCGTAGCCGCTCCCCCTCGTCGTCGGTCACCCAGGTGCGGCTGAAGTAGTGCAGGAACGGGCGTGTGTCGTGCGCGAACACGACGTCCTGCTCGAAGCTGAACGCCTCGATCGTCGGGTACTCGCCCTTGCCGTTGCCGTGCCAGGGGCCGAGCAACCACGCCAGAGGCAGCAGGTCCGGGTGCAGGTCCTCCGGGATCTCGAACGCCATGGTCCGATGGTATCCGGGACACCTAGCATGGAGCCGTGCGAGCCGTGCTGCAACGAGTGACCCGCGCCAGGGTCGACGTCGACGACGAGACCGTCGGAGCGATCGGTACCGGACTCCTCGTCCTGCTCGGGGTCACGCACGACGACGACGTCACCACGGCACGGGCCCTCGCCGCCAAGGTCGCGGAAGTCCGGATCATGCGCGGCGAGCAGGGTCTGGCGGAGTCCGGCGGATCCGCGCTCGTCGTCAGCCAGTTCACCCTGTACGGCGACCCACGCAAGGGTCGCCGGCCCACCTGGCTGGCCGCCGCGCCGGGCGACGTCGCCGAACCTCTCTACCAGGAGTTCTGCCGCGCGCTCCGGTCGCTCGACGTCGAGGTCGCGACCGGCAGCTTCGGTACCGAGATGGCCGTCGAGCTCGTCAACGACGGCCCGACGACCCTCCTCCTGGAGATGTGACGTCGGCCCGGACGAGGCCGACTTCCCACGCAGATCTCAGGTTTCGCCCCTAGTCTGGAGATTCTTGCGCAGGCAGGTCCGTGCTGCCGCGCCCCGACGAGTACGGAGCACGATGGGACGCCAGAAGGCACACCTTCGCGGCAAGCGCCGCGTCGGCGGCATCCCGTTCCACCGTCGTCACCGCCGCCCGATCGTGTTCGTGCTGAGCCTGGCGCTGCTGGTGGTCGGCATCGGCGCCGGCTACGCGTTCTGGGTGAACCAGCAGCTCAACAACGTCGCGAAGGTCACGACGGACTCGATCAAGGACCGTCCGGACCCCGACAAGGGCAAGGCGCTCAACATCCTCCTGCTCGGTTCCGACAAGGGCAAGAAGGAGAAGGGCTACGAGAACACCACGTTGTCCGAGGACGCGGCGGCCGCGAAGTGGCCCAACGGCAAGTACCGCAGCGACACCCTCATGATCGTCCACGTCACGGCGAACCGGAAGCACGTCTACCTGACGTCGATCCCCCGCGACACCTACACCACGCTCTACGACGCCAACGGCGAGCCGCGGGAGCGCGAGAAGATCAACGCGGCGTTCTCGTACTACGGTCCCAACGGTGCGATCAGCACCGTGGAGCACCTCACGAACGTCCGGATCAACCATCTCGCGATCATCGACTGGGACGGCTTCAAGGACCTGTCGAGCGCCGTCGGCGGTGTGCCCGTCTACATCCCACGCGCCTTCTACGACCCCAAGCAGAAGGTCCAGTGGCAGGCCGGCCAGCAGACGCTCGAGGGACGCAAGGCCCTGGCCTACGTCCGCACGCGCTACGGCCTGTTGCGCGGCGACTTCGACCGGATCGCCCGTCAGCAGAACTTCCTGCGCGCGATGATGAAGAAGATGCTCTCCAAGGGCGTCACCTCCAACCCGGTGCGCCTGACGAGGACGCTCAGCGCCACGGTCGGGCACCTCACGGTCGACCAGGAGTGGGACGCCGGCGACATGAGGGCCCTCGCCCTCTCCCTGCGCAACATCACCACCGACGACGTGACGTTCATGACCGCGCCGGTCGCCACGACTGAGGACGTCGCCGGGGTCGGCAACGTCGTGGTCCTCGACGAAGCCAAGGCCGAGCTCTTGTACAAGGGCCTGCGCAAGGACACGATGCGCGCGTACGTCAGGCAGAACCCCGACGCCGTCCTCGCCGACGAGAAGGACGTCGGCTGACGCCAGGCGGACCCGGGGTGCTCGTCACCCGCAGGCGGAGGCGATCCGGGTGACGGTGGGCGTGACGTTGACGCCCGGAGTCGTCGTCAGGACCGGGCCGCCGGACTGCTTCGTGTCCGACTCGACCGTGGCCACGATCGTCGTGCTCTGACCGGGCTCGAGCCGGACCGGGAGCACCGCGACCGGTCGACGCTCGTACGTGCCGCCGACGACGGTCTGAGCGCGAGCGTCGCGCTGCAGCGAGGTGATCGCCCCGCCCTGTGGCGCGAAGATGCGGACGTTGACGCGCTGGTCGCCGCGCCGCAGCGACGGGCTGATCCCGGCGACCGATCGCGGGATCGTGGCGCGACGCGACGGCGCGGTGGACTCCAGACGCGTGATGACCTGGACGACCTGGCGGCCGGCGTCGGTGCACCGCGCCGCCCGGATCGTCGTGCTCTTGTTCAGGTAGTACTGCATCTTGCCGGTGCCGGCATCGCTGAGGAAGACCCCGACCTGCGGGGAGCGACCACCCTCGACCAGCGTGCCCGAGACGCCGGTCGTGCGGATGATCCGCTCCTCGGAGGCTCGCTTGGACCACACCATGATCCGGCGGTCGGTCGCCGATGCCACGAGGGAACGGACCACGCCGACGGCGTCGCCCTGGCCCGAGGTGAACCGGTCGAAGATCGCGCGTGCGGTCTCCTGGAAGAACAGGTCCTGCTGCAGGATGTCCTGGTCGAACGCCACGTAGACACCGTGCAGGAGCCCCTCGACGACGTTGTCGGCCGTGACGGGGATCTTCTGCACCTCGACGGCACCGATGTAGCGCAGCAACGAGGCCAGCACGACCGGGTCGACCGAGACGACGCCGTCGAAGCGCGTGTCGAAGGCGCGTGAGACGAGCTTGTCGGCGACCACCGCGGCGCGAGGGAAGTCCGGCGAGCTGGTCGAGTCGCGCAGGTCCTTGCCGATGTCGGTCGAGAAGACGTTGAGCTCGCCCTTGGTCAGCTTGACGACCGGCGACCTCGCAATCCCGACGTTGCCGCTCGAACCCTGGCGGGTCATGCGGACCTTGCCCTTGTCGGCCTCCAGCACCGCGATCGAGCCCGGGATGCCGCCCAAGGTCCTGATCTCGGCGTTGTTCTGGATGATCAGCAGGTAGCGGCGCTTGCCCTCGCCACCGAGCATGCCGGGCAGCAGCCGCGAGGCCACGTCAGCCGCCTGCGCTGCCTTGTTGGTCGCCTCGAGGCGGTCCTGCAGCTGCGTGACCGGGGCCCGTACGCGCCCGACGAGCGTGGCGGGATCGATGGCGCCGATCTCGCGCTCGGCCTCCTCGAGCACGCCGCTGCTCTGCTCGATCGCCGGCCTCACCTTGCGGACCGCGGCCAGGTCGACCTTGCCGTCTCGTGGGCTGAAGGTCTTGAGCGAGACGTCCCCGGCGACCTTCAGCACGGTCGGCAGGGCGTCGTCCGCGACCTTGTCGAGCTGCTCGGACACCGTGGCGAGCGCCCGGAGGTCGTCCCCGAAGTAGGGGATGCGTTCGGCGACCGCCCAGTCCGCGCCGTCGGTCCGGGCACTGGCGGCAGCCGTCGCCTTCTGGAGGGTCGCGGCGCTCTCGCGGGCACCCTTGACGTCACCCGAGGCCAGCTGTCGCTGCAACGTGGTCGCCGTGCCGGAGGCTCGGTCGAGCTCGACCGCCGCCTTCGCGGCGTTGAACGCGATCCAGGCGCCGAACACCACGACGACGAGCAGGACCGGACCGATGATGAGCGCGCGAGGCGTCACGCGCGCCCGGAGGTCAGACAGCACGGCGACCGATCGTCGGTGAAGTCGTCGGCCGACCGATGACCACGTGCTGGATCAGGAGCGTCGGCGGACGGCCACGGTGCCGCCGGCGACCACCAGCACGGCACCGATGACGAGGAGGATCCACGGCAGGCCGCCGGTGTTCGGCAGCAGGCCGTTGGACGACGGACCCGTGCCGTTGTCGTTGCCGTCGGGATCGTCGATGGCCGCGTCGGCAGGCAGCACCTGGACGGCGACTCCCTTGATCTCGCCACCACACGAGATCGAGAGCTGGTGCGAACCGGCGCTCCCCGCGTTGAACCTGGCCACGAGACGCGTCGCGTCGGACGCGGACTTGGTGACCCCGCGATAGGTGGCGGAGAGGTCGGTCGCGACGGTCGAGGTGACGGTCGCCGTGAACTGGGAACCAGCCACGATCCGCTGGGGGCTGACCGACACGGTGCACACCGGGTCGGGGTAAGCCTGCGCGGGCGTGCCTGTCGCCAGGATGGCCGCGGCGCTGGCCAGCACCGCTGCGACAAGGATGCGCACTGATTTCATGAGGGCCTCTGCTCGAGTCGTGGTGGTCTCACGGCATAACGATGCTACATCGTGAAGGTGACGACGGCGCCCCGAACCACCATGTGATTCGAGGCGCCGACCGTCGGAGGCACCGTCAGGCGTCGACGGCGACCTTGGCGATGTCGATCTCGACGTCCGCCACGACACCCTTGGCGGCCACGACGGCACGATCGACGGCCTCGGCGCGCGGCGCGAGGGTGCGCAGCGTCCACTCGCCCGGTCCCGCGAAGAAGCGGAACTGACCGGTGGCGGACGTCGGCACCTCGGCCGTGAACTCTCCGGTGCGATCGAGCAGGCGCACGTAGGCGCTCGCGACCGGCTCACCGTCGCGCAGGACGATGCCCTGGATCACGGCCTGGTTGGCGACGTCGACGCCCTCGAGGCTCGGCCCGCCCTGGGTGGCTCCGCACATGTCAGGCCTCCCCGCGCTCGTCACCGAGCGCGACCGGAACGCCGCGCAGCGACCCGTACTCGCTCCACGAGCCGTCGTAGTTCTTGACGTTCTGGTGCCCGAGGACCTCGTGCAGCACGAACCACGTGTGCGAGCTGCGCTCGCCGATGCGGCAGTAGGCGATCGTGTCCTTCGCGTCGTCCAGGCCCGCCTCGGCGTAGAGCTCCTTGAGCTCCTCGTCGCTCTTGAACGTGCCGTCGTCGTTGGCGGCCTTGCTCCACGGGACGTTGCCGGCGGTGGGGATGTGGCCACCGATCTGCGCGGCCTCCTGCGGCAGGTGCGCCGGGGCCAGCAGGCGACCCGCGTACTCGTCGGGGCTGCGCACGTCGATCAGGTTCTTGGTGCCGATGGCCTCGACGACCTCGTCACGGAATGCGCGGACGTCGTCGTTCGGCTCCTTGGCCGTGTACGTCGTCGCCTCGCGGCTCGGGACCTCGGTGGTCAGCTCACGGCTGTCCAACTCCCACTTCTTGCGTCCGCCGTCGAGCAGGCGCAGGTTCTCGTGACCGTAGTAGGTCAGGTACCAGTACGCGTAGGCCGCGAACCAGTTGTTGTTGCCCCCGTAGAGGATGACGGTGTCGTCGTTGCCGATCCCACGGTCGCTGAGCAGCTTCGAGAACTGCTGGGCGTCAACGAAATCCCGCTTGACCGGGTCTTGCAGATCCGCCCGCCAGTCGAGCTTGACCGCGCCGGCCAGATGCCCGCCGTCGTAGGCGTCGGTGTCCTCGTCGACTTCGACGAACACGACCCCCGGAGTGTCCAGGTTGGCTTCGGCCCATTCGGCCGACACCAACACGTCGGAGCGTGCCATGAGAGTCCCCTTTCGGATTGTCAGGTCAGGTGCCGAGTCCGGCGCGTAGACGGGTCGCGAGCGGATAGATCTGACAGCCCAGGCAGATCCCGAAGGCGGCATTGAGGAAGGCCGCGGCCAGTGCCAACGCCGTCGCGACGAGTCCGAGCCCGACCAGTCCCGTTCCGAAGCCGAGGACTCCGGCCAGCGCGAAGACGAAACCGACCAGTTGGGCGAACCGCAGCGGCGCGGCGGGCTCGCGTTCGGTGACCGGCCCGAGGCGGGGCGCCACGAACGCGGCGTAGAGCAGACCGTAGGGATGCCGGCGCGGACCCCGAAGGGCGCCGATCGCGAAGACGGCGGCCTGGGCGGCCAGCAGGACGGCTG
>JALRCA010000211.1 GCA_023257515.1 Aeromicrobium sp.
CCCAGCAGGAACGGACGCACGGTGCGCAGCAGCCTGGACTCCCCGTGCACGAACACCGCGAGCCGCCCCGACGGACGCTGCCAGGCGCGCACGGCCTGCTCCAGCAGGTCGGTGCTGCCGGCCTCGGCGCCGCCGCGGTGCAACCACCGCAGGTCGACGTCGGCGCGGAGCGCGATCGGCTGCTCCTCGTCGGGCCCCGCGACCTCGACGAACGCCGTGGCCCGGACGCCTTCGGGCAGCGCCTCGAGAGACGCCGCGATGGCCGGCAGCGCCGCCTCGTCGCCGACGAACAGGTGGTGGTCGACCTCCGGGTCGGGTCGGTAGGCGCCACCCGGACCGCGGAGGTGGATCGTGTCGCCCGGCTGGGTCCGGGCGGCCCACGGACCGGCGACGCCCTCGTCGCCGTGCACGACGAAGTCGATCCAGACCTCGCGAGCGTCGAGGTCGAGGTGGCGCACGGTGTAGGTGCGCAGGATCGGCCACGCCTCGTGAGGCATCGTCTCGCGCACGACGTCCAGGTCGAGCGGCTCGGGGTAGGTGTGCCCGGCGGCCAGGAACACGAGCTTGACGTAGTGGTCGGTCCAGCCCTGCCAGCCGGCGACGAACGCATCGAAGCCGCCCTCGGTGGCGGGTCCGTCGCCCAGCACGACGCGCGTCATGTGGGGCGTGACCGACTCGGTGCGCAGGACGGTCAGACGGGCGGGACGACTCTTCGGCACGCCGGTAGCCTAGCCAGCGTGACCAATCCTGACGCTGCCCTCGACACCTCCGCGTTCGACCCGGAGGTCCGGGTCCAGGACGACCTCTTCCGCCACGTGAACGGCCCGTGGCTGCGCACCGCGCAGATCGCGCCCGACCGTGCGACCGCCGGGGCGTTCGTGCACCTCGTCGACGAGTCCGAGAAGGCGGTCCGCGAGATCGTCGAGCAGGCCCGCGACGGTGCGATCGAGGGTGACGAGGCCACCAAGATCGGTGACCTGTACCGCAGCTTCATGGACACCGAGCGCGTCGAGGCGCTGGGCACGACGCCGCTCGAGCCCGACTTGGGCGCCGTCGACGCCGTGACCGACGTCGCCTCGTTCGTGCGGACGCTCGGCGCCCTGGAGCGCTCTGGGGTCGGCAGCGTCATCGGCCTCTACATCGCGCCCGATCGTGGCAACCCCGACCGGTACGTCACCCACGTCGTCCAGAGCGGCATCGGCCTGCCCGACGAGTCGTACTACACCGACGACGACTTCGCCCCGATCCGCACCGCCTACGTCGACCACGTCGAGGCGATGTTCGGGCTCGCCGGCCTCGACGACGCGCGGGCGCGCGCCGAGCGGGTCATGGATCTGGAGACCCGCATCGCCTCGCACCACTGGGACCGTGTCGCGTGCCGCGACGCCCAGAAGACCTACAACTTGCTCGACCGCGACGGCCTGCAGGCACTCCTGCCCGCGTTCGACCTCGGCGCCTGGGCCTCCGCGGCCGGCATCCCGGAGGCGGCGATCGCCGAGACGGTCGTCTCGCAGCCGTCGTTCCTCGAGGGGCTGCGCGACCTGCTCGTCGACGGCGAGCTGCCCGCCTGGCTCGACTGGCTGCGCTGGCAGGTCGTGCACGGCGCGGCCCCCTATCTCTCGTCCGCCGTGGTCGAGGAGAACTTCGCCTTCTACGGCCGCACGCTCAGCGGCACCGACGAGCTGCGTCCGCGCTGGAAGCGTGGGGTCGGGTTCGTGGAGTCGGCCGTCGGCGAGGCCGTCGGGCGCCTCTACGTCGAGCGGCACTACCCGCCGGCGGCCAAGGAGCGCATGACGGCGCTCATCGACGCGCTGATCGAGGCCTACCGCCGCAGCATCCTGGAGCTGCCGTGGATGAGCGAGGTCACCAAGCGCGAGGCCCTGGCCAAGCTCGAGTCGTTCACGCCCAAGATCGGGCACCCGGAGCGCTTCAAGGACTACTCGGCGCTCGAGACCGACCCGACCGACCTGCTCGGCAACGCGCGTCGCGCGCTGGCCGTCGCGATGGATCGCGAGCTCGCCAAGATCGGTCAGCCGATCGACCGCGACGAGTGGTACATGACGCCGCAGACCGTGAACGCCTACTACAACCCGACGATGAACGAGATCGTCTTCCCGGCCGCGATCCTGCAGCCGCCGTTCTTCCACGCCGACGCCGACGACGCCGTCAACTTCGGCGCGATCGGCGCCGTCATCGGTCACGAGATCGGCCACGGCTTCGACGACCAGGGCTCGCACTACGACGGCACCGGCGCGCTGCGCAACTGGTGGACCGACGAGGACCGCGCCGCGTTCGACGCCCTCGCGAGCCAGCTGGTCGACCAGTACGACGCCTTGACGCCCGCGGGTGCCGAGGGCCACACCGTCAACGGATCGCTCACGATCGGTGAGAACATCGGCGACCTCGGCGGCCTCGGCATCGCCCACCGCGCGTTCCGCATCGCCACCGAGGGCCAGGACCAGGAGACGATCGACGGCCTCACGCCCGACCAGCGCTTCTTCCTCTCCTGGGCCCAGGCCTGGCAGGGCAAGGTGCGTCCGGCCGAGACGGTGCGTCGCCTCACCGTCGACCCGCACTCGCCGCCGGAGTTCCGGTGCAACCAGGTCGTGCGCAACATCGACGCCTTCTACGAGGCGTTCGACGTGAGCGAGGACGACGAGCTCTGGCTCGAGCCGAGTCGTCGCGTCACCATCTGGGCGTCCTGACGACGCGGAGAGCTCGCCCCACCGGGGTGAACGAGGACGCGGCCGTCTCGGAGATCAGGCGGACGGATCGCCCGGGTCGACTCCTCGTCGCCGACCCCACCAGATGACGACCGGGTCCGTCACGTCGAACCACAGCTCGCGGAGTCCCTCGCCGCGCCGCGCGAGCCAGGTCTGCAGGCCCACGTACGTCGCGGTCGAGACGAAGATCGCGTCGAAGGCGATCATCTCGAGCGCGAACCACGGCAGGGCCATGAACACCGCGATCGAGACGTGGAACCCGACGATGACGAGGTAGACGCCGCGGAAGAACAGCTTCGGGGCCAGCAGGCCGTAGCGACGCGTCATGAGGTGCAGGAGCAGCGCGACCGGGAAGATCAGCTGGGCGAAGACCGTCAGGTAGGTCGCGATGTTGACGACCACGCCCGAATAGGTGAGGAGATCGGTCAGGAACGGGAACGGCTTGTACTCCTGCAGCTGCAACGGGTAGTAGATCGCGGTCCCGTGCTGCCACAGCCCGCCCTGGGTCTTGAACATGCCCGCCGAGAAGTAGATCAGCACGATCTGGAACGCGAGCATCGTGTAGCCCAGGTTGTGCACCGTGTTCGCCAGCCACCGCGGGACGACCGGCTGCGAGCGCCACGCGTTGACGAGGACGGCACGCACGTTGGCAGCCACCGACGCGTGACGGACCACCGCTACGTGCTCGCGGCGTTCGCGACGACGGGCGTCCAGCGACCACACCTCGGACACGTTCATCAGCAGGAGCAGGAAGATACCGATCCTCAGGATGTTGTCGCCCTGGTCGCCGAGCACCGGGATCCGCTCGATGATCGCCACGTTGCCCAGCAGCATGAGTGGACCGGTGATCTTGGTGTGCCACCCCAGCGTCCAACCGAGCGCGAACGCGATCGTGACGAGGTAGAAGACGAGGAACGCCGTGCTGCCCAGGTTCTGGGTCAAGGTTGGCGGCCAGTACAGCGCGACGTCCTGCATCGGCTTGTTCCACACCGAGCCGGGGCCGAAGAGCAGGTCGCGTTGGCGGAAGTTCGTGATCAGGATGCCGAGCACCGCGCCGCCGGACAGGATGCGGGCGAACGCGGCACCGTAGAGACCGTGCTGGTCACCGACCAGCCACCGCTCGATCGTCGAGATCACGCGGTCGACGAGGTCGAGGAACGCCTCACCGAGGCCCGGCCCGGCGGGAGGACGCGGCGTGGTGTCGTCGTCCGACGTCGGTGGGCGTACGTCCACGGCACTCATCAGCGACCCTCCTGTGGCGTGGATTCCTCGTCGACCGGCCGGAGCTGCGTGGCTGGCGCCCGTCTCACGTAGCCGTCGAAGGCCCGTTGCGCGTCGGCGGACGCGCCGATCACCTTGCGCCACCCGAACACGTAGTACGTGTAGGGGACGTCGAGGAACTTCTGCTCGTGACGCACGCTGAAGTTGGGCACCGTGCGGTGACCGACCCGGAACTGGATCATGGTCACGTCCTGGCCCCACCGGGCGCGGGCGTACATCGACAGGAAGCGCGTGACCATCTCCTGGTTCGTCGCGAAGGCATCGATGTTCGCAGCTCCCGCCAGGCCGGAGCGGTTGAGCTGCTTGAGTCGCTCGACGAGCGTCCTGGGCGACTCCTGCACGTAGCTCCCGCGGACGAGGAGCTTCTGCTGCGAGGAGAACTTGGCCATCGCAGCGTTGATGTTGCCCCCGAGACGCCGCGTCGCCGAATGGATGCGCGACGGGTTCACCAGGTACTTGATGCGCTGGTCCTCGTCGGCCGTGATGTCGAACCAGGGGCTGACCTTGCCGTCCTGGGGCTTGTCGACGTCGCCGACGAAAGCGCGCACGACCACGTTCTCGCCGCCTCGACGCGGGACGGGCGCGAAGACGGACCACGACTGCTCGAAGTAGGGCGTGATGTACTTCTGCAGCCTCTGCTCACCGACGGCCTGGCGGGTGGGGTTGTCGGGCATGACCCACAGCATGACGAGGACCGAGTGGACCAGCGCGACGGCCGTCAGCAGCCAGACGACGGAACGGCGACCCGCCCCGGTGGCCTCGGTGCGGTGACGGGTGATGTCGGGTGATGGTGTGCTCATGGCTCCTCGGACGACCAGCGCCTCCACGGGCCGGTGGATCCGGCCCGTGGAGGCGTCAGGTGCGTGGTGCGTGCAGGCTGCTCAGGCGCGGCGGCGACGACGCTCGGACGAGGCCAGGACCGCACCGCCGGCGACGACGAGTGCGCCGGCTGCGTACAGCAGGCCGAGGTTCTCGCCACCGGTGTCCGGCAGAGCCGTGTCGGTGACGCAGTCCTCGGCGGCCGCCTTGACCTGCTGGGCGCTGAGGACACCGGAGATCGCGGTGGTCGAGGCCCCCGTGATGCCCGTCGTCAGGACGCCGTCGAGCGCACCCTCCGTGGCCACGGCGTCGAGATCGGTGTCACCGAGCACCGAGTTGGTCGAGGCGACCGCGTCGACGTCGAGGCTGAGCACCGCTCCACCGTCCGTCTCCTGGGCCGTGACCGCGTCGAGGTTGGTGTCGGCCAGCGCAGCGTTGTCGTTCGCGACGGCCTCGATGTCGGTGCCCACCGCGGCGATCAGGCTGCCGTCGGTCGTGGTCGCGGTGACGGCGTTGAGGTCGGTGTCCGTCAGCGCCGAGTTCGTCGCCGCGACGGCGTCGATGTCGGTGTTGGCCGTGACGAGCGAGCCGTCCGAGTTCTGCCCGGTCGTGCTGGTGACGGCGTTGAGGTCGGTGTCCGTCAGCGCCGAGTTCGTCGCCGCGACCGCGTCGACGTCGGTGTTGCCGGTCAGCAGGGTGCCGTCGGTCGTGGTCGCGGTGACCGCGTTGAGGTCGGTGTCCGTCAGCGCCGAGTTCGTGGCCGCGACGGCGTCGACGTCAGTCGTCGTGACCAGGTTGCCGTCGGTGTTCGTCGACGTCACCGCATTCAGGTCGGTGTCCGTCAGCGCCGAGTTCGTGGCCGCGACGGCGTCCACGTCGGTCTGGGTGACCAGGTTGCCATCGGTGTTGGTCGACGTCACCGCATTCAGGTCGGTGTCCGTCAGCGCCGAGTTCGTCGACGCCACGGCGTCCACGTCGGTCTGGGTGACCAGGTTGCCATCGGTGTTCGTCGACGTCACCGCATTCAGGTCGGTGTCCGTCAGCGCCGAGTTCGTCGACGCCACGGCGTCCACGTCCGTCGAGGTGATGAGCGTGCCGTCGGTCGTCGTCGACGTGACCGCGGAGACGTCCTGGGTGATGACGGAGTTGACGGACGCGACGGCGTTGAGGTCCGTCTGCGTGATCAGGTTGCCGTCGGTCTGGGTGTCGGCGTTGGCATCGGCGTCTGCGTCTGTGGCGTCCACGTCGGCGTCGGCACTCGCGTCGGTGTCGGCGTCAGCGGAGACGCTCGCATCGGCGTTCGCACTGGCGCTCGCGCTCGTGCCGGTGTCGACGCACACGGCGGCGGCGGGACGGACGGTGCTGGTCTCGGCCTGCGCGGGCGCGGCGTAGACGGTGGCGCCTGCGATCAGCAGCGACCCGGTGATGCACGCTTTGCGGATCTTCATGTGGTGTTCTTCCCCATCGTCGTCCCGGCGTCATGTTCTGGCGCCGAGCGTCTCGTCCCTGGCTGGCGTGAACTCTAGTGCACCCGCGCCGCCCCGCGCGAACGGGTCTCACACGGCGCCACGCGTGAACTTGGTCACTTCTCTGGGCATCGTAGACGAAGGTCGGCTCACGCGCGCCCTGTCGACGGCCGGTGTGGCGGGCCCTCCACTACTCCGACGTGGGGGTGGAGGTCTCGTCCAGCACCTGCAGGACCTGGCTGGCCAGCGTCGCCTGCAGGCTGACCAAGCGGCGTTGGAGGTCCTGCGGGCGTCGACCGAAGTCGAAGAAGAACGGCAGCCCCGCGTCGATGTCGTCGGCTCCCTCCTGGGCCGACGTGATCGCGTCCTTGACGTACCGGTCCAGATCGCGCCCGAGCACCTCGGACCCGGGCGGCGCCGGGTGCTTCTTGAGGTCCTGGCGGGCCTTGCGGTACCGCGGGACGACGATGTCGCGCAGCGGTGAGCCGTCGACGACGACCACGTCGGAGAGCAGCTTCGTGGGGTTGATGCGGATGGCCCGGGTCCCCGCCTCGATGAACTCCTGGATCGGGACGGCAGCCCGCAACGTGCGCACGAGCCGCAGGTAGGGCCGCAGCGCCAGGTCTCGGCGGGAGCGCGCCTCCTGGAACCGGTCGCTGTGCTCGCGCCCGTAGTCCGTCGTGCCGCGCTCGGGGATGCGTGGCACGGAGCGGGTCCGCTCCTGGACGAGCTTCAGCGCGCGCTCGAAGTCGTCGGTGTTGGCGCGCACGATCGTCACGACCCGCTCGCCGAAGCGGCTGGCGGCGGCGTCGAGGTCCTGCTCGTAGCGGACCGCGACCCGATCGGCCGCGCGAACCTCGGCGCGTTCCTGCGGTGAGGGCAGGCTCACGGCAACCAGCGAGGCCACCAGCCCCAGGACCGGGGTCGCGATCAGCGCGAACCGGGCCCGCCTGCGCACGCTCCGAGTCATCGTGAGCCTCCCCGGCAGACCAGGTCCCGCCGAGGTGCGCGCCCGTCGAGCAGCAGGTCGTCGACCCGTCGGTCCACGCACGTGTCCTGGCCGTACGACGTGTGGCCGTCGCCGCGGCGCGTCACCAGGACCGCCGAGGCGAGGTCGTCGGCCAGGCGCTCGGACCAGACGTAGGGCGTGACCGGGTCACGCGTGCTGCCGACGACGAGGATCGGGCCGGCACCGCGTGCCTCGACACGCCGCTGCACCTCGCCCCGTGCCTTCCACCCCGTGCACAGCGTCGACGACCACGCCTGGTAGCGGCCGAACACGGGCGAGACGCTCTCGAGCTCGGGTGCCGTCGTGGTGCGCACCTCGTCGGCTCCCACCTGCGTCGGGTCGTCGAGACAGCGGACCGCGACGCCGGACGGGACGGAGTTGTTGTCGTACTGGCCGTCCGCGTCGCGCTGGACGTACGCGTCGTCCAGCTGGCGGAACGCAGTGCCGTCGTCGAACCCGGCCCGGGTCAGGGCCACCACGAGCGCCGGCCAGGTCCGTCGGGCCGAGAGGGCGAACGCCATGCCCCGCAGCACGCTGGCCTCCCCCGCCGCCCGCAGGTCGCCGTCGCTGGCGAGCGGCTTGCGCGACGCGGCGTCCACGATCGCGACGATCTCGCGCTGGGCCTCGGCGGCATCGTCGGACAAGGGACAGTCGTCGCGGCGCGCGCACCACCGCAGGAACGCCTCCAGTCCGCGCTGCAGCGCTCGTGTCTGCTCCTGGACCAGGGCGCGCCGACGGAGCCCGGCGTCCACGCCCCCGTCGAGCACCAGGCGTCCGGCGCGTTCCCCGAACAGGTCGGCGTACGTCGCGCCGAGCTGAGTCCCGTACGACGCGCCGTAGTACGTGAGCCGCCGTTGTCCCAGCGCGGCTCGGGCCACGTCGAGGTCGCGCGCCGACTCCTGGGTGCTCATGTGGTCGAGGATCGGGCCGGACTCGCGACGGCACGCCTCGGACAGGCGTGGGGCACGCTGCATCCACGCCCGTTCGGCGGCCGCGTCGTCGGGCGTGGGGCGGCGCTCCAGGTACCCGTCGAGCTCGCGCGGACGCAGGCACTCCAGCTCTGCGCTCGTCCCGACACCTCTGGGATCGACGCCGACCACCGCGAGGTCCTCGCGCATCCTCGAGCTCATCAGGCCGGCGAACAGGGGCACGTACTCGACCGCCGACCCTCCGGGACCGCCCGGGTTCACGAACAGCAACCGGTCGGTGTCCCCGTCCTTCGCCGGGAGCATGCGGACCGAGAGGCCGATCGTCGCCCCGCGGGGCTTCGCGTAGTCCAACGGCACCCGCAACGTGGTGCACAGGTAGCGCCCGCACCTGACCCACGCCGGTTCCTGGTGGTAGTAGCGGGCGAGCCCCGCTGGGGCACGTTCGTCGGTGGGTCCCGGCAGCGCTGCCCGTCCCGGGTCGTCCTCGGCGTCACGTGTCAGGATCGTCGCCACGAGGACGATCGCCATCGCGACGACCGTCCCGGCAGTGATCGTCATGTGGTTTCCTTCGACATCATGTCACAGGTTGAAGCCGCGGACGACGCGGACCTGCCGGTCCTGGACCTCGACCAGTGCGACGGGCGTCTGCCCGAGCGTCGCGAAGCGAAGTCCGTCGTCCACTGCGATCCCGTCCAGCACGCGCCCCTGGCGGAGCGCCCCTGCCTGGCCGGGGTCGAGCGCGAGGGCCGGGATGTCGTCCAGCCCCGCCCTCAATGGCAGGAGTAATCGTTCAAGGTCGCGCGCCTTAGCGGCTTCGGCCAATTTGTCCAGCGATATCGCCTGCGACAGGTCGAACGGCCCGGCGCGGGTGCGGCGGAGATGGACCACATGGCCGACGGTGCCGAGCGCCAGTGCGATGTCGCGCGCTAGGCTGCGGATATAGGTGCCCTTCGAGACATGGGCGGTAAAAGATGCTTCCTCCCCTGCAAGGGGAGGGGGACCAGCCGCAGGCTGGTG
>JALRCA010000051.1 GCA_023257515.1 Aeromicrobium sp.
ACTCCGAGGTGTGCGGCTTCCCCCGTGGCGGTGCGCTGCCGGCGACCTATCCGCACATGGCGGCCTTCGCGCTGCACATGGCGCTCATGACCGACACGTCGTTCCCGTTCGCGCCGATGGGCCTGGTGCACCTGCGCAACCGCATCACGCAGCACCGGCCGATCACCCCCGACGAGCGCTTCGACGTGCAGGTCCGCGCCGCAGACCTGCGTCCGCACCCCAAGGGGCGTCTGGTCGACCTGCTCACCACCGTCACCGTCGATGGCGACGTCGTCTGGGACGAGGTCACGACGCTGTTCTCGCGGGGCCGCTCCGGCGCCGGCGACGAGCTGACCGAGGCGCCGTTGGCCGGGGTCGAGGCCCCGGACGGCGTCGTGCACTGGAAGCTGGGTGGCGACCTGGGCCGCCGCTACGGCGCGGTCTCGGGCGACCGCAACCCCATCCACCTGTACCCCATCACCGCCAAGGCGTTCGGGTTCCCGCGCAACATCGCGCACGGCATGTGGACCAAGGCACGGTGCCTCGCGGCCGTACAGAACAAGCTGCCCGACGCCTTCACCGTCGACGTCGAGTTCAAGAAGCCCATCCTGCTGCCCGGGACCGTCGTCTTCGGCAGCCAGGTCGACGACGGCGAGATCACGTTCGGCGTCAAGGGTGCCCGCAAGCCCATCACCCATCTCGTGGGACGCGTCTCCCACTGACGCCCGACCGACACGTCCTCGGGGCCCCCTCGCGGCGGCCCCGGGGGCGTCCCACGTCTCGGACCGGACGCTGGCCTGACGGTGTTACTCGGACGTAACGTGCTGCCCGTCACCTCGTTGGACGTGACAGTTCTGCCGGGAGGGTCTTGTCCATGCACGTCCGTCGTCTCGTCCCCGCCGCCGTCGCGGCCGTCGTCGCCAGCCTCCTGGTCGCGCCGCCCGCGACCCAGGCCGCTCCCCTCCAGCACGTCGCGACCGCCACGAGCACGTGGAAGCCGCGCCCCGAGCAGTACCCCAGGGTCACCACGCAGCAGGACCTGGCGATCCCGATGTCGGACGGCACCGTGCTGCGCGGCAACCTGACACGGCCGGCGGACGCCAGCGGCAGGGCCGTCACCAAGAAGCTCCCCGTCGTCGTGACGATCACGGCGTACAACAAGAACGTCCAGGACCAGGCCGGTGGCATCGCCGGCGGCGACTCGAGCTACCTGGTCAAGCGCGGCTACCTGCAGCTGACCGTCGACTCCCGAGGGACCGGCAGCTCCGGCGGCACCTGGTGCGCGTTCTGCAGCCGCGAGGACAAGGACTTCGGCGAGGTCATGGAATGGGCCCACCGGCAGCCGTGGACCGACGGTCGCACCGCGATGAGCGGCCCGTCCTACATGGGCATCTCGCAGATGTTCGCCGCCGCGGCGCAGCCGAGGGGTCTCAAGGCGATCTTCCCGCAGGTCCCCGGTGCCGACGTCTACCGCGACGTCGTCGCGTCAGGCGGTGCGCTCGACGTCGGGTTCATCCCGCTCTGGATCGGCCTCGTCAACGGCACGGCCCTCATCCCGCCGACCTTCACCGGCACCGACCCCGTCGGCGGCCTCGGCACGCTCGTCAGTCACCTGCTCGGTAACGGCGCCTTCAGCCTCACCCTGCTGCTGTCGGCGTTCGGCGGGGGCGAGCCGGCCTTCGACGGGCCGTTCTACACCCAGAGGTCCCCGATCAACGTCGTGTCGAAGATCAAGGTCCCGACCTTCCTGGTCTCCGGCGAGTACGACCTCTTCCAGCGCGGGACGCCCCTGTTGTACGAGAACCTGCAGAAGCGCGGGGTCCCGACCAAGATGATCATCGGCCCCTGGGACCACCTGCAGGCCTCGGGAGGCAAGGGCCTGGAGAAGGCCGGCTACGGAAGCCTGAGCGAGCTCCAGCTGCGCTGGTTCGACCACTACGTCAAGCAGCTCCCGGGCCAGCAGGTCGACAGGATCGCCGGGCTCTCCTACTACGAGCAGGGCAGCAAGAGATGGGTCCGCGGCACCCAGTGGATGCCCTCGACGTTGAAGGCTCGGACCTTCCGCCTGAGTGGCACCGCGGCCGCCGGCGGGACGACAGGTGGGCTCACGACCGGCCAGGCCGAGCGCGGTGCGACGCTCGTGCCGCCGATCCCCGTCCAGGGACTCTGCACGCGTTCACTCAACCAGTGGACGGCGGGCATACCGGGGCTTCTCGCGCCCGACCTGCCGTGCCTGACGAACAACAGCTTCAACGACGGTCTCGGTCCCGTGTTCGAGACCGCCGCGCTCACGAAGGACGTCGTCATCCACGGCCCGCTGAACGCGAGGCTCTACACCTCGAGCAGCTCCGGAGACGGGATGCTGTCGGTCACGGTCTCCGACGTCGCGCCCGACGGGACCGTCTCGCGTCTGACCGGCGGCTGGCAGGTCATCTCGCTGCGCGCCCTCGACCAGAAGCGATCACGTCGCGTCGACGGCACGCTCGTGCAGCCGCACCACCCGTTCACCCAGGCCTCGAAGAAGCTGCTGACGGCCGGCCAGGTCGCGCCCGTCGACGTCGAGGTCTTCCCGACCCGCGCGCGCATCGCCAAGGGGCACAGGCTGCGCGTGTCGGTCCAGGCGTTCGACGTGCCGCACCTGCTGCCGACGCTGCAGGACCTGCTCGGCGTGCTGACGATCATGACGGTGCACACGGGCCCGACGTACCCGTCGAGCCTGTCGTTCGGGACGCCCTAGCCGAGCGCGGGTGCGTCGGGGTTCTGCTTGACCTGACGGATCAGGCCCTCCTGCGCGACGGTGGCCACGAGCGTCCCGTCCTCGGTGAACACCCGGGCCGTGCTGAGACCCCGAGCACCGGAGGCCGACGGCGAGGTCTGGTCGTACAGCAGCCACTGGTCGGCGCGGATCGGGCGATGGAACCAGATGACGTGGTCGAGCGAGGCCGGCATGACCTCGGGCGAGCCGATGAACACGCCGTGCGGCAGCAGAGCGACGCCCAGGAGGCTGAAGTCGCTGATGTAGGTGAACGCGGCGTTGTGCACGATCCGGGAGTCCGGGAGGTCGCCGCGGGCGCGGAACCACAGTCGCTGCACGGCAGGCACGGTCGTGCGCGCGGGATCGTCCTCGGCCCGGTTGTCGCCGACGTAGCGCAGGTCGAACGACGACCACTCGCGCTTCCAGTCCTCCAGGTACTTCGCGCCCCGGGACGCCACGACGTCCTCGAGCGGAATCGCGTCCAGGGGGGCGGGCACGGAGGGCATGAGGTCCTGGTGATCCCAGCCTTCTTCGGTCCGCTGGAACGACGCAGTCATGTAGAAGATGATCTCGCCGTGCTGGCGGGCAGCCACTCGACGTGTGGTGAACGAGCCGCCGTCGCGGACGTTCTCGACGTCGTAGATGATCGGGATGCCAGGGTCGCCGCCGAGGATGAAGTAGGCGTGCAGCGAGTGGATGTGCCGGTCCTCCGGTGCCGTCAGCTGTGCCGCCATCACGGCCTGGGCGGCCACCTGACCCCCGAAGACGCGCTTGAGGCTCGAGCTGACCGGCTGGGACCCGCGGTAGAGCCCCACCTCCAGCTGTTCGAGGTCGAGCAGGCCGAGGACTTCGGAGAGGGACGCAGGCACGACCCGATCCTAGCGAGCGGGCGGCCGCTCCCTCTGGGGAGTCGAGCACGGACCCTGAGCTTGTCGAAGGGTCAGTCCTGGTCGTCCTTGCGCTGACGGGCCAGGAACTGCTCGAACTGGTCGGCGAGCTCCTCGCCCGAGGGGATGGCGTTCTCCTCGGCGAGAAGCGACTGCGCCGCCCCGCGCGAGAAGGAGTCGTACTGCGCCTCGAGGCCGCTCAGGAGCTCCTCGCCGTCCTGGGCGGCGATCTGCTCCTCGATCTCGGCCAGGGCCGGGCCCTGGGCCGCGCGCAGGTCCTCGAGGTCGACGACGAGCCCGAGACGGTCCGTCACGGCCTCGAGCAGGGCGATGGCCGCAGGCGGGTAGTCGACCTGCGCCAGGTAGTGCGGCACGTGCACGACGTAGCCGGCCGCCGGCAGGCCCTGCTGCGCCATCCGGTACTCCAGCAAGGACTGGGCCGATGACGGGACCCGCACCTCCGCCGCCCAGAGGTTGGTGCGGTCGACCAGCTCGGGCTCGGTGCCGTGGGCCGTGATCATCGGCGGCCGCGTGTGCGGGACACCCATCGGCACGGCACCCAGGCCGAGGGTCAGCGACACGTCAAGATCCTCGACGACCTCGATGAGCTCGGCGGCGAACGCCTCCCAGCGGAAGTCAGGCTCCGGCCCGGCGAGGACCAGGTAGGGCGTCCCCTCGGCGTCGTGCTCGAGCACCACGTCGAGTCGCGGGGTGTCGTAGTCCTGGTAGTGGTCGGCGCGGAAGGTGATGAGCGGTCGACGCGCTCGATAGTCGTACAGCTCATCGACCTCGAAGGAGTGGAGCACCTCGCCGCGACCGCTGAGGAGCGCCTGTGCCGCGAGGCGCGACGCACCGCCCGCCGTCAGGAACCCGTCCAGGGCATGGATCAGCACGGGACCGTCGGAACCTGCACTCAGGTCGGTCACGGATTCATCACGTCCTCGTCGGCGCCACACGTCAGCACCAGCGTCTCAGGACTCCGGGGTATTCCCGCGGAGCCGGTCCACGGCGTCCTGCGCCACGGCGTCCGGGGTCAGGCCGAGACGATCGAGGATGACGTCACGCTTGGCGTGCTCGAGGAACTCCTGCGCCACGCCGTGCACCCGCACGGGCACGTCGGAGCCGGCGTCGCGCAGCGCCTGCGAGAACGCCGCACCCACTCCGCCGATGCGGCCGTTGTCCTCGACGGTGACGACGAGGTCGTGTCGCGCCGCCAGCTCGACCAGGGCGGGCGAGACGGGCTTGACCCAGCGCGGGTCGACGACCGTGACGCCGTGACCCTGGGCCGCGATCTTGTCGGCTGCGCCGAGCGCGACACGTGCCATGCTGCCGACGGCCACGACGAGGACGTCGGAGTCGTCGTCACGGCGCAGGACGTCGACGCCGTCGAGTCGCTCGACGGCG
>JALRCA010000058.1 GCA_023257515.1 Aeromicrobium sp.
GACGACCACGATGACGACGTTCTGAACCACATCGACGTACTGCTCGACGATGTGCCATCCGGAGCCGAGGAACCAGCCGCACAGGATGAACGCGGTGTTCCAGATCAGGCTGCCGAGCGTGGTCAGCGCGCCGAAGCGCCACAGCGGCATGCGTGCGACGCCGGCCGGGATCGAGATGAGGCTGCGGAAGATCGGCACCATGCGACCGAGCAGCACCGCCTTGTAGCCGTGCTTGGCGAACCAGGCCTCGGTGCGCTCGAGGTCGCTGACCTTGAGCAGCGGCACCCGCTCGAAGACCCACGCCGTGCGGTCCCGGCCGAACACCCGACCGAGCCAGTAGAGGATGCACGCGCCGATGACCGAGCCGGCCGTCGTCGCGAACAGCGCACCGCCGAGCGAGAACGTGCCCTGGCTGGCGCTGAAGCCGGCGATCGGGAGCACGATCTCGCTCGGGATCGGCGGGAAGAGGTTGTCGAGCCCGACGGCGATCGCGGCACCCAGCAGACCCAACTTGTCCATCAGGTCGACCATGAAGCCCGCGAGGCCTTCGATGTCCTGGGGGTCCGTCGAGGCGGCAAGGCTGCTCAGGGTCACGGCACGAGGGTAACGGCGCGACCTGAGGATTCGCCCAGTCCGGCACCACGGCGGGTCTACGCTGCCGAGATGGCGCGAACGCGCGCGGCCACGTCGGTCGCCTTCTTCCTGCAGGGGTTCGTGTTCGCCGCGATCGTCACGCAGATGCCCCGCAACAAGGAGCGCTTCGGCCTCACCGACGGCGACGTCACGGTGGTGCTCGTCGTCGTGGCACTCGTCTGCGGCGTCGGGAGCGTCGTCGCCGGCCTCGTCGCGCAGCGGTGGGACAGCCGCGTCGCGCTCGTCGGGGCCCTGGCACTCGTCGGTGTCGCGGCCCCGCTCGTCGGCGCGGCGTCGAGCGTGGCATGGCTGTACGTGGCCTTCGTCGTCTACGGGCTGGGACTCGGAGCGGTCGACGCGACCATGAACATGCAGGGCGTTCGCGTGCAGGCGGTCGTCGGCCGCAGCCTCATGACGGGGTTCCACGGTCTCTGGAGCGTGGGTGGCATCGTCGGAGCGGGATACGCCTCGCTCGCCGCGCACCTGGAGGTGCCGCTCGCCGCGGACCTGCTCCTCGTCGGTCTCGGCACCGTCGTGGCCGCGCTCGTGGCGGGACCGCACCTGCTCGCATCACGCGAGGTGGACCCGGGGCTGCGCGCCGAGGGCCTGCCGTGGCGACCCGTCCTCGTCTTCGGGGCGGTGATCCTGATCTTCTACGCGGCCGACACCGGCACCCTGACGTGGTCGAGCGTCTACCTCGACGACGCGCTCGGCGCGAGCGCGGCGGTGGTGCCACTGGGCTATGCCGCGTACCAGGCCGGAGCCCTCGTCTCGCGCTTCGGCGGCGACCTGGTGGTGCGACGACACGGTGCCCGTGCGGTCGTGACGGCCGCCGTGGTGCTCGGGACGATCGGCTACCTGGCCGTCGTGCTGGCCCCGACGCCGTGGCCGGCCGTCGTCGCCTTCGGCCTCGCCGCGCTCGGCACGGGCGTCCTGGCACCGCTGGCGTTCGCGGCGCTCGGCGAGTCCGTCCCCGCCCACACCCTCGACGTCGCGATCGCCCGCATGAACCTGGCGAACTACGTGGGGGCGATCCTCGGCGGCGGTGTCATCGGCGTGGTGGCCGAGGGCGGCGACCTGCGGTGGGCGTTCGTCGTGCCGCTCGCGCTCGTGCCGCTCCTGCTGCTCACGCGTCGCTCGTTCCCGGCCCGGACCGTGACGACCGGCTGACGGACCACAGGCCCGCCCACTGCTCGGGCGTCAGGTCGCGTGGCAGGGCGTCGCGGCGGATGCCGAGGTCCCGGCACGTCCGCTGGACCAGGGCGCGGGACGTGTCGCTCGCGCGGCCGACGACCTCGGGGACACCGTGGCCGCGTCCGGTGAACACGTCCCGCACGAACGCCTCGTACGCGCGACGGTCCCGCGGGCCCACGAGCGGGTGACGCCGTCGCGTCAGGCCGAGCAGCCCGCCGTCCACCGAGGGCCGGGGACGGAACGAGCTCGCCGGCACCCGAGCGTGCAGCCTGGCCTCGAACCAGGGGGCGACCTGGGCCGTCAACATCGTGCTGCCCCCGACGCCCGCGCGCTTGCGGGCGACCTCCCACTGCAGGAGGAGCACCGCGTGCTGCCAGGCGGGAGCCACGAGGAGCTGGCGCAGCAGCGGTGTCGTGACGTGGAACGGCAGGTTGCCGACCACGACGCGGGTCGCGCGCGGCAGGCGCCACCGCGTCGCGTCGGCGTGCACCACGTCGACGGTGGGCAGGGTGCGACGCAACGCGGCGACGCGGTGCTCGTCGAGCTCGACGGCCGTGAGGGGCCGACCGAGCCGGCTCAACGGCTCGGTCACGGCGCCGCGACCGGCACCGATCTCGACGATGGGTCCGGACGTGGGACGGACGAGGTCGACGATCGCGCGGATCGTCCGAGGGTCGTGCAGGTCGTTCTGGCCGAGCTCGTGTCGGCCGCCATGGCGGGATCGAGGCATGGGGGTGCGCTCCAGGGGTGTCGTCGGGGCACACGACGGCAGCACGAGGTGCCGCGGCCGGTGCAGAGGTCAACCGGCGACGGCGCGCAGTGAGAGAGTCCGCTCGAGCAGGCGCGCCGTCAGGCGCGGCGCTCGCGGACCGTGCGGAGCGCGCCGGTCAGCGCGCTCTCGTTCAGGGTTCCCATGGGTCCATGCAACCACACGGTACGGCGATCGACGGTCCGCGCAGGTGCGGACCGTCGATCGTGAGGTTGCCGTGCTCAGCCGGCGGCCGGCTCCGGCATGTACTCGCCGAGGAGGTCGCGGCTGATGATCTTCATCTCCACGGCGCGCTCGCCGACGTAGCACGTCCAGCGGACGCCGTCGTGGTCCTGGCCGATGCATCCACCGGCAACCTTCTTGTCGGCGTCGGTGAAGGACTGCTTCCGGCCCGTGAAGTCGTCGCCCGCGTCGACGGTCGGGGCGTGGTCCAGCGTGCAGTCGAAGACCTCGCTGTCGCCGCTCCTGACCGTGCAGCTCGGGTCGGTACCACCGAAGATCACGCCCGAGTTCGGCAGACCCGTCTCGACGGTGCGGTGGTCCAGCAGGGCTCCGGCGGCAGCGGCGCCGGCGCCCAGGGCCACCACACCGGCCACGGCGAACCCCGCGACCGTCGCGCGGGACCGCTGCTTGCGACGACGCTTGACAGTGACGGATCCGGCGACCTGGCGGGCGACGGCGTGCTCCAGCTCGTCGCCGAGCGTGACGAGGTCGGGGTGCAGGCGGTTCATGGGGTCTCCTGAGGGCATGAGCGGTTCGAGGGGGTGGTGGAGGCGCGGAGCCGTGAGAGCCCGCGCGAGACGCGGATGCGTGCGGCCGTGGGCGAGCAGTCGAGCTCGTCGGCGACGTCGTCATAGGACAGGTCGTCCATGATCCGGAGCTCGACGGCGCGCCGTTGGGACTCCGGGAGATCGTCGAGAGCCCGCTCCAAGTCGGCATCGAGACCGTCGATCCACGAAGGATCCGGAGTCGCACCGGGTGACCGGCGTTGAAGGCGCAACGACTCGCTGGCCTCGTGGACCAGTCGCCGTTCACGGGCCGATCGGGCGAGGACGTTGCTGGCGATCCCGAACAGCCACGGCGCAATGGAGCCCGCGTGCCGGTCGTCGAAGCGGTGTCGTGAGGACCAGACCTGCGCGAAGGTCTCGGCCGTGAGGTCGAGCGACGCGTCGTGGTCGCCGGTGCGCCGCACGAAGAACCCGTGCACCGCCCCGGCGTGTCGGTCGTAGAGCGCGCGGAAGGCCTCGGGATCGTGACCGGACGACGTGAGCAGCTGGGCGTCCGTCAGCATTGTCGGGGTGTGGAAGGCATCGGTGACCTCCGGTGAGTCGGGAACATGACATCAGGTACATGCCGTCCCGGCCCGGTTTTGTTTCACCGCGACCTCCGAAGCCCCCCCGCGGAGGTGGGTCAGTAGAACTCGCCCGCCGCGGCGCCCGGAACCTCGGTGTCGCGCGCCATCGGCGTGAATCGCGAGTAGTGGCCCTGGAAGCTGACCGCGACCTTGCTGGTCGGACCGGAACGGTTCTTGGCGATGATGATGTCGGCCTCGCCCGGGCGCTCGGACTCGCCACCGGCGGTCGTGGCGTCGGGGCGGTTGAGCAGGAAGACCATGTCGGCGTCCTGCTCGATCGAGCCCGACTCGCGCAGGTCGGAGATCTGCGGGGTCTTGTCGGTGCGCTGCTCCGAGCCACGGTTCAGCTGGCTGATCGCGACGACGGGGACGTTGAGCTCCTTGGCCAGGAGCTTGATCTGGCGGCTGAACTCCGAGACCTCGACCTGGCGGTTCTCGACCTTCTTGCCCGACGTCATGAGCTGCAGGTAGTCGAGCACGATGAGGCCGAGCTTGCCTTCGGTGGCCTTCTTGATGCGCCGTGCCTTGGAGCGGATCTCGGGCATCGTCATGTTCGGCGAGTCGTCGATCGTGATGGGCGCGGCCTGCACGCGCGACATGACGCGGGCGATGTCGTTCCAGTCCTTGTCGCTCATGCCACCGCCGCGCATGTGGTGGATGGCGACCTTGGCCTCGGCCGAGAGCAGGCGCATCGCGATCTCGGCGCCCGTCATCTCGAGGCTGAAGATCGCCGACGGGACGCCGTGCTTGATCGAGGCCGCGCGGCAGAAGTCGAGCCCGAGGGTGGACTTGCCGACACCGGGTCGGGCGGCCACGACGATCATCTGGCCGCCGCGGAAGCCGGTCGTGTAGCGGTCGAGCTCGGGGAATCCCGAGGACAGACCGGCCATGTCACCGTCGCGTGACTGGATGTCCTCGATCTCGGAGACCGTCTCGGGGATCAGCTCGGCGACGGTGCGGTAGTCGTCGGCGCCGCTCGAGCCGTCGACCTCGAGGATGTCGGACTGCGCGGTGCTGACGAGCTGCTCGACCTCGCCGGTCTCGGACCAGCCGAGGTTCGCGATCTTCTGGCCGACCTCGATGAGGCGGCGCAGGACGGCCTTCTCGCGCACGATCTCGGCGTAGTAGTCGACGTTGGTGGCGATGGGGACGCCGGCGACGATCGTGTGCAGGTAGGGCGCTCCCCCGACACGCGCCAGCTCGCCGCGACGCTGCAGCTCGGCCGAGACCGTGATGGCGTCGGCGGGCTCGCCGCGGGAGGCGAGGTCCGCGATCGTCTCGAACACCAGCTCGTGGGCGGGCCGGTAGAAGTCACGGCCCTGGAGCAAGTCCGTCGCGGGATCGATCGCCTGCTTGCTGAGCAGCATGGCGCCCAGCACGCTCTGCTCGGCGGCGATGTCCTGCGGGGGCACCCGGGTCGAGTCCTCGGGCTCGGGTGCTGACTCGTAGAGGTCCGTCACGCTCACCGGCGTCGTGCTCCTTCCCATGTCCGTGCACGCTAGTCCTGGCTTCCGACACGACACCGGTCCGCGACGACCCGCGGCTCCAGAGGGGCCCGGGCGGGGGTCGGCGACGGGTGTCGACGCGTCACACTAGGTCCCATGAAGTCCCGGGGGAAAGGCCGCGACGCACACCGCCTGTGGATGAATCGGGGATACGTGTGGAAAACGCCGTGCGGGCGGTGCACAGACCGTGGAAACGTCTGTGGAAAGCATGCGAAGCGTGGGACTCAAACCCGCTCTGACCTGCGACGACGCGAGTGCGCCGATGTGGAAGCAAAATTGTTCGGCACCCGGGCGCCGAGCGGTGTTCACGGCATCGACATGTCGACACACAACCCTCGACCCCTACTTCATCCACAGGACGAGCCATGGTGACCCGTCTTTGGACCCGGGTCGATGGTCGCATCCTCGCCGTGGCGGTCCCCGCCTTCTTCGCGCTTGTCAGCGAACCCCTCATGCTCCTCGTCGACACCGCGATCGTCGGGCGCCTCGGCACCCCGGAGCTCGCGGGACTCGGTGCCGCCTCGACCGTGCTGCTCACCTTCGTCGGTCTGTGCGTCTTCCTCGCCTACGGCAGCACCGCGACCGTGGGCAGGCTCCACGGAGCCGGCCACCCCGCCGAGGCCTACCGCGGCGCGATCGGGGGACTGTGGCTCGCGCTCGGCCTCGGTGTGGCGCTCGGCGCGCTGACCACGGCGACGTCGGGACCGGTCGCTCGCGCCCTGACCGACTCCGCCGAGTCCGCGCGGCACGCTGCCGACTACCTGGCGATCTCAGGGGCGGCCGTCCCGGCCATGCTGCTGGCGCTCGCGGCCACGGGAGCGCTGCGCGGCACGCTGGACCTGCGGACCCCGCTCGTCGTGACGGTGCTGGCCAACGTGGTCAACGCGGCGCTCAACCTCTGGCTCGTGCACGGCGTCGGCCTGGGTGTTCCCGGATCCGCGCTCGGCACCACGATCGCGCAGTGGGTGGGAGCCCTCGCCCTGACGGCGGTGGTCCTGGGGCGCGCCCGGCGCACCGGCGCCGCGTCTCGTCCTGATCTCGGGTCGGTGCTGGGGGCAGGACGAGCGGGCGTGCCGCTGCTCGTGCGGACCGCGACCCTGCGAGCGTCGTTGCTCATCGGCACGGCCGTGGCGGCCTCGATGGGGGACGTGCCGCTGGCCGCCCACCAGATCGCGACGTCGCTGGTCTCGTTCCTGGCGTTCGCGCTCGACGCCGTCGCGATCGCCGGCCAGACGTTGACGGGTCGGGCCCTCGGTGCCTCGGACCCCGAGCTGGCTCGCGGGCTGACCCGGCGCATGATCGTCTGGGGCGTGTGGACCGGCGCGCTCGGCGGGGTGCTGCTCGCCCTCTCGGCCCCCTGGGTCGGCGGATGGTTCGTCGCCGACCCGGCCGTCCACCGGGTGCTGGTGCCCGCCCTGCTCGTGGTCGCTGCGGTGCAACCGGTCTCCGGCGTGGTCTTCGTGCTCGACGGCGTGCTGATCGGTGCCGGCGACGGGACCTACCTGGCGTGGGCGGGTCTCGTGACCCTCGCGGTCTACGCGCCGCTGGCCGTGCTGGTCGGGGTGCTGGGCGCCGGTTTCGCCTGGCTGTGGGTCGCGTACGGCGGCTTCCAGCTCGCCCGGCTGGCCACGCTCTGGGTCCGCCAGCGCGGCGACCGCTGGATGGTGCTCGGCGCCTGAGGCTCAGCGCCGCCAGTAGCCCGTCACGTCGAGGCAGTCGCGTGCGACGGCCCGCTCCGAGCGCCAGTACGTCCTCACGGCCCGCGCGGCGGTCGACTCCCCGGCCATCCAGGCGTACACGCGTCCGTCGTGCCACGGCAGCGCCCGGACAGCATCGACGAGCTGGGTGGTCGTGCCGGGCTCGGCGCCGTCACGGTGCAGCCAGCGCACCCGGACGTCGGCGCCGGACTCGAGCCGCTGCTCCTCCCCGGCGTCGGCGACCTCGATCACGACCTCGGCCCTCACGCCGCTCGGCAGCTCCTCGAGCAGACGTCCGATGGCCGGCAGCGCGGTCTCGTCGCCGGCGACCGCGAACCAGTCGACGTCGTGCGGCGGCCCCTGCCCGATGGTCGGACCCGCGATCCACGCCGCGTCACCGATCGTGGCCCGCTCGGCCCAGGTCGAGGCGAGTCCGTGGCCGTGCCGCACGAAGTCCAGGTCGACTCGCTCCGGCGTCACGCGCCGCGGCGTGTAGTCCTTGCCGATCGGTCGCGTCCCCTCCGTCGTCCAGTCCAGGCCGTCGGTGCGCTGACGTGGCAGCACGGGTCGGTCAGCCCCCTCCAGAGGCACGAACACCTTGACGTGGTCGTCGAAGCCGGGGCTCGCGAAGGCGGGCACCTCGACACCGTCGACGACGTGTGCCGCGAGGGCCGGGCCCGACAGCCCGAGGCGTCGCATGCGGGGCGTGACGTCCTCGACGGCGACGACCGTCAGCTCGCGCAGGACGGCCAGGTGGGTCGTCGTCTCCCGTCGCAGCTTCGGCACGGCTCCGACCCTATGCCGAGCCTGCCTCCGCCCCGCTGGCAGTGACGTTTCGACCGCGACACGCTGGCGTGTCGCGTCAGATCGTCACTGCCAGCGGGGGCGGGGTCAGCGCCGGTCGTCGAGCTTCCAGTAGCCGCAGAAGTTGATGCGGTCCTTCGGCACGCCCGCGTCGACGAGGTGGCGGCGCACGCCGGTCGCAAGCGATGACTCGCCCACGGCGTAGCCGTGCGTGATCTCCGAGACGGCCAGCTTCTCGACCTCGGCGAGCGCTCGGGCTCCGGGGCGCTCGTCCGTGCCGCGGACGATCCACCGCTGCTCGACGCCGAGCGGTCCGTCGAGGGTGAGCACGTCGGCCTCGGACGGCACCTCGAGCACGGCGACACCGGTCGCCTCGGCCGGCAGGTCACGCAGGATGCCGGCCGTGCCGGGCACACCGGTCTCGTCGGTCGCGAGCACCAGGTCCTGGGTGCCCACCGAGGCGTCGAAGACGAGACCCTCGTCGACGATGCCGATCCAGTCGCCGGGCTCGCACGTCTCGGCGAACGTGGCTCCGGGGCCGGCCGTGCCGTCGGCGGGGCTGCCGTGGAGCACGAAGTCGATGTCGATCTCCGGCCCGTGAGCTCCGTCGGGACGGAATGCGCGCACCGTGTAGTTGCGCAGCTCCGGACGGATCTCGGCGTTGATGCGCAGGTACTTGAGGTAGCCGATCGTGCCGACCTTGTCGGGCAGCCGGTCGAGTGCGGTGTCGTCGGATCGCGGGATGAACAGGCGGAACCACTGGTCGTATCCCCGCGGCACGAAGTGCTCGATCGAGCCGCCGCCGACCGTGACCCGGGCGAAGTGCGGGGACAGGCGCTCGCTGCTGCGCACCTGCAGCTTGACCAGACGCGTGCGGTCGGGCTTGATGAGCTTGCTCGCGGTGGCGGCCATGACCCGCACCCTAGTCGACTTAGGTGAGCCTGACCTCACCTGGTGACAGGACTCACTCGCGGATCCCGACGGCCGTCCAGTCCAGGGGTGAGCCCGCCGACACGCCGTAGTTCGCCACCTCGTCGGAGACCGCGACGACCTGGGGCTGGCCCAGCAGGGGCAACGCGACGCGGTCGCCGAGGAGCGCGCGGTCGAGACGGCGGACGGCTGCGCGCCGCGCCTTCGTCGACTGCTCGCGCGAGGCCCTGGTCCAGGCCGCGGCATGGCCGTCGCTGCGACCGGTGAAGTTCAGGGGCGAGGTGACCGGACGGAATCGCGCCTCGGCCGATGCGACGCCGAGCGGCGAGGCGTCCCACGTGATGAGCGCGAGATCGAAGTCGAGCGGCACCAGCACCGAGGTGTAGTAGTCGGCCGCCTTCACCTCGGAACGGCGGACCTCGATGCCCACGGCCGCGAGCGACCGGGCGATCGTGGCCGCGCGACGCGCCGCGACGGGGTCGTCGCTCGGCACCGGCAGGCGCAGCCGCAACGGCCTGCCGTCCTTGGTGGTCCTGTCACCCACCCGGTAGCCGGCGGCGCGCAGGGTCTTGCGGGCCGCGTCGAGGTCGGGCGTGGTGCCGGTGGCGGCGCGGTAGCCGGGCTGGCCCGGCGCCACGAGCAGGCTGGAGGCGACGACGGGGCGGGTGCCGAGCGCGGTCGCCTGGCGCCGGGCCAGGGCACCCCGGTCCACGGCGAGCGCGACGGCGCGGCGGACGGCCGCGTCGCGCAACGCCCCGCGACCGCCGTTGAGGGTGAGCTGCGTGATGCGCGTGCCGGCACTGCGACGCACCGTGACGTCATCGTCAGGCGCGTCCTGCACCGTGTCCTCGGTCAGCGTCGCGGCATCGAGCTCGCCGGCGGCGAGCGCCTTGACGGCCACGTCCGGTGCCGCGACCCGGACCTGGATGCGGGCGAGCCTCGCGGGCGTTCCCCACCAGCGCGGGTTGCGGGTCATCGTGAGGGTGCCGGTGCGTCGCTCGACGCGCGAGACGACGAACGGGCCGTTGGACGGTACCGCCCGCCCGGTGAATCCCCGGTTGAAGGTCCGGGCCGACGAGGACACGCTGCGCGGCAACCGGGGCGAGACGAAGCGCGGCCAGTCGGACCGCGACTGCGAGAACACGACCCGGTAGCCGAAGCGACCGCGTCGCTCGACGCGACCGACGTCGTCCCAGCCGTCGGTGGAGCCGACCTGGAACGCGGAGTCCCGACCGCTCATGGCGCGGGCGAACGCCACCATGTCGCGGGACTCGACGGGCTTGCCGTCCTGCCAGCGGGCCTCGGGGTTGAGCTGGACGGCGATCGTGAGTGGACTGCGCTTCACGACCCGGACCGACCGGGCGTGATCACGGTCGACGGTCCAGCCGCCGCGGTCGTCGAGTCGGACGACCTGGCCGGTGGTCGGCTCGAGCAGGTCTGCGGCGTCGTCGCGCAGGCCGTCGACCTGCCACGGGTTCAGGTTCGCCGGCAGCACGGGCGTGGCCAGGCGCAACGTGCCGCCCGCAGCCACGTCGCGGCGCGACGTGCGGTCGACGTCGCGCAGCGGCAGCGCCGAGGACTCCGCTTCCTCGGCCTGCGGCGTCGAGGACGCGCCGTCGTCACCGCCGAACAGCGAGCAGCCGCCCAGCACGAGCGTGAGGGACAGGACGAGGGGGGTGAGTCTCATGGAAGAAGGCACGAGCGGGGCCCGGTCGGAACCGGACCCCGCTCGCGGGCGGCCTTACTTGGAGGCGACGACGTTCAGACGCACGTTCGCGACCACCTCGGGGTGGACGCGCACGGTGACGTCGTGGGCGCCGAGCGTCTTGATCGGGTTGCCGACCTCGATACGACGCTTGTCGACCGCGCCGCCGGCCGCCTCGAGGGCGGTGGCGATGTCGGAGACGGTGACGGCGCCGAACAGGCGGCCGCCCTCGCCGGCGCGGACCGCGACGTTGACCGGCTCGGCCTCGAGACGACCCTTGATCTGGCGGGCCTCCTCGAGGTCGTGCACGGCGCGCGCGTCGCGGGCGGCCTTGATGGACTCGACCTGCCGCGCCGCGCCCTTGCTCCAGCGGATCGCGTAGTTGCGGGGCAGCAGGTAGTTGCGGCCGTAGCCGTCCTTGACCTCGACGATGTCGCCGGGCTCACCGAGGTTCGAGACCTCGTGCGTGAGGATGAGCTTCATGGTTCAGACTCCTCAGCGGGTGGTGGACGTGTACGGCAGGAGCGCCATCTCGCGGGCGTTCTTGATTGCGTTCGCGACCTCGCGCTGCTCCTGGACGCTGACGCCGCTGAGACCGCGGCCGCGGATCTTGGAGCGGTCGGTCATGAACTTCTGCAGGAGCGACACGTCCTTGTAGTCGATGTACTCGACCTTGTCGAT
>JALRCA010000024.1 GCA_023257515.1 Aeromicrobium sp.
GCATGACGTTGTGGCCGATCTCCATGTTCTCGATGATCTTGGAGAGACCGAGGAACACGATGCCGGCGACGAACGTCGGCCAGAAGAACGGCGTCAGGATGCCGATGCGGCCCAGCACCTCGAACGTGCGCTGCACCTTGATGACGCGACGGATGTAGTTCGCGTCGGCCTGGCCGAGCGTGTCGAGGGTGCGCTGGCGCAGGCCGTCGAGCTCCTCGCCGAACTGCTCGAGCTGCTCGTAGCTCATGTGCTCCAGGCCGATCGTGGAGCGCTTGGCGGTGTCGGTGCCCACCAGGGGCGCCGGGGCCTCGTTGTGGTCGGTCGCGCTGAGTGGCGCGATCGGGGGACGCTTGCGTGACATGGGGTTCCCTCCTCAGACGTCCACGCTCACGTCGCCCACGGGGACGTTCACGCAGATCTTGACGGTCTCGTCGGTGTTGGCGCACACCTCGCCGGTGATGACGTGGCGTACCGCGCCGTGCAGCTTCTTGACGGCACAGGTGTTGCAGACACCCATCCGGCAGCCGAACTCGGGGGAGAGGCCGGCGGCCTCGGCCTGCTCGAGCAGCGTGGCTCCGGAGTTGTCGGCGCTCGTGCCGGAGCGCTCGAAGGTGAGGGTGCCGGTGGCGTCCTCGGCACTCTGTTCGAGAAGCTTGGGATCGACGCTCGGGACCTTGAAGTACTCGGCGTGCAGCTGGTCGGTGGCGCCCAGCTCGTCGTAGGTGTCGCGGACGGTGGCGATGAGTCCGGCCGGGCCGCAGACCCAGGTCGGCACGCTGGCCGGGTCGACGCCGAGGTGCTTGAGGTGGTCGACGTGGAAGCGGCCCGCGAGCGCGGCGCCCGGCTCGGGCTCGCGGGTGTAGACGCGCACGACCTGGGCGTCGTGCAGCTCGTCGGCGAGCGCGTCCAGCTCGGTGCTGAACATCTCGTCGGCGCGGGACTTGGCGTAGTGCAGGAACGTGATGCGGCCGCGGTGGCCGGTGTCGCGCAGCGTGCGCGCCATCGACATGACGGGCGTGATGCCCGACCCGCCGCTCACGAGGGCGATCTCGTCGGGCACGACGTCGGGCAGGACGAAGTCGCCCGTGGCCTGCGACAGGTGGATGACGGTGCGGTTCTGCAGCTCGCGATTCAGGAAGCGAGAGACGTAGCCCTCCTCGTGGGCCTTGACCGAAACGCTGAAGGTGCCGTCGCGCCGGGCTGCGGAGCTCGAGACCGAGAACACGCGGACCTTGCGGGTGCCGTCGACCTCGACGCCGAACTCGACGTGCTGGCCGGGCTTGAACCCGCGCCACGCGCCGTTGGGACGCAGCACGACGGTGGTCGCGACGTCGGTCTCGCGGACGACGTCCACGACGCGCGCCCGCACGAGCTCGACGGTGAGCATGGGGTGGACCTGCTCCAGGTAGTGGTCGACCGTGTGCGGCGTCGTGAGGGATCGCACGGCCTTGGAGGCGAGTGCGGTGCGGACGATGCCCATGGGTCCCTCTCGAGCGTGGTGTGCGTTTCAGTGTACGTGCGTTCACTGAAACTCTGAGGCATGGCGCGCCCGGGCACAAGGGGCCTGTCGCGTGACCTCACCCACGTCGGTCACCTGTCCGAAACGCGTGTACACCCACTGGACCGTCCGCCGGGCCTCCTAGACTGTGGCCCGTGGGCACGTCAGGGGACAGCCTGCCGGCGCGGCAGGCCCAGAAGGAGCGGACGCGTGAGGCGATCCTCGCCGCCGCGCTCGAGCTCTCGCAGTCCCAGGGCTTCGCCCAGCTGAGTCTTCGTCAGGTCGCCCGCCAGGCCGGTGTCGTGCCGACGGCGTTCTACCGGCACTTCGAGTCGATGGACGAGCTCGGGCTGGCCCTCGTCGAGCAGTCGTTCCTGACCTTGCGACGCATGATCCGAGACGCCCAGCGCGACCCCAACGTCTTCGTCAACATCATCGACGCCGCGGCCGAGGTCCTCGTCGAGGCGGTCAAGCAGAACAAGGCGCACTTCGGGTTCGTCTCGCGCGAGCGCGTCGGCGGCTCCCCGGTCGTGCGGCAGGCCATCCGGCACGAGCTCGACCTGTTCGTCAGCGAGCTCGCCGTCGTGCTCGCCCGGCTGCCCAACATCGAGACGTGGAGCTCCGACGACGTCCAGATGGTCTCGCGCCTGTTCGTGCGCAACATGGTCTCGAACGCCGAGGAGGTCGTCGAGATGCCGGACGGCCGGGCCGACCTCGAGGAACGCATCAAGGAGGGCGCCCGCCGTCAGATGCGCCTCATCGTCCTCGGCTTCGAGAGGTGGGAGTCCTGAGCCCGGGTCAGCCGAGGTCGCGGGCGGGGACGCGACCGCGCTCGAGCGCGGTCCAGAAGTCGCCGCGGACGTAGTCGGGCCGGTGCGGCGGCTGGTGGTCCCACGCCGTCGGCGCACCCGCGGAGAGCGCCTCGTGCACGACGCGCCGTCGTCCCTGGCTCGCCAGCACGTCGTGGCTCAGGGAGCCCACGTCGTAGCGGGACGCGAGGGCCTCGCGCAGTGACTGGACGAGCTCGGCGTGCGCCGGGTCGTCGACCAGGTTCACCAGCTCGTCCGGGTCGGCCGTGACGTCGAACAGCTGGTCGGGGTCGCCGGGGCAGCGCACGAGCTTGTGCCGCCCGCGCACGATCGTCAGGTGCGGCGTGGTGACGCCCTCGGCGAGGTACTCGATCACGACGTCCTCGGGCTCGTGCTCGTCGCCCGCGGCGATCGGCACGAGGCTGCGGCCCGGGGTGCCGACCTCGCCGACGCCCGCCAGGTCGGTGAGGGTCGGAAGCAGGTCGAGCAGCGACACCGGGGTGTCGACGCGACGCGACTCCAGCCGACCGGGGGCGCTCACGACGAGCGGCACGCGGGCGGACTGCTCGTAGGGCGACATCTTGTACCAGAGCCCGCGTTCGCCGAGCATGTCGCCGTGGTCCGACGTGAGCACGACGACCGTGTTCTCGCGCAGGCCGAGCTCGTCGAGGCGGCGCACGATCGCCCCGACGTGGTCGTCGACGTAGCTGACGCACGCGTAGTAGGCGCGACGCGCACGACGCACCTGCTCGGCGTCGGGCTCCTTCTGGTCGAAGCCGGACATCTCGAGCAGCCGACGGCTGTGCGGGTCCTGCTCCTCCAGGGGGAGCGTGGCGACGCGTGGGTCGTCGATCTCGACGTCGTCGTAGCGTCGCCAGTGCTCGAGCGTCGGCTCGTACGGGTCGTGCGGGTGGATGAAGGACGAGACCAGCAGGAACGGCTGGTCGTCGAGCGACCGGGCCCGGTCGTTCAGGTGGCGCAGGCTGCGGAACAGCACCTCGTCGTCGAAGTCGCGCTGGACCGTCGCGGCGCTCACGCCGGCGGTGAAGACGCTGCCCGCGTCGTGGTACCAGGGCAGCCGGTCCTCCTCGGGCAGCTCCCAGTCCGGCACCATGTCGAGGCCCGCGGGGTAGACGTCGGTCGTGAGCCGCTCCTCGAACCCGTGCAGCTGGTCGGGGCCGATGAAGTGCATCCGGCCGACGAGCGCCGTGTGGTAGCCGGCGGCGCGCAGGTGGTGGGCGAACGTCGGCACCGAGGAGCCGAAGTCGGCGCCGTTGTCGTACGCGCCGATCTGCGACGGCAGCTGGCCGGTCATCATCGAGGCGCGCGACGGGGCGCACAGCGGCGAGTTGCAGTAGGCGCGGTCGAACACGACGCCCTCGGCACCGAGCGCGTCGATGTGCGGCGACTTGACGACGGTGTTGCCGTACGCGCCGAGGGCCGCCGCGGCCAGCTGGTCGGCCTGGATGACGACGATGTTGGGGCGGCGGGTCCTGAGTTCGCTCACGACCACTGGATATCAGGACGGATCCCTGCCGCGACCGGATCTTGCGATGCGAGACGTCGCTGCACGCGGTGCCGGGGTCGGTCAGGCTCGCACTCATGGGCGCCTGCTGCGGACCGTCTCGCGGGACGACGGACCAGCACGCCGGTATGGCCGTCCACCGGTCCGGTGACAGCCATCCGGCCCTCGTCGAGCTCGACGGCGGCCTGCTGCTCATGGGCAGCGACGACCGCTGGGCCTACCCGTCCGACGGCGAGGGCCCGGTGCGAGAGGTCGAGGTGCGACCGTTCGCGATCTCGGCGACCGCCGTCACCGTCGAGCAGTTCGCCGTCTTCGTCGACGCGACCGGCCACGTGAGCGACGCCGAGGCCTTCGGCGACTCGCTCGTCTTCGTCGGGCTGCTCCCCGAGGACGCACCCCCGACCCAGGCCGTGGCGGCCACGCCCTGGTGGCGCCAGGTACCGGGCGCGTCGTGGCGCAGTCCCGAGGGTCCGGGCTCGGACGTCGACGGCCGCGGCGACCACCCGGTCACGCACGTCTCGCACCGCGACGCCGTGGCCTACGCGGCCTGGGCGGGGGCGCGGCTGCCGGCCGAGGCCGAGTGGGAGCTCGCCTCGCGCGGGGGACTCGTGCAGCAACCGTTCCCGTGGGGCGACGAGCTCGAGCCGGGAGGACGCCCGGCCATGAACGTGTTCCAGGGCGAGTTCCCGTCAGCGCCGACGGCACCCGTCGGGACCGTCCCGGTGGACGCGTTCGAGCCCAACGGGCTCGGCCTGTTCAACACCACCGGCAACGTGTGGGAGTGGACGGCGAGCCCGTGGTCGTCGTTCGACCGTCGACCCGTCCTGCGGGGCGGGTCCTACCTGTGCCACGCCTCGTACTGCCGGCGCTACCGCACCTCGGCGCGCACGGCGAACACCCCGGACACCTCGCTGGGGCACACCGGCTTCCGCGTCGCCGCCGACCGGTGAGGGGCTCGCGCCCCGAGGATCAGGCGGCGGAGTCGGCGCGCTGGGCCTCGGCCACCTTGGCCCACTCGTCCTGCGCGTGCGAGGCGAGCCTGTCGAGCGCGAGCACGAAGATGTCGTCGCCGAGCTGGTCCTCGAGCAGCTGCATGATGCCGGGGTCGGACTCGAAGCTCGCCGACCACTCCACGTAGCACGTGGTCTCGCGATCGGGCTCGACGCTGATCGTCGCCAGGTGGTCCGTGATCGGGAACGGCGGCTCCGGCATCGAGTAGCTCAGATTGAGACCCTCGTCGTCGCGCTCGGTGACCGTGACGACGAGCTCGGGAGAGGCCTCGGGTCCGCCGGCGTAGATGTTGAGACGCGGGTGCCAGTCGCCGAAGTCCTGGACCAGGGTCCAGACACGGTCAGCGGGAGCGGCGACGAACGTACGGCGGGCGATGCGGGGCAAGGAGGGCTCCTTCGGACTTCGGTTGCTCCCGCGTAGTCAACCGTTCACGCTGCGGCCGTGCCCAATCTTCGAGGTGAGGCATTCGTCACGTTCCGGCGGTACGGTCCACCTCGAAGTACAGGGGCGCATGCAGGTGGCAGCCGGGGTTGAACCCCGCGCCGCACGCCGGGCACGCGTCGACGTCGAGGTAGTCGACGATGCGCAGCTCGTGCCGGCACACGCCGCACAGGACGGCCCGGGAGCCGAGCTCGCCGGCACCCCATCGCTCGGCGGGGTGGTCGACGGCCTCGGCGTGGCACGCGTGGCAGGGGTAGTAGGTCCCGCAGCAGCGGAAGCGGATCGCGACCACGTCGAGCCGGCTCGCGTAGTGGACGCAGCGGGTCTGCTCGTCGACGACGGCGCCGCGCACGACCGGTTGCGAGGGGGTCACGCCGTCATCGTGTCGTGCTGCACACGACGTCGTCCAGCGCCGTCCAGAGTCCGGAGTAGACCCAGCGCTGCGACTCGCTGGCGCGGGTGAACGCCCACGTCTCGCGGCCGTCCGGTCCCGTGACCTCGGCCTTCGCGACGGCGCACCGCTGGCTCGTGCGGGACGCGTGGTCCTCGGCCACGACGTCGAGCGCCGTGAGCGTGTAGTGCTCCTTCTCCACGCACCGCGTCATGGCGGCGGCGCTGTCGGAGTAGGTGACCCAGCCGTCGCATCCCTGGCCGGCTCGGATCCAGTCCAGCGTCGACTGCACGGACTCCGTGGCCTGCTCCTGGGTGTCGTCGCGGGTGACGGAGAAGGCCACGAACGCCAGGAGGACGGCCACCACCGTGCCGAGGACCGTGCTCCAGATCTGGGTCCGCGGGTGCTGAAGCTGGTCCAACGTGATGCTCACGTGCGCGTCTCCTCCCGAGTCTGGTCCTACTCTGGCCCACGAACCCAAGCGCAACCTGTGAAGCCGGTCGCTCAGACGTCCTCGCCAGGTGAGGCCTCGTGGTGCCGGCGTCCGTGGCTGCGCCGGTCCTCCTTCATCTCCGCCTCGAACAGGTGCGGCCGTCCCCCGACCAGGTCCTCGCGCGCCGTGCGCTCGAGCTCGCGGAACAGGGCGTAGTACCCCTCGTCGTACTCCTCGACGAGTTGGAACGTCCAGCGTCCCTCGACCACGTTGCGCCCGACGAGCTCGGTCTCGATGCGGTCGGCGAGATCGTCGTGACCGGCCTCGCGCAGCAGGTCTGCGGCCTCGCCGGCCTGCAGGTCGCCGTGACCGGACAGCCGGTGGAAGGCGTACAGCGACCCGCGGGCCTGCTCGATGGCCTCGAGCGCCTCGCTCAGCTTGCCGAGCGCCTCGACGGTCTTGTCCGAGACGCCCGTCGGACGACGGTGCCGGTCGGACGGCTGCTCGCGATCACCCATGAAGCCACCGTGGCACCGCGCCGGCCGGGCCGCACCTCATGCGACGGCCGCCGCCCGCAGCCCCTCGAGCAGCCTGGAGAGCCGTCTCGACACCTGCATCTGGCTGATGCCGAGACGATCGGCGATCTGCTGCTGCGTCAGCTCCTCCACGTAGCGCCACGCCAGGAGACGACGGTCGTCGTCGCTCAGCCCGACGCACAGGGCGCGGAACGACTCACGCTCGTCGACGCGATCGAACCGGTCGTCCTCGACGCCGAACGTGTGCCCGGCGTCGTCGGCAGCATCGATCGAGTCGCAGGCGAAGCAGCCGCGCGCGGCCATGGCCTCTCGGACGTCCGCGACCGGCGCGCCGAGTCGCGCGGCCAGGGTCCATGGGTCCTCGTCGCGCCCGTCGGGCGATGGCTCCGCACTCATGCGGGCCTGGAGCTCCTGGATGCGGCGGGGCGGCCGGACGCCCCACGCGAGGTCGCGGAAGTAGCGCTTGACCTCGCCGCGCACGGTCGTCGCGGCGAACGGGGCGAACGCGCCCCGTCCCGGGTCGTAGTGGTGCGCCGCCTTGACGAGCGCGAGCCTGGCGACCTGCTCGAGGTCCTCACGCTCGACCCCGCGGCCGCTGTAGCGGCGGGCGATGCGGACGGCGAGGTCGAGGTGGTCCTCGACGAGGGTGTTGACGGTGTGAACGGTCGACTGCTGCATGCGAGCCCCCGAGGTTCGTGCACGGCGGCTGCTGCTCAACCCGGGACCAGCGAACACCGGTCGGGCTGGTGCTGCAAGTCGGGACCTGTCACGGTGGCGGAGGAAGGGATCTTCATGACCACGACACCCGAGCACGAGGACGAGCACGACGACCTGGACACCCGCCTGTCGCGCATCGCGCTCGACCTGCACGGGTACACCCCCGAGCTGACCATCGAGCGGATCGCCGAGTCCACGAAAACATCCCTCGGCGCCGACGGAGCGGGCGTGCTGCTGGTCCGCGCGCGGCGCCGGGTCGAGACCGCCGCCGCGACCGACGACGCGGTGCGCCGTGCCCACGCGCTGCAGGTGGAGCTGGACGAGGGGCCGTGCCTGGACTCCGGTGGGGACGACGGCGTGCGTCGGATCGACGACACGGCGCTGGACACCCGCTGGCCCCGGTGGAACCGCGAGGCGGCACAGCTCGGCTTCCGCTCGGTCCTGAGCGCACCATTGGTGACGACCACTCGACGCTACGGCTCCATCAACGCCTACGGCGCCGGCCCAGAGACGTTCGACTCGGGGGACGAGGACGTCATCCAGCTGCTGGCCCGGCACGCCTCCGTCGCGTTGGCCTCGGCCACCGACATCGAGGGGCTCCAACGCGCCGTCGACGGCCGGCAGGTCATCGGCACGGCCATCGGCATGCTCATGGAGCGGTACGGGCTGGACTCCGAGCGTGCCTTCGAGGTCCTCAAGCGGTACTCGCAGGACCGGAACGTCAAGCTGCACGACGTGGCGAGACGGCTCGTCGACGACCGTCGGCTCCCGATGGGGGACGACGCCCCGGCCTGACGTTTCCGCCACACCCTGGGCGGGTACCCGCCGGGGGTGAAGACGGTCCTTGTCGCGGTCGTCCTGCTCGTCGCCTCGTGCGCCGTGATGCCGGACCCGCTCGAGCTCGCGGTCGGGGAGGCGGCCTCGGCCGCCTCGTCCGCGGCGCTCGCCCTCGAGCAGCAGCACCGCGGGCGGACCACGGGACCCGCGGCCCGGACGCAGGTCGACGACGCGCTCCGCCAGGCCACGGGCTTGGCGCGCGGCGCCGCCTCGGCGACCGTGCCGTCGGTGCTCGCCAGGCAGCAGGACGAGGCCCTCGAGCAGCTGGCCGTGCTCGTGCGGCACCTGCACGACGCGACCGACGCCGTCGGCACGGGACGGGCTCCCGCGGTCGCCGTCCGGCTGCGCGACGACGCCGACGCGCTCACGCGTCTGGAGCACCGCATCGGGGCCCAGGCATGAGCGGGTCGGCCGGCAAGGTCTTCGCCGTCACCCTCGGCATCCTGACGGCGATCGGTGGGTTCGTCGACATCGGCGACCTGGTCACGAACGCCGTGGTGGGGTCCCGGTTCGGGCTCTCGCTGGCCTGGGTGGTCGTCGTGGGCGTGGGCGGCATCGCGGTCTTCGCGCACATGTCCGGCAAGGTGACGGCGATCAGCGGCCGGGCGACGTTCGAGGTGATTCGCGAACGGCTCGGTCCGCGCGCTGCCTTGGCGAACCTCGTCGGGTCGATGGCGATGACGCTGCTGACGCTGACGGCGGAGATCGGCGGCGTGGCGCTCGCGCTGCAGCTGCTGAGCGGCGTCGTGCCCGTCCTGGTCGTGCTTCCCGTCGCCCTCGTCCTCTGGATGGCGTTGTGGCGCGTCACGTTCTCGTGGCTCGAGAACGTCGCCGGACTGCTCGGCCTGCTGCTCCTCGTGTTCGTCGTGGCACTCCTCAGCCTGGGACCTGACTGGTCCGCGCTCGCCGGCCAGGTGGTGCAGGACGGGCCGGACACGGGGGAGAGCGGCCTGACGTACGCCTACTACGCGGTCGCGCTGTTCGGCGCCGCGATGACGCCGTACGAGGTGTTCTTCTTCTCCTCCGGCGCCGCGGAGGAGCGGTGGACGTCGCAGGACCTGTGGCGCTCGCGCCTCAACGTCCTCGTCGGATTCCCCCTTGGTGGGCTGCTGTCCCTCGCGATCGCCGGGTGTGCCGCCGTCGTCCTGCTCCCGCAGGGCATCTCTGTCACGAGCCTGTCGCAGGTCGTGGCGCCCGTCGGCGTGGCGCTCGGGACGGCGGGGGTCGTCGTGGTCGCGGTCGGCGTCCTGGCCGCCACGGCCGGTGCCGCGCTCGAGACCGCGCTGTCGTGCGGCTACTCGGTCGCGCAGTTCGCCGGCTGGCCGTGGGGCAAGCGTGTGCGGCCGGCCCGTGCACCGCAGTTCCATCTCGTGGTGCTGGGTGCGATCGTGATCGGGAGCCTCGTGCTGCTGACCGGTGTCGACCCCGTGATGGTGACCGAGTTCTCCGTCGTCTTCAGCGCCGTCGCCCTGCCCCTGACGTACTTCCCCGTGCTGGTCGTGGCCAACGACCCCGACTACGTCGGGGAGCACACCAACGGCGCGGTGCTGAACGGCGTCGCCCTCGCGTACCTCGTGATCATCCTCGCCGCGGCGCTCGCCGCGGTGCCGCTGATGGTCCTGACCCGGATGGGAGCCTGACGTGCCCGACATGCCCGCGCACCCCGAGCAGGACGGCCGGCTGATCGATGCCAACCTGCACCTGCTCGACCGTGCCGTCCTGGACCGCGACGGGTGGCCGGTCCTCGCCGTCGCCGACGTCGAGATCGAGGTGCCCGAGGGCGGCGGCCGACCGGTCGTGGCGTCGCTGCTCCTCGGGTCGGGCCTCGCCACGAGATTCTTCGGGATCCACCGGCCACGGCGGTCTCGTTACGGGGTCGCGTGGTCGCGGGTCACGCGTCTGGGGAGCGGCATCAGCCTGAGCGCCTCGCGCGACGAGCTGGGGGTGCTGTGGTTCGAACGGTGGCTGCGCGATCGCGTGGTGGGCCGCATCCCCGGAGGTCGCCATGATCCTCGGTGAGGTCCTGGGACTCCCGGTGACGCAGGACGGCGAGCGCCTCGGCGTCGTGGTCGACGCGCGGTTCGTCCTGCGGGGGCCGGTGGGTGCGGGGGTGCTTGCCGCGCCGGAGCTCGTCGGGCTCCTCGTGGGTCCGCGGCGGGGCACGGCCTTCCTCGGCTACGAGCGGCGTGCCGTGCGTCCCGTGGTGCTGCAGCGACTCCTCGCGTGGCGGCAGCGCGGCAGCTTCCTGGTCGACCTCGACGACCTGGAGATCACGCCTGGTGAGGTCCGGATGCACGTCGGTGCGCGGCGCTGGTCGGCGGGTTTGAAGTGATGCATGGGACTCGTGGGACTCGGGTACCCGTCGAGCAGCGGCCTCGTTCAGCCAGCAGCGGGGCCGCGCCCCGCCGGTCGGCGCGCGTTCTCGGATGTCCTATGATCTCGTCCCGAACCGCTGATGCAGCCGGCGGCGCGAACCCTGCACGTGAAGGTTCCTCGCCGAGTGATGGAGATGCTCAGACCGTGTCCGGAGTGCGGTGCGAACACCGCCGTCCTGCTCGGGACGGACGGCCCGACGTCCGTCTACCAGTGCGGGTCGTGCGACCACGAGTTCCCCGTCGGCGGCGACGTTCAGCCCCACTCCCGGTAGCGCGGACACTCGTCGTGGTGCCACTCGCGCAGGACGGGACGTCCGAGGGCGTCGAGCGTTCGTTCCGCGCGCCAGCGCGCGCACCACGGGCACGGTGTGGGCCAGTCGAAGGCCGCGTAGTCGAGACTGACGGTCGCGGGACCGAGCAGCCGCCGCCGGAGCACTCGCACGCGGGAGACGTCCTCGACGCCGCTCACCGCCAGCATCTCCTCGACGGTCCGCCGGGCGTCGAGGCCCGTCGCCTCGAGGGTCTGCAGTCGGGGGTCGCGGCCGGGCGTCCGTCGCGGGTGCAGGCCGATCGCTCGCATGGCGCGCAGCACCCGGTCCTGCGCCGGCTCGACCGCGAACAGGAAGCGCCACACCGGCGCCACCCGCTCCATGGTGCCGAGACTCACGATCGCTCCTTGGCATCGGAATCATGGGAGCTGGGCTCGTCGGAGCTGGGCTCGTCGGAACTGGGCTCGTCGGAGCTGGGCTCGTCGGACGTCTCGGGCGCGTGTGGGTCGGCGCCCTCGGCCGGCGCCTCGGGATGCGGTGTCGTCATGGTGGGTTCCTCTCGGCGACGGTGCTTCCTGCAGGAGTTCCCGGTCGCGTCGCGGCCATGCGCCGCCCCCGGGGATCCCCGATGACCCGGAGCGTGGGTGTCGAGGAGGAGCTCTTCCTCGTCGACCCGGTGACGTGCGAGCCGCTCGACGTGGCGACCCGGGCGCTCGACGTCGATGAGGACGGGCCCGGTGCGGACGAGGAGCTCGACCGCGAGCTGTTCCTCGCCCAGATCGAGACGAACACCGAGCCGAGCATCGACGGCGACGACCTGCTCGCCCACGTGCGACGCGGTCGGGAGCGCGCCGCGGACGACGCTGCTGCGGTCGGTGCCTCCGTGCTGGCGTCTCCGACGTCCGTCGTGGGATCGGTGGGGCGTCTCACGCCCACGGCTCGCTACCGACGCATGGCCGAGGACCACCCCGACCTGCTCGCCCGGGCAGGCGTGTGCGGCATGCACGTCCACGTGGAGGTCGAGGACGGCCACGAGGCGGTGCGGGCGATCGACCGCCTGGCCCCGTGGTTGCCGGTCGTCACCGCGCTGACCGCGGGCTCGCCGTTCGAGGACGGCCGGGACACCGGGTACGCGTCCTGGCGTGCCCACGCGTGGGACCAGTGGCCGACCGCCGGACCGACCGGGCCCTTCGGCGACCTGGCGACCTACGAGCGTGCCGTGGCGGGTCTCGTGGAGTCAGGCGTCGCGCTGGACGAGGGGATGGTCTATCTCGACGCCCGTCCCGGCACCCACACGCCGACCGTCGAGGTGCGTGTCGCGGACGTCCTGGTGCACACCGCCGAGGCGGCCGCCGTCGCGCTGCTCGTCCGGGCCCTCGTCGAGACCTGTCTCGCCGACCGCGTCCACGAGTGGCGCGTCGAACGTCTGCGCGCAGCGAGGTGGCTCGCGCAGCGGCACGGGCTCGACGGGGAGCTGCTGGACCCGCGCACCGGACGGTCCGTGCCCGCGTCCCGGGCCTGCGCGGTCCTGTTCGACCACGTGGCCCCCGCGCTCGACGACGCCGGCGACGTGGAGCGCGTGGGGACGGTCGTCGAGTCGCTCGTCGCCGACGGTGGACCCGCCGCTCGGGCCCGTCGGGTCGCCGGGGGCGACCCGCTGCGCTGGGCGCGCCACGTGCTGGAGCACGGTGGTTGAACGGCGACCCGCGGGGTACCCGCAGCGCATGACTGGTTCCTGGACCGAGGGTGAGCTCGCCGAGGTGCGCCTCGAGCTCGAGCGGACCCGTGACGACCTGCGCCGTCGCACGCGCCCGCAGGTGGGGGTCGGTCCGATCTGCGGCGACGCCGTGGACCACGCGAACCAGGCGGTGGAGTCCGAGCTCGACGACCTCACGATGGCTCGCGACCTGATGAGCCTGGAGCAGACCGAGCTCGTGATCGAGCGCCTCCTGACCGGACGCTACGACCGGTGCCAGCGATGCGGTCGCGAGATCACCAAGTCGCGCCTGAAGGCGTTTCCTCGGGCATCGTTGTGCCTGGACTGTGCCCACACCTCAGGAGGACCCCGATGAACGACGACTGGATCCCGCGACCGCACGAGGGCGACGTGGTCGACCTGATCCTGGCCGACCACGTGCTGTTCGAGTCGTTGCTGCGCGAGCTCCGCGACTCCTCGGCCGACCGCGACCGTGCACGTCGTGACCTCGCGACGCTCCACGTGGCGCACGCGGAGGCCGAGGAGCGCCACGTCTACCCGCGGCTGGAGCGCAAGGGGGCGATCGACGACGACGAGGCCGAGCACGGCGAGCACGAGCACGCCGAGGCCCACGAGGCGCTGCTGGCGGTCCTGGAGCTCTCGCAGACGTCGGGCCAGGAGTTCGACGACGCCGTCGAGGAGCTGACCGCGGCGATCAGCCACCACCTCGCCGAGGAGGAGCTGACGATCCTCAACCCGGCGCGCGACGAGGTCTCCGACGAGGTCCGGCGCGAGCTCGGGGTCACGTTCTGCGACGAGCGGGAGCGTCAGATCGAGGCCGGGTGCGGTGACGTCGAGGTCGTGCGGCGGCTCGTCGAGGAGGCACGGCAGAAGGGCCTCGTCGATGACGACTGACCCCACTCCGGCGACGGTCCGCACGATGCCGTTCGGCGACCTGTCGATCGACTTCGACGAGACCGTGCTCGTGCCGCGACCCTGGACGATGCAGCAGGCCCAGTGGGCGAACCGGCTGCTCCGGACCGTTCCTCCGGGCCCGGTGCTGGAGCTGTGCGCCGGCGCCGGTCACATCGGCCTCGCCACCGTCGTCGGCACGGGTCGGTCCGCCGTCCTCGTGGACCGCGACGCGCACGCGTGCGATCTCGCGCGGACGAACGCGAGTCGCATCGCCGAGGACGTCGAGGTCCGTCAGGGCGACCTCCACACGGTGCTGCGGCCCGACGAGCAGTTCGCCCTGGTCGTGGCCGACCCGCCCTGGGTGCCGAGTCGCGACGTGGTGCGCCACCCCGAGGATCCCGTGTGGGCCATCGACGGCGGCGACGACGGGCTGGACGTGGCCCGCTCGTGTCTCGAGGTCGTCGCCCGACACCTCGCGGACGGCGGACGGGCGCTCCTGCAGCTCGGCAGCGCGCAGCAGGTCCTGGAGCTCGAGCACACGACCACCGAGCTCGGCCTGACGACGAACCGGGTCCACCAGGCCCAGGGCGGGGCGCTCGCCGAGATCGCCCATCTGGCCTGAGATCGCAGGCGTGTCGCGCCGCTCGGGCCGCCCGGGTCTTGTCTGCGCCGGTCGACAGTGCTTGTGTGGAAGACAGGTTGAGCTTCCAGCCGTCCTCGGTCGACGTGCAGGAGACCGCCATGACGATGTCACCCGTAGTACCCACCACCGGCCCCCCGACCAGCGAGCTGGACGACCGCTCCCGCACGATGCTCGGCCGGGCCCGCCATCTCGACGGGATCGACCGCGAGCACCTGCAGAACGACGTGCTCGAGCTGAACCTGGCGATGGCGCACCGTCTCGCCCATCGCTACAGCAAGCGGGGCGTCCAGGACGACGACCTGGAGCAGGTGGCCCGTCTCGGCCTGCTCAAGGCGGTCCGGCGCTTCGACCCCGAGCGCCGGTCGTTCGACGCCTACGCGGTGCCCACCGTGCTCGGTGAGCTGCGGCGCTACTTCCGGGACCATGCCTGGAGTGTCCGCCCCACGCGCCACGTCCAGGACCTCCAGTCCAGCGCGACGAAGGCGCGTGACGCCCTGCGGGCACGTGACAACCGCGAGCCCACGCCCAAGGAGGTCGCCGACGAGGTGGGCACGACCGAGTCCGACCTGCGGCACGCAGAGGGTGTCCAGGGCGCGTTCTCGCCTCGCTCGCTCGACGCACCGACGCCCTCGGGCGACGGCGCCACCGGGGACCTCATCGGCGGGGAGGACGACGACCTGCTGCGCATGGAGCGACTGCAGACGGTGGCGCCGGCGGTCCGTCGCCTCGACCGTGACGACCGCGACCTGTTGCACATGCGGTTCGTCGAGGACCGCACGCAGCAGGACATCGGCAGCGAGCTGGGCATCTCGCAGATGCAGGTCTCGCGCCGGCTCACCGCGGTGATGGCGCGGATCCGGGGCGACCTGGGGCTGGACGAGGACGGTCACGTCGTCGAGCCGTGATGCGTCGCCGCGGTCGTCCGGGGAACACCAGGTCCATGACGAAGCAGACCTGGCCCCGGATCGACCGCAGCCCGTTGCTCCTGCGCGACGGCTACCGCTTCGCGCAGCGGCGACGCACGACGCCGGGCGAGGACGCGACGCGGACGCGCCTGGCCGGCTCGCGGGCGGTCGTCGTCCGTGGTCCCCGTGCCGTCGAGTTCTTCTACATGGATCCGGTCCTCGAGCGCTCGTCGGCGATCCCGCAGCCGGTGATGCACCCGCTGTTCGGGCCTGGGGCCGTCCACGGGCTCGACGGACCTGCTCACGCGTCGCGCAAGTCCTGGTTCAACGACGTGCTGGACACCGCGACCGTGCACGACCTGATGGGCAGGGTGCAGCCGCGCTGGGACGCCGAGGTCGCCTCCTGGAAGGGCGAGGTCGACGTGTTCGAACGGGCCTCGGCCGTGCTGCTGCAGGTCGTCACCGAGTGGGCGGGCTTCGTCGTCCCCACGTCACGGCTCGAGCGCCGGCGTCGTGACATGGTCGCGATGGTCGATGGCTTCGGCTCGTTCGGTCCCCGCTACCTGCGGGCGCGTCGGGCCCGGCGGCGGACGCAGGTCTGGATCCGCAGCCTCGTCGAACGCGCGCGCGAGCACGGCGCCACCCGCGTGCTGGCCGAGGTCGCCGACCTGAGGGACGAGCACGGGGAGCTGCTGCCCGCTGACGTCGCGGCCACCGAGCTCATCAACCTCGTGCGGCCGACCGTGGCGGTCGCGTGGCTCGTCGCTCAGGGTGCCCGGGCCCTGGCGGGATCACCGCGCGTCGTGGACGGTCTGGGCACGGGTGACCTGTCGCCGTGGTGGCTGGCGCACGAGGTGCGCCGCACGGCGCCGTTCGTGCCGTTCCTGGCCGCGCGGGCCACGCAGGACACCCGGTTCGACGACGTCGACGTCCCGGCGGGGACGCTCGTGGTGCTCGACGTCTGGGGCACGAACCACGACCCGCGCGTCTGGGAGCGGCCGGACGAGCTCGATCCCTGGCGTTTCGAGTCCGAGGAGATCACGCCCTACGACATGGTGCCGCAGGGCGGCCACATCCGCGAGGACGGGCACCGGTGCCCGGGCGAGGACCTGACGACCGGCCTCCTCGTGGTGATGCTCCCGGCCCTGGCCACGGTGAGCTTCGCGATCACCCACGGAGGTGCTCCGGGCCTGCGTCGCATGCCGCCGGAACCGCGCTGCGACGTGCTGGTGGGTCGCGGCGAGAACGTGGTGGCGCTGCGCCGTGCCGAGAGGGGCAGGTCCTAGAGGGCCTCGGCGGGGGAGACGAGGCGCTGGCGGTACTCGTCGGCGAGCCAGCGCAGGGTGCGCACGTGCGCCGCGTCGTCCTCCGACGCCACGGCGCCGGCGGCCAGGCCCACCCGCAGGTCGCGCGCGTAGGCCCCGGCCGCGGTCAGGGCCACGCACGCCTGGGTGGAGACGCCGGCGATCACGATGCGCTCGGCGCGAAGGTCACGCAGCCGGCGCTCGAGGTCGGTGCCCAGGAAGGCGTCGTCGCGGGTCTTGAGCACGAGCTGCGCCTCGAGGTCGGCGAGCTCGTGCACGCGGCCGGCGCCCTCGGTCCCCTCGAGCGCGACGGGGGAGTCGTCGTCGCGCATGTTCAGCGCCCACTCGCTGCGATCGCGCGGCAGCACGGTGCGGATCTCGACGATCGGCACGTCGTGCTCGCGTGCCAGCGCGATCCAGCGGCGTGTGGCGCGCAACAGGTCGGGTCGAGCCTGCGCCAGGCGCGGGGTCGACAGGAAGTCCTCCTGCAGATCGATGAGCAGCAGTGCGTCCACGGTCCTCCTCCACAGATGACGGTCCACCGAAGGGGGTACCCCCTCGGTGATGTCCTACGAGCGCGAGACCCCCAGTCCTCGTCGGCTCGACCGCAACTGGTCCGAGCTGCTGCAGGAGCTGCGCGTCGCGCAGACCGGGGTGCAGATCCTGACGGCGTTCCTGCTGACCGTGCCGTTCTCGGACGGGTTCGACGACCTGGGCGGCGAGCAGCGGGTCGTCTACGTCGTGGTGCTCGTCTCGGCGATGACGGCGATGGTGCTCCTGCTCGCGCCGGTCGCCCTGCACCGCTCGCTGTTCCGTCGTGGCGAGCGGTACTGGCTGGTGGAGTCGGCCAACCGCCTCGCCCGCGCGGGCCTCGTGCTCCTGGCCGTCGCCAACGTCGGGGCGACCTGGCTCGTGGTCGACGTGGTCCTCGGACGCACGGTGGCGTTCGCGGTGGCGGTGCCGACCGGGCTGCTCGCGGCCGTGCTGTGGTGGGTGCTGCCGTGGCGGCTGCGGCGACGACGGACGCATAGGTCGCCGAGGGAGGGGCACGGCACGGGAGAGGACGATCATCCACCCGGAAGGAGCACGACATGACCGTCGCACCCGACGAACCGACCGCACCGCCAGGGCCCCAGGACCCCGACGACGTGCCCGAGCTGCCCGAGGACCCCGTGGACCCGGACCAGGCGCAGCCCGACGTCGTGCCGAGCAGTGGGGGCACCACATGAGGCCGTTCGGCAAGAACCCCGACTCGGGCCCCGGAACCGACGGTCACGCACCGGTGGACCCCGCGACGTCGCCGGACACCGAGCCCGACACCGACGAGCCGCCCGTGGAGCCGTCGCCGAACCAGGACCTGGGCGACGACGCCGACGACCACGCGATGGACGACAACTAGATCCCGAGCGCCCTGGTCGCGGCGATGCGGTGCGCCTCCGTGAGGCGGTCGTGCTGCTCCAGCCCCTGGTCGAGCAGCATCTCCAGCTCTCCGCGGTCCAGGGCCTCGTGCGTGTCGACGACGGCCAGCAGGGCCTGCCAGCCCGCCACCTTGCCGGCGACCGCGTCGCGCATCGCCTCGAGCTCGACGAGGTCGGTCAGGGCCGTCCGGTGCACGAGGCTGTCGTTCGGCTTCAGCCGACCGACGCGTTCGCCGACGCGGGCCGCGGTCGTCAGCAGCGCCGACTCGCCGACGCCGAGGTCGGCGGCCATGCGCTGCAGCCGCTCGCGCTCGTCGACGAGCTGCTCGCGGATCTCCAGCACGGTCTCGCCGATCTCGCGGTCGTGCTGGGCGTCACCGCTGCGGCCGAACAGGTCGATGCCGGCCGCGGAGCCGGCGAGGTGGATGTGGACGTAGTGACCGATGGCGCTCATGTCCGTGTCGTACCCGCTCGGGCCCCGCGCATGCCGCCGGACGGCGGGGGTACTCCGAGGGCGCACCCGACGAGAGGACCTGCTCCATGGCCGCGACCGCCTGGGAACGACGCCACGACCCGTTCGTGCCCCCGACGCCGCAGGACGACGGACCGTACGACGACGTCGTCGTGGGTGCGGGGGTCATCGGCCTGGCCGCCGCCAGCGAGCTCGCGCGGCTCGGCAGGCGCGTCGTGGTGCTGGAGGCCCAGGAGGCCGTCGGTCTCGGCACGAGCGGCCGCTCGACCGGCAAGCTCAGCCTGCTGCAGGGCACCCGGCTGTCGGAGATCGAGCGCGTCCACGGCACCGACGGCACCCGCCGCTACGTCGACGACTGCCGAGCCGCGCTCGTCCGCGTCCAGGAGTTGCTGGACGAGTGGGACGTGATGACCCAGCAGGGTCTCGCCGCCACGTGGGCGCTGGATGAGTCCCAGCTGTCGTCGGCCCGCTCCGAGCACGTCGCCGCCACCCGCGCCGGGCTGGACACGCGGTGGCAGAACGAGGTGCCAGGGGGCCTGCCGGGCCTGGGCGCCGTCGTGCTGGACGGGCAGCACCAGGTCGACCCGCTCGAGTACACCATCGCCTGGGCCCGCGAGGCGCTCGCACAAGGCGTGCAGATCCACGTCGGTCAGCGCGTCGACGACGTCCGTGCGGCCGTGGGCGGGGTGCGCGTCAGGTCCGTGGCGGGACTCGAGGTCGACGCCCGCGAGGCGATCGTCGCCACCGGCCTGCCGGCGCTGGACCGGTCCGCAGCGTTCGCCGCGCTCGTGCCGCAGCGCTCCTACGCCGTCGCGTTCGAGACGGGCTCGCCGTTCGAACCGATGGCGCTGACGGCGGGGACGCCGTCGTTCTCGGTGCGCGGCGTCGCCGCGACCCCTCAGCAGGCGGAGCGCGTGGTCGTCGGCGGTCAGGGGCATCCCGTCGGCCGTCAGCACCCGGCCGGACGCCACGTCGAGGCGCTCCGCTCGTGGGCGCACGAGCACCTCGACGTCGGCGCCGAGGTCGCCGTCTGGTCGGCGCAGGACTACATGCCGCCGGACCAGCTGCCCGTCGCCGGGCGGGTGCCCGGGGGACTGCCCGTCCACGCGGTCACCGGCTTCGCCAAGTGGGGTCTGGTCGCCGGCGTCTCGGCCGCGCAGCGACTCGCCGCCGCGATCGTGGCCGACGAGGATGTGCCACGTGTGCCGCCGCTGCGCTGGGCCCGGCCGCGCTCGCTCGCGAGCATCGGCGAGCACAACGCGAGTGTGGGCGCCCACCTGGTCTCGGGCTGGGCCGGTGCGGCCAGCCGCTCGGACGACGAGCCCGGGGAGGGTCAGGGCGTGGTGACCCGTGGCCTGCCGCCGGTTGCGACCTCGACGATCGGGGCCCGGCAGTGCGCCGTCAGCGCGGTCTGCACCCACCTGGGCGGCATCGTCCGCTGGAACGACGTGGAGCAGTCCTGGGACTGCCCGCTCCACGGCTCGCGGTTCGCGGCCGACGGCACGGTCCTCGAGGGACCGGCCACCAAGGACCTGACACCCGTCGACGAGGGAGAGACACGATGAAGGCAGTGACCTGGCAGGGCAAGCGCGACGTGCAGGTGGTCGACGTCCCGGACCCGGTGATCCAGGGCAAGGACGAGATCGTGATCGAGGTGACGACGACCGGGCTCTGCGGCTCGGACCTGCACCTGTACGAGGTGCTGGGTCCGTTCATGACGCCCGGTGACGTCCTCGGCCACGAGACGATGGGCCGCGTCGTCGACAAGAGTCCCGACGTCGAGTCGCTCGAGGTGGGTGACAAGGTCGTCATCCCGTTCCAGATCTCGTGCGGTCACTGCTTCATGTGCGAGCGCGGCCTGCAGACGCAGTGCGAGACGACGCAGGTGCGCAGCTCCGGCATGGGCGCTGCCCTGTTCGGCTACAGCTCGCTCTACGGCAGCGTGCCCGGCGGCCAGGCCCAGTACCTGCGGGTGCCGCACGCGCAGTACGGCGCGATCCCGGCGACGCAGGACCTGCCCGACGACCGCTACGTCTACCTGTCCGACGTCATGCCGACGGCGTGGCAGGGCGTCCAGTACGCCGGCGTGAAGGAGGGCGACACCCTCGCGGTCGTCGGCCTCGGCCCCATCGGTGACATGGCCTGCCGGCTCGCGACGCACCACGGCATCCGCGTGATCGGCCTCGACCGCGTGCCCGAGCGGCTCGCTTGCGTCGGCGCCCTGGGCGTCGAGACGATCGACGTCGACGTCGACGACCCGGTCGACGCGGTGCGGACCCTGACCTCGGGGCGCGGCGCCGACGGCGTGCTGGAGGCCGTCGGCATGGAGGCGCACGGCTCGCCCGGTGCCTCGGTGCTGCAGAAGGCGGTCGGCCTGCTGCCGGACGCCGTGGCGCAGAAGGCGATGACGACGGCGAGCACGGACCGGATGGCGGCCCTGGACCTGGCCACCTCACTCGTTCGACGTGGCGGCACCGTGTCGATCTCGGGCGTCTACGCCGGCACCCACGACCCGCTGTCGATGCAGGAGCTGTTCGACCATCAGGTCACGCTCCGCATGGGACAGGCGAACGTGCTGCGCTGGGTCGACGACCTGCTGCCGCTCGCCGAGAGCTCGAGCGACCCGCTCGGGCTCGAGTCGTTCGCGACCCACCGGCTGTCGCTCGACGAGGCGCCGCACGCGTACGACATCTTCCAGCGCAAGGACGAGGGCGCGATCAAGGTGGTCTTCGACCCGTCAGCCTGACGTCGCCTGCCGCCGTCGGCGGGCCAGCGCCGCGTGCGTCCCGTCGCACCACGGGAGCCGGGCGCTGGCCTCGCAGCGGCACAGGGCCACGACCGGGCGCTGCGCCACGGTCGCGACGCCCTCGCGGTCGACGGCGAAGCCGATGCCGCGCACGAGTCGCGGGCCGTCCTCCACGGCGCCCGGCTGCGGCGTGCTCATGCCGCCGCCCGCACGGGCAGCAGCGACGCGGCGTTGCGCGCCTCGAGCTCCAGGCAGACCCACGCGCCGAACGCGACCTCGTGCTCCAGCTCGGGGTCGCCCTGGGTCATGCGGTCGCAGATGTCGCGGCGCGCCAGGTGCTCGTGCACCGCGTCGGCCTCGACGTGCTCGTCGTAGTACCGCGCGACGCGCTCGTCGAACCCCAGTCGGCGCAACCCTCGCACCATGTCGGCGCTCGGCAGCGAGCTCGTGCCCTCGAACGCCGCGAGGTGTCCCATCGCAGCGAACCGCAGCCGACGACGCAGGCACAGCATCGACATCGCATTGCTCAGCGTGAGGGTCGAGGAGCTCGCCTCGTCGATGTACGCGCCGTAGCGCGGATTGAGTCCTGCGGCCTCCATGGCCTGAGCGAACAGGTGCATGTGGACCCGCTCGGGGTCGCCGTCACCCAGCTCGTCGTACTGCAGCTCCGCGAGCGCGGCCTTGGGGGCGGGCTCGAGCCGGGGGAGGACGAACGAGTGCGGATCGGCTTCCTTGAGGTGGTAGATGCTCTTCTGCTTGAGGATCTCGAGCACGTCGTCGCGCGTCGCGTCGCGCCGGACGAAGGCGGAGGTGCCGTCACGCTCGGCGTCGTGCTCGATCAGGCCGGTCAGGTCGCGGGGTCCGGACCAGTCCGCCCAGTCGCGGCGCAGGTCCGACTCGAGCTCGTCCTCCAGGAGGCCGCGCAGCGCGATCAGCGCCGGGTCCCACTCCAGGTCCTCGTCGACGCCGTCGAAGCCTCGGTACGACAGCTCGAACAGGACCCACAGGGCCAGGGCGTGGTCGCGCTCGTCGCCGGCGGCGACCTCGGTGGGCAGCGGCGGGGGATCGGTGCGGGTCAGGTGGGCGATGACCGCGGTGCTGATCGGTCCGCAGGCAGACGGGATCCCGACGGGGGCAGAAGGGCTCATGTCCTCCTGGTTCCCCGTCGGGCCCCGCTCACTCGCGCGGCGGCTCAGACCTCGCCGCGCCAGGCGCCGGTCTCGTGCCCGTCGCGCGACTCGATGAACTGCTTGAAACGCTCGAGGTCACCCTTGACCCGGCGCTCCAGGAGCCCGGTGCGGTCACCGACCTTCTCGATGAATCCCTCGGGATCGACCGTGATCGCGGTCGTGACGCGGGTCCGATCGTCGGCGATCTTCTCGAAGGTGACCTCGCCCGCGTGCTCGGGGCCCGAGTCGGAGTGCCAGGCGACCTTCTGGTCCGGGACCTGGTCCGTCACGGTGGCGTCGAACTCGCGGGTCACGGGACCGACGCTGACCGTCCAGTGCAGGTGGGTGTCGTCGAGCTGGCGGACCTCGTCGACTCCTTCCATGAACTCGGGAAAGGTCTCGAACTGGGTCCACTGGTCGTACGCGCTGCGCACGTCCACGTCGACCTCGACGGACTCGGTGATGGTGCTCATGTCGCTCCTTCGCTCGGGGGTCGGTCCCTCTGACGTACCCATCGCCTCGGGATGCATGAGGACGGACCAGGAGGGAACCTGGACAGGTGTCAGCGAACGCCCCGATCCGAGGGAGAGACACATGAGCGACGCCGGCTTCCCGGCCCAGCAGCAGGACCCGCCCGGCCTCACCGAGCGCATGGACCCCCGTCCCGACCACGGCGAGAAGAGCTATCGCGGCAACGCGCGCCTGGACGGCATGGTGGCGCTCGTGACCGGCGGCGACTCCGGCATCGGTCGAGCCGTCGCCCTGGCCTACGCCCGCGAGGGCGCCGACGTGGCGTTCACGTACCAGCCCGGCGAGCGCGCCGACGCCGACGCGACCGTCGGCCTCGTGGAGGCCGCCCACCGGCGTCCGCTCGCGATCGAGGCCGACCTGCGTGAACGGGCCACGGTCGACGACGTCGTCCACCGGACGATCGAGACGTTCGGCCGCATCGACGTGCTCGTCAACAACGCCGGCTACCAGATGGCGCGTGACGAGGGCCTCGAGGAGATGAGCGACGACCGCATCGACCGCACCTTCAAGACCAACCTGTACGCGTTGCTGTGGCTCGTGCGTGCCAGCGTGCCGCACCTGCGTGCGTCGAAGGGCTCGATCATCAACAACACGTCGATCCAGGCCTACGAGCCGTCGACGTCACTGATCGACTACGCGGCCACCAAGGCCGCCATCAACAACATGACGGTCAACCTGGCCGCCGAGCTCGGGCCCGACGGCATCCGGGTCAACGCCGTGGCACCTGGTCCGATCTGGACGCCGCTGCAGCCCGCGACGCAGCCTCCGGAGAAGCTCGAGCAGTTCGGCTCCGACACGCCCCTGGGGCGGGCGGGGCAGCCGGCCGAGGTCGCGCCGGCCTTCGTCTTCCTGGCCTCGCCGACCGAGGCCGGGTACGTGTCCGGCACCGTGCTGGGCGTCACCGGCGGCAAGCCGGTCTTCTGAGGAGGTAGGACATGCCTGCAGGCAAGAACAGCTCGCTGAAGAACCCCCAGATGTACGAGGACCTGCGAGACGACGGCGCCTCGAAGGAGAAGGCCGCCCGCATCTCCAACGCTGCGGCGAAGGAGGGCAAGGAGTCGGTCGGCCGCAAGGGCGGCAAGGCCGGCGACTACGAGGACTGGACCGTCGACGAGCTCAAGAAGCGCGCCAAGGAGCTGGGGCTGAGCGGCTACTCCGACCTCAAGAAGGACGAGCTGATCACGAAGCTGCGCAACCACTGACGCGTCGCCCGGCCCTCGGGGATGAACCGTGTCATCCAGACGTGGAACATCGCGGTGCGTTCGCGCACGACGAGGCGGGCGCCGTCGGTCTCGCGGACGCGGTCGGCCAGACGGTCGACGGCAGGCCGCAGGATGTCGCGGCGACCCACCAGGACGTGGATCGGCGGCAGTCCTGACAGGTCGGCGTCGACCGGGCTGACCCGCGGGTCGGTCGGCGGGTGCGGGCGAGCCCACCAGCGGCCGGCGGCGCGCAGGCCGGACTCCGCGAGCATGGGATCGGTAGCCTCGAGGTCACGGACCTCGGACTCGTCGAGCGTGGCGTCGAGCCACGGGCTCAGCCCCACCAGGGCGGCGGGGTGGACACCCCTCTCACGGAGCTCGACACCGATCGACAGGGTGAGTGCACCGCCGGCGGAGTCGCCCATGACGACGAGCGGCAGCCCGCGTGTGCTGTCCTCGGCGAGATCGGTGAGCAGGGGCAGGACCTCGTCCACCGTCGCGCCGGGCGCGAGCGGGTAGGCCGGGACCACGACCTCGGCCGGTGCCGACGCGAGGGCACGGACGAGTCGCCAGTAGTCCTTCGTGAGCGGGTGGACGTAGCCGCCGCCGTGCAGGTAGAGCACGCGCACCCGCGGCTCCGACCGCCGTGGTCGGACGCGCCACACGCGCAGGTCCGCGCGGTGCTCGTGCTCGAGCTGCAGGCGCCGTCGGGTCCACCACGTGGGGGGACGATCGTCGGCGGACTGGCGCTCGAGCGCCGTCTCCCGGGTGTGGTCCGCCCCCTCGAAGGCCTGCTTGTCGCGCGCCAGCCACATCAGCCACACGTAGACCCGGGTCCATGGCGTCGGCGGGCTGTCGTCGACGTGCCAGCTCACCTCACCCATGGCTCGATCATGCCCGGGGTGGTGCCTCGTGCAGCTCGCCGGTGCGCTGCACGTCGAGGGCGACGTCGCGCAGCTTGACGTTGCGGTGCTGGGAGACGCGTCGCAGCGCGGCGAACGCCTGGTCGGCCGTGAGGCCGTAGCGCGCCATGAGGATGCCCTGGGCGACCCCGATGTCGTG
>JALRCA010000071.1 GCA_023257515.1 Aeromicrobium sp.
ATCTCCTCCTGGAAGATCCGCATCTTGTTGTGGCCCTGGAAGATCGTCGGCGCCACGTAGTAGCCCCCCGACAGGTCGCCGCCCAGGTCGACCCGCTCGCCACCGGTGATGATGCGAGCGCCCTCCTGCACGCCGATCTCGAAGTAGGACAGGATCTTCTCGAGCTGGTCGTTGCTGGCCTGCGCGCCGATCATCGTCTCGGTGTCGAGGGGGTTCCCCTGCTTGATGAGCTTCGTGCGCTCGGTCGCCGCAGGAAGGAACTGCTCGAGGATCGAGTTCTGGATCAGCGCGCGACTCGGGCAGGTGCACACCTCGCCCTGGTTCAGCGCGAACATCGTGAAGCCCTCGAGCGCCTTGTCGTAGAAGGCGTCGTCCTTGCTCGCGACGTCCTCGAAGAAGATGTTCGGGCTCTTGCCGCCCAGCTCCAGCGTCACGGGGATGAGGTTCTGGCTCGCCATCTGCATGATGAGGCGGCCCGTCGTCGTCTCGCCCGTGAAGGCGATCTTGCGGATGCGGCTGCTCGAGGCGAGCGGGGCGCCGGCCTCGGCGCCGAATCCGTTGACGACGTTGATGACGCCCGCCGGCACGATGTCGGCGATGAGCTCCATGAACAGCATGATCGAGGCCGGCGTCTGCTCGGCGGGCTTGATCACGACCGCGTTGCCCGCGGCGAGGGCCGGTGCGAGCTTCCAGACGGCCATGAGCAGCGGGAAGTTCCACGGGATGATCTGCCCGACGACGCCGAGCGGCTCGTGGAAGTGGTACGCGACGGTGTCGTCGTCGATCTGGCTGAGGTGGCCCTCCTGCGCACGGATGGCGCCCGCGAAGTAGCGGAAGTGGTCGACCGCGAGCGGCAGGTCGGCGGCCATGGTCTCGCGGACGGGCTTGCCGTTGTCCCAGGTCTCCCCGACGGCCAGCATCTCGAGGTTCTGCTCGATGCGGTCCGCAATCTTGTTGAGGATGACGGCGCGCTCGGCGACGGAGGTCTTGCCCCAGGCCGGTGCCGCCGCGTGCGCGGCGTCGAGGGCGGCCTCGATGTCCTCGGCGGTGCCCCGGGCGATCTCGGTGAAGACCTTGCCGTTGACCGGCGAGACGTTCTCGAAGTACTGGCCCTTGACCGGCGCGACGTACTCGCCGCCGATCCAGTGGTCGTAGCGGGGCTTGTAGGTCACGACGCTGCCGTCGGTGCCTGGCTGGGCGTACACGCTCATGAGGTCTCCTCGAGGTGGGACGAGTGGGTGCGTGTGACGCTAGTCACGATCACGTTGCAACGACGTTGTCACGTCGCTGCAACCCCGGCGCCCGCTCAGGCGGAGAGCTCGGCGTCGAGTCGCTCGACGCGCTCGACGACCTGCGCGTGACGCGGTGACGAGGTCGGCAGCACCTCGAGCACCCGGGACCAGACCTCCAGGTCCTCGCGACCGTAGTGCGTGTCGGCGAACGACAGGAGCGCGTCGGGGTCGTCGCTCGCGAGCACCGCGGAGCGGAGCTCGGCGTGGACGCGCTCGCGGAGGTCCTCGATGCCGGGCGCGGTGGACTGCGGCAGCACCGGTCCGCGGTACGCCGCGACCGCGCTGCGCAGCCGACCCCGGCGCACGTGCTCGAGCACGTCGTCGACGTCGCTGCCGAGCGGCTCCTCGAGGCGGTACGGACGCGAGGCGAGGCGCAGCGGTCCGAGGACGCCGCGAAGGCGCGACAGCTCCGCGCGGATCGTGACCGGGGCGTGGTCGTCGTCGCTCAGCGCGACCCCGAGCTCGGCGGCCGTCAGTCCGTCCGGTGCCTGGGTGACGAGCAGGAGCAGCTCGCTGTGCCGCAGGCTCAGCCGGGTCGTCGTCGAGCCGAGGTGCAGGACGCCGGCATGGCCGCCGAGCACCTGCAGGCGGCGCGACTCCCAGCCGCCGACGACGCCGCCGGGGCTCGTCCGTTCGGGTGGCTGCAGCCGCATGAGACGCAGCTCCGCCTCGACGGCGGCGACCGTGGCCCGGACGAGCGTCAGGCTCTGCGGCGCGGCGACCTCGGCACCTCCGGTCAGGTCGAGCACTCCGAGCACCGCGCCGGTGTCGGGGTCGTGGATCGGTGCGGCCGAGCAGCTCCACGGGGTGACCGGACGGGCGAGGTGCTCCGGACCCAGGATCTGCACCGGGCGGTCGAGCGCCAGCGCAGTGCCCGGCGCGTTGGTCCCGGCCCGCGCCTCGCTCCAGTCGGCGCCGGGCAGGAAGTGCATCGACTCGGCCCGGCTCCGCAACGACGACGAGCCCTCGACCCACAGCAGCTGGCCGGCGGCGTCGCTCACCGCGACGAGCAGGCCCGCGTCGGCGGCGGAGTCGACGAGCAGCCTGCGGATGACCGGCATGCCCGCAGCGAGCGGGTGCTCCGAGCGCACCGCGTCGAGCAGGTCGTCGTCGAGCGTGATCGGTGCGAGCCCGTCCTCGGGGTCGAGCCCCCCGGCCAGGCTGCGGCGCCACGACTCGAGCACGAGCTCGCGCATGCCCGCGCGCGTCGTGCCCGAGCTCAGGAACTCGTCGTGCGCCAGGTGCAGCCGCCGCGTGAGCGAGTGCGCGTCCGCGCCCCTCGGGAGCGCGAGCTCCTCCTCGCCACGGGCGCCGCGTCGACCTGACATGTCGCCAGTGTAGACACCACTGTGAGCCACCTCACGTGGTCGGCTCGTAGACCCGCACCCAGTCGACGCCGAGGTCCGACCGGTCGGCCGTCACGTCGGGGCCCGGCCAGCCCCAGTAGCTGTTGCCCATCTGCAGGTTGAGACGGAGGTGGAACGGCGAGGAGAACTCGGTTCCCCCGAGCCACGATCCCGGGTTGCCGCGCCGGTCCGTGCTCGTCGACGACACCGAGGCGACCTTGCGCCCGTCGACGTAGTACTCGAGGGCCCCGGGGGTCCAGCGCACGCCGTACGCGTGCCACCCCGCCGGGTCGTCGAGCTTGACGCGGCCGTGGAAGGAGCCGAGCCGACTGCCCTGGCTCGTGCTCTGCCACACGGTCCACTCCGCGTGGCTGCGTGGGTCGTACCGGTTGGTGGCCAGCGTCGTCTCGCCGTAGCCCTCGAACACGTCGATCTCGCCGGCCGAGTTGTCGCCGCGGAGCCAGAACGCGGGCCAGACGCCCTGGCGCCTGGCGAGCCCCGTGGGCGACTGCAGGCACGCCTCGAAGTAGCCGTACCTCTGGCTGAACTTCCCGATCGTGTCGACGTAGCCGGAGGAGTACTGGCGCGTCTTGTTGACGTCGTGGCTGCCGTTCGGGGTCGAGACCGGCGCCGCCATCCTGCGTCCCGTGATCGTGAGGCGACCGTCGGCCACCGTCACGTTGTCCTTCGTGAGCCACGCGGCGTCGTGGTTGAGGTAGGTGTTGTCCCGCACCCGCCAGCGGGACGGGTCGAGGCTCGACCCGTCGAAGTCCTCGCTGAACGTGCGGCGTCCCACGCCGGCAGGGAGCGTGGTCGTGCAGCGGCCGTCCCCGGCGACCGGCGGTGTCGGGCTCGTGGGGGTGGGCGTCGGGCTCGTGGGGTCGGGCGTGGGTGTCGGCGTCGTGGTCTCGCGACTCACGCTGCGGACCCGCACGGAGAAGCCCACGACCGAGTGCCTGCGCCCTGCGGCCTGGATGTAGACCTTCGCCTTCACCCGGCTCCCCGTGTACCGCGTGCGCAGGCTCGTCCGCACGTCATACCAGGTGCCCCGGCGGATGCGCAGGCGGTCGTAGCGACGCTGCACGATCCTTCCGGCGTGGTGCTCGGTGAGTCGCAGACCGACCACCCGACCCGACTCCGTGCCGCGCACGCGACCTGTCGCGACGACGTCGGAGCCCATCGGCAGCGATCGACGTGCGACCGAGTCGGCGTACATCGCCACCGTCTTGCGCCCCCGCGCAGAGAACGGCACGCTCCGCGCCGCGCGACCGCCCGAGGACACGTGGATGCGGCGCACCGTCGAGCGTGCACCCGGGCGCCAGTCCGTCGACCTCACCTTGACCGTCGTCGTGCGGGTCACCGTCCGGTCGTCGGCGGACGCGGCCGCGCCCGTCCCCGCCGACCAGGCGGTGGGGACGGCACTGAGCAGAGCGGCGGTCAGCACCGTGACGACGACTCCCGAGCGTGCGCGTGCGGCCATGACATCTCCCTGGACAAGACCGTGTTCGTCCGCCCGTTCTACCCCGAAAGTCCCGGGTGCGCGAGAGTTTCGCCCGAATCAGTCGGGACTAAAGTCCTGCAGGGTCCCCGCTCCTGGTCCCGATGTGCTCAGGACAGGACGCCGACGGGGTCGGCGAGCAGGGGTTCGAACGCCAGCTCCGCGGCGCCGAGCAGCACCGAGTCGGCACCCAGCGCCGGGGTGCAGAGATGGACCATGCGCCCGGGGGCCTGCATCGCCGAGTCGTGCAGCGTCCGCACGATGTCGGGACCGACGTGGCGGTGCAGAGGGGCGAGGAAGCCACCGAGGACCACGACCTGGGGGTTGAGCATGTTGACGACCGTGGCCAAGCCGCGCCCCACGTGCCGGGCGATGACCCGCAGGGCCTCGAGATCGCCGGTGTAGTCCTCGAGCACGGCGCCCAGCGTGGCGACGCTGTCGGCCGGGGCGCCGATCGCGCGGGCGATCGCCGGGGCGCCGATCTCGGTCTCCCAGCACCCACGGTTGCCGCAGTGGCACCGCAGCCCCTCCGGGTCGTACGCGATGTGACCGACCTCGCCGGCGAACCCACCGGCGCCGCTCAGGGGCGCGCCGGCGGTGATGACCCCGGCGCCCACGCCGACGTCACCGGAGACGAAGACCAGGTGGTCGACACCGAGCCCGGCACCGCGGACGTGCTCGGCGAGGGCGCCGAGGTCGGCGTCGTTGCCGAGGGCGATCGGCACGTCGTGGCGGATGCGGTCGGCCACGACCTGCTCGAAGGCCACGTCGTGCCAGTCGAGGTTCGGGGCGAACTGCACGACGCCGTCGTCGCGCCGCACCACGCCGGGCACGCTCACGCCGATGCCGACGAGCGGACCGCCGGCACAGGCCTCGGTCGCCGTGGCCAGCTCGGCCACGACGTCGCCGACCTGACGCGGGTCCGGCGACGACGGGATGCGGCGACGCTCGCGCGCCAGCACGCGTCCACCGAGCCCGACCCGGCCCACGACGACGCGGTCGACGCCGACGTCGATCGCGAGCACGTGCGCCCCCTCGCCGGCGACCTCGACCCCGGCCGAGGGCCGACCGGCGCCGGGCGAGGTCACCGGGTCGCTGTGGCGGACGACACCGAGCTCCTCGAGCTCCGTCGCCAGCCCCGCGATCGTGCTGCGGTTGAGCGCCATGGCACTCGTCAGCTGCGCCCGCGACGTGCGACCGGCCTGGTGGACCGAGCGCAGCATCGTGGCGAGGTTGTGGCGGCGGACGGCCTCCTGGTTGGTCCCGGTCCCGGGTCGGGTCCGGATGTCCACGATCAGCCCACGCCGACCGAGGACCGCCGGCGGCGGGACAGCGCGTCGACCGAGGCGGCGAGCAGCAGCACCGTGCCCGTGACGACGTAGTTGATCCAGCTCGCCTGGTTGAGCAGGCCCAGTCCGTTGGCGATCGTCGCGATGACCAGGCCGCCGATGACCGCGTCACGGGCCTTGCCCTTGCCGCCGAAGAGGCTCGTGCCACCGATGACGGCCGCACCCACGGCGTAGAGCAGCGTGTTGCCGGCGCCCGACGAGGGCGAGACCTTGCCGGCGGTCGAGGCGGCGATGATGCCGCTGAGCGCGGCCATCGACGAGCAGATGACGAACACCGACACCCGGATGCGGTCGACGTTGATGCCGGCGCGGCGGGCGGCCTCGCGGTTGCCGCCGACGGCGTAGACGTGGCGTCCGTAGCGCGTGCGGGTGAGCACGAACGTCCAGAACACGAGCAGCACGATGACCACGGGCAGCACGTAGGGCACGCCCTCGATCGGGAAGTTCGGGTTGCGGCTGCGGTTCACGTTCAGGATCGCGGTGACGCCGAGCGCCACGACGGCCAGGCCGCCGATCTTGAGCAGCACGACGCTCAGCGGCAGGTGCTGGAGCCCGCGCCGGACCTGGATCCGGTGCTTGTTGAGCGCCAGCGCGGCGTAGAGCGCGATGACGGCGACGGCGACGACCCAGCCCGCGACGACGGGCAGGTTGTCGATCGTGATGCCGCGGATCACCGGGTCGGCGACACGCACCGAGCCGCCGTCACCGATGAGCTTGAGGCTCACGCCCTGCAGGCCCAGGAAGAACGCGAGCGTCACGACGAAGGACGGGATCCCGAGCTTGGCGACCAGGATGCCGATCAGGACGCCCATGACGGCACCGCTGAGGACTCCGGCGAGGACGGCGACGCTCCAGTGCTGGCCGTGGTCGACGATCGCGAGCGCGGTGATCGCGGCCGACACACCACCTGCCACGCCGGCCGACAGGTCGATGTCGCCGAGGAGGAGCACCGGCACGAGACCCATGGCCAGCACGCAGATCGCGCCGGCCTGGACGATGAGGTTCGCCAGGTTGAGCGGGATGAGGAACCTGTCGCTCGCGATGCTGAACACGAGGAACAGCACGGCGAGGCCGAGGGTCGCGGGCAGCGCGCCCATGTCGCCGCCACGGATGCGGTTGAGGTACGTCTGCGCGGCCTCCGTCAGGCCGTTGGCCTGGCGTGCGTCGACCGCGAAGTCGGCGTCTGCGAGCTCCGGCGCGGGGCCGGTCGACTGCTGGGTCATGGTTCGGGGGTCCCTCTCGGACTGGTCGGTCGTCACGCGGGGCTCGCAGCGGGGGCGATGCCGAGGTCGCCGGATCGACCGGCGGTGATGAGCTCGACGACCTGGCTGTGCGAGACGTCGGCGGTGGCCACGTCGGCTGCGACGCGGCCCAGGTAGAGCGTGGTGATGCGGTCGGCGACCTCGAACACGTCGTTCATGTTGTGCGAGATCAGCACGACGCCGAGGCCCTGGTCGGCCAGGCGGCGCACGAGGTCGAGCACCTGGCGGGTCTGCGCCACGCCGAGCGCCGCGGTCGGCTCGTCGAGCAGGACGACCTTGGAGTTCCAGAGCACGGACTTGGCGATCGCGACGGTCTGGCGCTGGCCGCCGGACAGGCTCGCGACGCTCTGCCGCACCGACTTGACGGTGCGCACCGACAGCGACGCCAGGGTCTCGCGGGCGCGGCCCGCCGTCGGGTCCGGTCAGGCGGGG
>JALRCA010000080.1 GCA_023257515.1 Aeromicrobium sp.
ACCCGTGATGAACCAGCGGTCCCAGCTGAGACGTGCGGCGCTCTGCGCGAGGCTCCCCAAGTGGTGACATGGCATGAGAAGCCGCTCGCGTGGATGATGCGGCGCCTGCTTCGAGATGCGTCAGCGTTGTTGGTCGGCCTGAACGTCGACGATCCGAGCGCACGGTCGTGGACGACTTGGTGGATCGGCTCATGGAGGAAGAGTCGCGGTGGTAGGAGACGATGCTGGGGGTGATGGTCGACTTCGGCAGCAAGACTCGCTTCCGGGACCTCGAGGTGTAGGAAAGACCGCGACTTTCAAGTGGCTCGCACGCGGGCAGCAGTGGCGGCACTCACGGTATTGGCGGGCGAGTTCGTTGCGGCAGACCGCCATAGACGAGCACGGCGCTGCTTAGACGGCAGCCAATACAGCCAAGACTGGGTGTAACCGCATCTTCATCTTTTGGTTGCGGGCGCTGGGCAACCAGTACGACGGAATGAAGGACGCGCTGGACCCCAGGCAGAGAGGGTTGGACTTCCAGAGTTGTTGAACTCGTCGTTCGAGCTGTCGACGTGGAGTCGCGTACCAGCTACTCGCGGGCCGGGGAGCAGACTGATGGGCCGCTGACCTCCAATACTGACGACTGTGTGTCACTTAGTCGCAAGTTCTATCACCCAGTGTCGGTACTAATGCTTAGGGTCGACCTACAAACCGCCAAGGGGAGGGTGACGATGAGCGAGGCCGGTGGGGAGGACGCGCAGACGCGAGGAACGCTCGACGATGCCATGTCGCGTCGACTCAAGGCGTTCGCATGTACCGCCCCGCTGCACGACCTCGACGCCCGCAAGACCCGGCTCGACTTCGCCGACGCCGGGATCTACCAGATGGCCGAGATCGGTCTCAAGATCATCGACGAGGTAACCATAGCGATGGACTTCGACGGCGGGTCCGGCTACGAGCACGTCGTGACCCGTGCGACCCCGTTCGTGGCGGCGCAAGCCCCCGACCGGATTGGCGAGGAACACACCCTTGTGGCCCGTTGGGTGCTGGATAACCTCATCAACGTGGGCCTGCAGAACCGCGAGTTCACCAGCACCTACGGCACCTTCAACGCTCGTGGCTTGTACGAGAAGCGTGTGTGGTCGTTCCGGCTACTAGAGCAGGCGTTCAACGCTGACGGTGACATCTACCTGCGCGCGACCGACGAAGCCATCAACGTGCTGGTCGGGGCGCTCGACACCGATGTGGAATCGGCTCAAGAAGCAGCCGAAACCAAACTGTCAAACCTCATCAGCCGGGGACGGCTCACCGATGCACGACTGGCGGCTGAACAGGCCCGATGGCGCACCGTGCAGTACGCCGAACAGCTGCGCCGCAAGCTCGACGCAACCCGCCGCGACGTGCGGACCGTGGACTGGCTGCACGAGGTGCCCGACCTCATCGAGGCGGCACTGACCCACATCGAGGGCCGCTACCGGGCCGAGCACGCCATCCTTGCCAACATCACTGCCACCCGCGATGATGCGTCCGACCCGGCACGCAAGCGACAGGCGGCCGAACTGGTCGACATTGTCAAAGAGTGCCTGCGCCGGCACGTCACGCTGCAGACCCGACTGCAGGAGGCGTACGCGTCGTTCAGGGCCGAACAAGACCGTCAACAGTTCTCCGGGGAGGTCCGCAAGGCCACGGTCGACCTGTTCGGGCAACTCCTCGAACCAGTCTTGGGTCTGCCGCTCCAAGACGCCGCCCGCGTCACAGGAGCCTTCTTTGCAGCCGGAACAGGAGTGCAGTCACGTTCAGCGACGCGAGTAATGGACTTGGCATACTTGTTGTTGACTCCCACCGCAGAGCGTGACGACCTTGGCGAGGCGCTGCCGGACATCGAGTTGATGCCGGTGTCGGTGCCCGATGTGTTCGACGAGTTCATGTGGGAGCAGGCCGACGAACTCCTATCCGTTGACACTATCCCGCGCCGCTTGTCAGGGTTGTTGGCGCAGGCTCGCTCGTTGGACCCCGAATTGCCCCACCTGATTGCGCTGCGCGCGCTGCACGCCTACGGACCCGACCTCACCACTGCTGCCCGGCAGGGCGACAACCGGGTGTTGGTGTCGGTCGGCGACGGCACGCCTCTCACCGATCCTGAGTTTGGCGGCACCGACTTACTGGTCGCCTACGCGCCCGTCTCCCTGACCGCAGCCGAGCCGGCCTTCGAGATTGACGAGTCGGCCCGCGTTCACGCCGGTAAAGCGGGTGCTGAACGGTCGCTGACCCGCGTCGAGGACGACGCTACGGCCCGCACCGGCGATGTAAGCGAGCCACACCTGTCATTGCGAGGAGGGCAGCCATGAGTGTTACTGACGACGCCACCGATGCAGCCCGATTGGTCGGCTACGGCCTGCGGCCCCGCCAATTGCCCGCACGCGACCTCGACTACGCCGAACTCGTCATCCGCTATGTCGAAGACGAAGACTTCGCGGGGCTGGTTAAAGCCGTCGCCGAAGGGTTCGAGATGCGGGTGCTGGCGGTGACTAAACCAACCGGCATCGTGTTGGCTCCCCGCGAAGAGTCAGTCTTTGCGCTCAAGTTCGACGAGTACGCGAAACGCAGCGCCATGACCGGACGCAGCGCCGACAAGGTCATCCACGGTTTGGCCCACCTTGCCATCGCAGCGCTCGCGTTCCCACGCCCAGATGACCTCGCCAACGACACCTACGTTGGCGTCGTCACGGTCGAGGACGTGGATGCGGTCATCCGCGAAGCCTGCCGGGTCTTGGAGGAACGCGCGAAGGAAGCCGAGGAGAACAACGACCCCCTCGACACTGCACCCGACTTGGAACGCGCATGGCGTGCCTACGCCCGCCGCCCGTCGGCAACCGCCACCAAAGACAACCGGCTCGCGTCGAACTCCACGCGAGGGATGGTCACCAAGGCCGTACGGTTCCTCGTCGAGCAGGGGTTCCTGATGCAACGGGCCAAAGACACCACCGGCACTTACCTGACCGCCCCGAAGTACCAGGTGCAGGTCCGTGAACTCGCGGCCACCGCCGCGTTCCGAGAACTCCTTGACATGGAGGTCATTTCCATCACTCCACCGAGCGGCACTCTCCACCCGTCGGCCCTACAGCATGAGCCCCGCACCTCCACTGCGGCACAGGACCCAACCGACATCAGCGACACCGACGGCTTCAGCGACTCGTCTGTGGCACAGCCTCGTACCGCCCTCACCTTCGACACCGGGTTGCTGCTGGAAGAGACCGACTGATGTACGAACTCTCACGCGTCCGGCTGTACTCGGTCGGCCCCAACCCGGCCCGCTACCAAGACATCACCTTGGATTTGCGAGGCGTCGGCGCATCAGTCAGCAAGCCTGCGGCTGCGGGAACCCTGTTCGACACCACCGGCCCGGTGCGTCGCCCTTCGCCCGCCACGGTCCTGTTCGCCGAAAACGGCAACGGCAAGACCGTGCTTGTGAAGTTGATCTTCTCGGTCATGCTTCCGGGCCGAAAGCAGATCGTCGGCACTTCCAACACCAAGGCCATGGACAACTTCGTCCTCGCCGACGACGTCTCCCACGTCGCGCTCGAATGGATGCACGTCGAGACCGGCCAACTCGTGGTCACCGGCAAGACCTCGGCGTGGCGTGAGCACCGGGTCTCGGTTGACTCAACCCGGCTCACCGAAGCGTGGTACTCCTTCCGCCCCACCAGCGATTTCGGGCTTGACGACCTACCTTTCGCCGAAGCCGACCGGCTCGTTGAGTTGCCCGGATTCCGCGACCGGCTCTCGGAAGCCAACGCGACCCAACCGCACCTACAGATGGCGTGGCTAACCAGCCACCGCGACTGGACTGAATGGCTCGACAACCTCGGACTGGACTCGGAGTTGTTCGCCTACCAGCGACGGATGAACGCCGGGGAAGGCGAAGCCGCCGACGCGTTCTCCTTCAAGTCGGACGAAGCGTTCATGGACTGGCTCCTCACCTCCGTCATGGACAAAGAAGGGCCGCGCGGTTTGGCGGAAGTCATCGAATCCCACGCCACCCGACTCGCCGAACGCGACTCACTGCTCGCCGAACGCGAATTCGTGGATGGCGCACTGCAACGACTTACCCCCCTCGCAGACGCAGCCCGCGACTACACCTCAGCCACAGAACTGCAGGCCGAAGCCGCACGCGACGCCACCCGACTGGCTACTTCGCTCGTGCTACGCCACCGCGTCGAAGACGCCGCACTCGCGAACCTGATCCTCGAACAGGAACAGGTGACTGTCGAGCAGACCACCGCCGACCGCGAACAGCGACGACTCGTCGACATCGCCCGCGAACTGCGCAGGCTGGTCGCCGGGCTGCGGCTCGACGAAGCCACCGCCGCAGCCAGCCAAGTAGACACCGACCGCAAGCAAGCCCAAACCACGCTGACCGCTTGGCAGTCGACCGACATTCTGCTGCGCTTCCAAAAGGTCCACGCCCAAGCCGAATCCATCCGGACCCTCATCAGGGAACAAGAGAAGGAAGCTGAAGCTCCGCTGGCCGCCCGCGACGCCGCCGCACGACGGCTCGTGCACGGCCTCATCGTCGCCGCCGAAGCCGCTGACCACGCCGCCGAAGAAGCCGAACGCGAAGCAAGCCGATACCGCGCCGCCGCCGACGAGGCCACAAGCGAAGAGACCGACCACCACAAGGCTGCCGAACGGTACGCAGGACAAGCCAAGAGCACACAGGACCGCATCAACGACCTCAACGCCCGCATCGACGAGGCAACCCGGTCCGGACTCTTACCCGTCGGTGCCGACCTGCCTGCGGTCGCTGATTTTGCGGCGACGCAACACCAAGAAGCACGCGACGCCGTCCGCACCGCTGAAACCAACAGCAAGGCCCTTGCCGCCGAACGCAAACAAGCCGACCGACGGGTGCGCGCCGCGATGGACACGGCTGCAAAGGCGCGACAGGCAGCAACCGAAGCAGCCGCCCGCCTCCAGCGGGCCACCGACGCAACCCAAGCCCTCGCAAGCGAGCCGCGCCTCGCCGCGCTGCTCGGCACCAACGAGATCCTCCTCGACACCGACGCCGCAGCACTCACCGAACGCCTCACCGACGCCATCGGTCACGCCGAACAGGAACGGGATGCGCTGCGCGAAACCGCCCGCGACGACCGACGCATCCTCGACGCGCTCGGGAGCAGCGGGCTACTGCCGCCACCCGAGGAAGTCAGCGCAGTCCGGGACACCCTCAGCGAAGCCGGCATCGGCTGCTACACCGGCTGGGAGTACCTCGCGCAAATGCCCGACGAGGAACGCGAAACCGCGCTCCGCCTCTACCCGTACCTCGTTGACGGGGTAGTCCTCAACAACCCCGCTCACGCTGACCACGCCCGCCACGTCCTCACCGACGCACGGCTCCTCCCGTCGGCTGTGGTCGCCGTCGGTGACACCAGCACCTTCGCTGACATGATCGGCACCAGCCCCATCGGAGTCACCTTCGTCGTCCCACCCAACCCGGCCCTGTACGACGAAGACCTTGCGGCCACCGAACGTGACCGCATCAGCACTGCACAGGCACAACGCGGCCACCAGATCGCGGCCCTTGACAAGCAGTTGGAGTCAGACCGGTCCCTGCGAACCCGGCTTCACGGATGGCGCGACACCTACCCTTCCGGGGCCCTCACCACGCTGGCCGAGGAGCACCAGTCCACCGTCACAGCGGTCGAGGAAGCCGAACAAGCCCAAACCGACGCCGAGGCGTCGCTCGACGATGTCACCGCACGTGAGGACGCCGTCGCCGCTTCGTTGCCAGCCCTACGCGACGCCGTCGAGCAGACCCGACGGAGCAACGAACGCCTCACCTCGCTCGCAGTCGAGCACGCACAACTCCCGGCATGGACCGAAACGGTTCGTGCCGCACGCGACAACCAGGCAGACGCCGAGAAGACCGCACAAGAAATGAACGCCGAAGCCGCGCGGCTACGAGTCCGCCGGGAGGAAGCGATTCGGCTCGCCGACGACCACAAGCGCACTGCCAGCGCGCACCGTCAGGACATCACCGAGATCTTCGGCGGAGGCACCCCCGCCCTTGACGGGCCACCGCCGACCGAACCCATCGAGTCACTTAAAGCGACCTATCGCGCTGCCCGCGACACCTACGAAAAGGTGCAGGTCGGAGCCAATCTCAGGACCGAACTGGACAACCGGGAACGGGCTGAAGCCGAGGCCCACGGCGCGGTGCAGAACCTCCCCATCAACATCCGGGATGAGGCCACCAGCCTCCTCGCCTCACCGGACGGGGGAGACGCCCCCGGTCGGGCAGCCGCCACCAGCCGCGCCCGCCGCCGCGTCGAAGAACTCGACGCAGCAGTCCAACGGGCCAGCGCCACGGTCGGCGAACTGCGCGCGGCCTTTGAGGCGATTCAACGGCAAGACATCGCGCTCGAACCGTACGGACGCCCGCAGTCGATCCCGCATGGCGAGGAACTGGTCCGCCGTGCCGAAACAGACCGCGACGCCGCCTATGTGCGCCTGAACGAAGTCAACACTCGTCTCAGCAACACCCAGACGGCCATCCGCGCCACCGGTATCAGCGCCGAGGGCTTCAACAGTCTTGTCATGTCTCTCGCCGGGTCTGTTCCCGCCGACGAAAACATTGACCCCGACACCACCGCCGCGTTCGCCGGGACCCTTGCCGCCGCCCGCACCGAACGAGACAGCACCCTGACCACGCTGCGCAACGCTGACGAATTTCTCGCCCAAGCCACCAACGAGGTGACCGCCACCTCCGGAGCCCTGTTCTCCTACGCCGGAGACCGACATTTCGAATCGGTCGACTCACCCATTCGACACCAGATCCTCGCCACCGCCGTCGAACGGCTCCACGAGCACGGCCCCGACTGGGAAACCATGCTCAAACCTCGCCTCAAGTCCCTGCACGAGGAACTCGCCCAGATTGAGCGTCACCGCAACGGAATCATCATCCAGTTGCGCGGACACGTCGAAGCCGCCCTGCGCACCCTTCACGCAGCCGAACGGCTCAGCGCACTACCCGACACCCTCGGCGACTGGGCCGGTCAACACTTCCTACGGATCCGTTTTGCCGACCCCGACCCCGCCGTCCTCAACGAAAGGCTCGGCACCGTCATCGACAGCCTCACGCAGGTCGGCGCGAACCCCACCGGCGGAAAAGCCAGCGGCAAACGCGACGGGGTCAGCATCGTCCTCAAGGGAGTCCGTGCCGCCCTCCCCAAGGGCGTCAAAGTCGAGATGCTCAAACCTGACGCCACCATGCGCACCGAACGGGTCCGCATTAACGCAGTCGCCGACGTGTTCTCCGGCGGACAACTCCTCACCGCCGCCATCATCTTGTACTGCACCATGGCCGCGCTCCGAGCCAACGACCGAGGCCGCGTCCGCAACAACCACGCCGGAGTCCTCTTCCTCGACAACCCCATCGGACGCGCCTCCGCCGGATACCTCCTCGACCTACAACTTGGCGTCGCCCAAGCCCTCGGCGTCCAACTCGTCTACACAACCGGGCTCTTCGACACCAACGCCCTCTCGGTCTTCCCGCTCATCATTCGGCTCCGCAACGATCAAGACATGCGGAGCGGCAAGAAGTACCTCACCGTCGACGACGAAATCCGCGCCAACCTCAACACCCTCGGCGACCCCGACGAGACCGGCAAGATCACCGCCGCACGACTCTTCCGCCGCCCCTCGACTGCGACTCCGGACAGCGCCACCGTCGCCGAATCGACCACCGCGCCTGACACCGAGCCCGCCGCATGAGCAGCGGCGACACCACCCACGACTCGATGGACCCCGCGCAGACATCCACGGTAGCCGACCATACTCTCGACCCTCGCACCCTCAGGTTCCGCCACGCATTGACCGGATGGCCCCGACGACGAGTGCAATTGCTCGAACTGTGGCGCATCTTCGACGACACCGACCCCGCCACCCGTCTCGCCCCCAACCGGCGACAACTCCTCCTCAACACCCTGAAACAACTCGCCGCCATCGGCGCGCTCGAACTACCCGCCTCGACCTCGTGGGACCGCATCGAACACCCCCACCTCCCACGCTTCGTCACCCTCCCGAAAGCGCAGGAGCCAACCGGCATCGAACGCAGCACCGTCTGGCACCCCACGCTCGCATGGGTCCCCGACACCAAGGTCCCTTCCGCGCACCGCACAGACCTCAAGACCATAAATCGGTGGCTCCACAGCCACGGCCAGACCAGTGATCTTGTCGTGCCACTCCGCGAACGGTCACTCGAAATCTTCGGTCACGAGAAAACACTCGACCGGCTCATCCGCACCAGCCTCTTCGCATCCGACCGGCTCACCCTCACGCTCTTGCGCACCCGTCGAGCTGCGCCCCGCTTCACCCACGAAACCGTCGGCGACGGCACCACCCTGCTCATTGTCGAAAACAGCGACACATTCGACTCACTCACCCACGCCCTCACGGATAACCCCGGCCACGTCGGCGTCATCGGCTGGGGCAGCGGAGGCGGCTTTGAAGCCTCCGTCCTCTCCATCCCACGCCTGCGACAGACCGTCACCCGCGTCGTCTACTTCGGCGACCTCGACCTACGCGGACTTCAAATCCCCGCCTCGGCATCACGAACCGCCCACGACGCCGGACTCCCACCAGTCGAACCGGCCACCAGCCTCTACACGGCACTCCTCGACGTCGGGCGACCGCAAACAACGACACGAATCAGCGAAACCACCGCGAGCGACGCCACCGCGTGGCTCCCCGCCCACCTACGGCAACCAGTCCACGACCTACTCACGGCTGGTCAACGCCTCGCCCAAGAACACATCGGAGCGCAACACCTCGCTGATTACCCCGCCTGCCTTCACGCCCTCTGACCGATGCCTGATGGGACAGGCAAGACCGCGCAGCGGGGCGCGCTGAACCCCGCTTAGTGACGACTCCATGACTCGCCCAGCGCCCTAAGGCAGCGGCAAACAGGAATGCCAACCTGACAAGCGCCAGCAGCTGATCACGCAGTAAGCGAAGCGCCCCGACATGAGTGAGTCGGGGCGCTTCGTCATGCGTCAGGCGCTGAGAAAGTTCGCGTATCGCACCGCAAGACGTTCCGGATCGGGACGTGCTGCGCGCGACGACGGCAGCTTCATCAACGTCGCGTCGTGCATCTCCTGCAGTCCATGCCTGAGCATGGGTCCGTCAACCTCGTCGAGGACGTCTTGACGGATGTGAAGAGTGAGGTCGTCGGGTCGGATTCCCAGAATCCCGGCGTCGTACGAGGCGTGGTGGATCTTGCACATGGCGAGTCCGTTCGGCACGACCGGCTGACCCTGTGGCTCGGTGTCAGCAATGATGTGCGCCGCGTCGAGTAGGCGAGCATGCCCGAGATTGCATACGGCGCACCGGTTCTCGTAGGCGTTCATGACCTGGGCTCGGAAG
>JALRCA010000123.1 GCA_023257515.1 Aeromicrobium sp.
GGCATTAGCGTGGGACACGAGAACCTCCGGGTTGGAGTGGGCCTTCGACAAGCCACATCCCACTCGGAGGTTCTCCCACGTTCAACCAGACCCGCCGTCACCAACGTCCTGGCCGGATACACCTAGCCCGCGTGGGCGGCCAGGCGCTCGCGCAGCCCGGCCGCGAGTCCGACGATCGTCAGCCAGTCGAGCAGACCACCGGCGAGCCTGACGAGGCGCTCTCGCCGGATGCCACCGAGACGCAGCCTGAGGTGGACGCGCGTGCTGGCGCCCTCACCGGTCAGCACGATCGCCCACGTCAGGCGCACCCGTCCCCGGGTGCTGGTGTGCACCAGCACGTGAGGTGGCTCGAGGACGGTGACCTCGAAGGCCGCGCCGGGACCACCCCAGTCCGGGATCACGTCACCGAGGGCGAGGTCCTGGAGGTCGGGGTCGATGCGACGCCGGGCGCGGCGCCGAACGGGCACGAACCGCTCGACCGAGCGCGGCAGGTACCAGCCGGCACGGTCCTTGCCGAGCTGCACGAACCACGGCCAGGCGTCGTGCGGAGGCGCCGCGAGCGTGAACGCACGATCCATGACCACGTCGGCGTCGGACACGATCGAGTCGCCGGGCATGTCCCGCTGTCTCTCCGCGGCGGACGGGCGGACCGACCTGGACGGCATCGCGCCAGCTGGCTAGCGGGGTGCCTTGACGGCGACGACCGGGCAGTCGGCCTCGAGCAGCACGCGCTGCGAGGTCGAGCCGAGCACGATCTTGCCGACGGGCGAACGGCGGCGCTGGCCGATCACCACGAGCGCGGCGTCGGTGCGCTCCGCATGGTCGAGGATGGAGTCGGCGGCGCCGCTGCTGCCGACGAAGTGGATCACCTCGCCCTGGACCCCGGCGTCCGTGAGGCGGGCCTCGAGCTGGCTGACGACGTCCTCGGGGGAGACGTCGGGATGGGGACTGTCCGAGGCGACGACGACCAGGTGGGACGCCGTCGACGAGGCGTGGGTGAGCGCCCAGTCGAGTGCCGCGGTGCCCTCGGGCGTCGACACGTGGCCGACGACGATGGTGCTCATGGGGGGCTCCTTCTGCTGGGTCCTCCACGGTACCCGGCGCCGGTCGGCGACCCGAGGTGGCAGCGGTCACGTGAGCGGTAGCGTGGGTGCGTGGACGATGTGCCCCGGCTCCTGCTGCTCAACGGCCCGAACCTGAATCTCCTCGGCGTGCGCGAGCCCGAGGTCTACGGCCGCGACACCCTCGACGACGTGGTGCGGCTGGTCGAGCACGCCGCCGCCGAGGTCGGCTGGCAGGTCGACCACCTGCAGAGCAACCACGAGGGCGTGCTGGTCGACGCGATCCACGCCGCCCGCACGACGCACGCGGCGATCGTGATCAACCCCGGTGGCCTGACGCACACGTCGGTCGTGCTGCGCGACGCCCTCACCGGCGTCGGGCTGCCGTTCGCCGAGGTGCACGTCTCCGACGTCTACGCGCGGGAGTCGTTCCGACACCACTCGTTCCTGAGCGACGTCGCCGCGGTGGTCGTGGTCGGCGAGGGGGTCCACGGCTACGCGCACGCCGTGCGCGACCTCGCGGAGGTCGTGTCGTGAGCCAGCCGGCGCAGCGCAAGAAGCAGCTCGCGGTGTCGAAGCGGATCCGTGTGCCGCAGCCCGACGCCCCGTGGGACGCGGTGCATGCGTTCGCCCGCACCTACGACGCGGCGTTCCACTTCTCGTCCGCGACGAGCGACGTCGTGTCCCTCGCGTACCGCCCGGTCTTCGCAGCCCTCGACGCGGGCGAGTCCCTCGGGGGCGAGCTCGGGATCGCCCGGCTCCGCGCGGCGCTGTGGTTCCAGGCGCGCTCGGACCAGATGGCCGGCGCGACAGGCTTCAGCAGCCCCGAGGTCGAGCGTCTCTACCGCGGCGTCTGCGCCGAGCTCCACGCCCGCACCGGCGGCTGGGTCGACGACCAGTCCTGACCGCGGGACGCAGGCTCGGCCGGGGGAAGGGACGGCCGGTTTGGGTCCCTGAGCCTGTCGAAGGGACGAGAGGCGTGGGCTCAGGCGGCGAGGTCGTCGAGCAGGCCGCGGGTGCGGCGCCACACGTCGGAGCGGACGTCGATGAGCACGAAGTGGTCGCCGTCGACCTCGGTGAGCGTGGCGTCGGCGCCGGCCTTGGTGGCTGCGGCCACGTAGTCCTTCGACTGCGAGATCGGCACGTTGGCATCGTCGCGTCCGTGGATGCACCGGACGGGGACCGAGAGCGGGATCCTGCTCATGGGGTCCGCGTCGCGCAGGTCGCCACCGCTGCCGAGCAGTGCGTCGACCGCGCCGCCGCCGAGCCCCGCGGAGCGCGCCGCGGACAGGTCGAGCACACCGGCCTGCGACACCACGCCCGTCACCGCTGTCTCCTGCGTACGACCGACGACCCACGTGGCGAGGTGGCCGCCGGCGGAGTGCCCGAGCGTGAGCAGGGTCGAGGTGTCGACGTCGGGCGTGGCGCCCACGGCGTCGATCGCCCGGGCGACGTCGTCACCGGTCGTGGGCCACCCGCCGCCGTCGCCGACGCGGCGGTACTCGATGTTGGCCGCGAGCCAGCCGTGGGCGGCGAGGTCCTTGGCGAGGGGACGACCGAGTGACAGGTCGTACTGGGACCTCCAGAACCCACCGTGGATCACGACGACGACACCCTTCGCCTCGCCCCGGGGTCGTGTCAGCTCCACGCGCTGCGACGGGTCGTCGCCGTAGGTCAGGGTCTCCACGCCACTCTCCTTCGGGTCGCTGGACGTCGAGCAGGCGCCGAGCCATGCCAGGGTCGCGGCCCCCGCGGTGCCCAGCAGCAGTCGGCGTCGATCCACGGTCCCACCCTGTCAGTCAGGCAGCCTCGTGTCAGACCAGCCAGTCCCGCGGACGTCGAACGGCCCGGCGGGTGAGGAGAGCCCACCGATAGGATCGCCCCACGACGAACGCGAGGAGGACTGGTGGACGTCCACGACCTCGACGCGTTCCTCCTGATCGGGTCCGCGGTCCTCATCGCGGCGATCCTCGCCGTCCGTGTCTCGGTGCGAGCGGGACTCCCGTCGCTCCTCCTGTACCTCGCCCTGGGTCTGGCGCTCGGGTCCTCGGGTGCCGGCATCCAGTTCGACGACGCCGACCTGGCCCTCGCGCTCGGCCTCACGGCCCTCATCCTGATCCTGGCCGAGGGCGGTCTCACGACAAGGTGGGAGCACGTCAGGCCGAGCCTGGGGCTGGGTGTGCTGCTCGCGACCGCGGCCTCGGCGGTCAGCGTCCTGATCGTCGCGCTGAGCGCCCACCACCTGCTCGGTCTGCGGTGGGAGATCGCGGTGCTGGTCGCGGCCGTCCTGACCCCGACCGACGCTGCCGCGGTGTTCAGCGTCCTGCGCGCGGTCCCGCTCAAGCCGCGGATCACCGGCGTCCTCGAGGCCGAGTCGGGCCTGAACGACGCGCCGATCGTGGTGCTCGTGACCGCGATCAGCGCCGGCCACGTCGCCGACGACGGGATCCTCGCCCTCTCGGGCCTCATCGTCTTCGAGCTCGTCGCCGGAGGGCTCGTCGGGCTGGTCGTGGGCTTCCTGTCGGCACGCCTGCTGCGTTCGTTCGCGCTGCCCGCCTCGGGCCTCTACCCGCTCGTGGTGCTGGCGTTCTGCGTGCTGTCCTACGGCGCGGCGACCGGCATCCACGCGAGCGGGTTCGCCGCTGTCTACCTGTCGGCGCTCGTCCTCGGCAACACCGAGCTCCCGCACCGCGTGGCCACGCGATCGTTCGTCGAGGGCATCGGCTGGCTCGCCCAGATCGGGTTGTTCGTCATGCTCGGCCTGCTCGCCAACCCGGACGAGCTGCGCTGGTGGCACGTCTGGACCGGTCTGGGCGTCGGCGCGGTGCTGACGTTCGTCGCGCGACCCGTCTCGATCGCGGTCGTGGCGGTGCCCTACCGCGTGCCGTGGCGTGAGCAGCTGTTCCTGGCCTGGGCCGGCCTGCGCGGGGCCGTGCCGATCATCCTGGCGACGATCCCGCTCGCCGCCGACGTCCCGGGCGCCAACGACCTGTTCGACATCGTGTTCGTGGCGGTCGTCGTCTACACCCTCGTGCAGGTCGCGCCGCTCGGTCGTCTGGCGCGTTGGTGCGGTGTGCTGAACGTCGAGGTCCGGGACGTCGAGGTCGAGGCCGCGCCGCTCGAACGCATCTCGGCGGACCTGCTGCAGGTCCACGTGCCGCACAAGTCACGGCTGGCCGGCGTCGAGGTGGGCGAGCTCCGGCTGCCCGAAGGCGCGTCGGTCTCGCTCGTGGTGCGCGAGGGGGTGCCATTCGTGCCGCACCGTACGCACCGCATCGAGCGTGGCGACGACCTGCTCGTCGTCGTCACGCGTGAGACGCGCGAGGCCACCGAGGCGCGGCTGCGCGCGGTCGGCCGACAGGGTCGGCTCGCCGGGTGGGACGACGCGACGGCGTGAGCCGACTCAGCTGACGTCGACGTCGGCGTCGGGCACGCACACCGTCACCGGCTGCGAGACGGTGAGGTTGCGCTCGGCGCCCTTCTTGAGGCCGTCGTACGCGTCGCCGATGATGACCGAGACGCCGTCCTTGAGCTCGGTGTCGGGCTCCAGGATCTTGACGCCCTTGAGCTGAGCAGCGACCAGCAGGACCTGCGGGTCGTCGGGCGTGTTGGTCACGATCGTCGCCCGGCCCGGGCGGATCTTGGTCTGGATGTTGCCGATCTCGCCGGCCAGGAAACCGCGCCGCTGCAGGTTGATGCTGACGCGGTTGGCCAGTCCCGAGCGCTGGCTGACGTTGTAGACGTTGACCTTGACGAGGTTGGACGTCAGCTGGTCGCCCGTCTTGACGGTGCGGTCGACGCACTGCGGGCCGTCGACCGTCGTGTCGGCCTCGGCGGTCAGCAGCCGGAAGCCGACGAACAGCCCGAGGAGCATGACGACGGCCGCGCCGAGCAGCACGAGGGGGCGAGCGGGCCGGGTCATGCGGTCCTCCCGAGGTCGAGCACGCGGGCGTGCAGCATGGCGCGCTGGTGCAGCGCGGCGCGGACGGCCCGGTGCAGGCCGTCCTCGAGGTACAGGTCGCCGCGCCAGCGCACGACGTGGGCGAACAGGTCGCCGAAGTAGGTGGAGTCCTCGTCGAGGAGCAGCTCCAGGTCCAGCTTCGACTTCGTCGTGGTCAGCTCGTCGAGCCGCACCTGGGACGGGGAGATCTCGGCCCACTGGCTCTGTGAGAACCCGTGCTCGGGGTACGGCCTGCCGTCACCCACCCGCCGAAAGATCACCCGGTCAGTGTAGACAGCCGCGACGCCGGGTCCCGGTAGCCTGTCGCGCATGAGCACGCCGGAGTCCGGGGACGAGGCGCTGCGCGCCGCCGAGCAGGCGGCCGCGGAGGCCGAGCGGGTCGCCGCAGAGGCTCGCGCCAAGGTCGAGGCGCTGACCGAGGCGGCCGCCGAGACGTCTGACGACCCGGCCACGGCTCCGCTCTCGGAGGCGGCGCAGGCCGTCTCGGCGGGCTACGCCTTCGAGGGAGCCGCTCTCGCGATCGGCGCCCTCGTCGAGGCGGACCCCCTTCCGGGCGTGCAGGTGCGCATCCCGCTCGCGATGCTGAACCGGCACGGGCTCGTGGCCGGCGCGACCGGCACGGGCAAGACCAAGACGCTGCAGGTGCTCGCCGAGCAGGTCGCGGCCCACGGGGTGCCCGTGTTCGCAGCCGACGTCAAGGGCGACCTGTCGGGCATCGCCACGCCCGGCACCCCGAGCGACAAGCTCCTCGAGCGGTGCCGCAGCATCGGCCAGGACTGGACCCCGAACGCCACGCCCACGGAGTTCTTCACGCTCGGCGGTCTCGGCACCGGGGTGCCGATCCGGGCGTCGGTCGAGTCGTTCGGACCGGTCCTGCTCAGCAAGGTGCTCGGTCTCAACGCGACGCAGGAGTCCTCGCTCGGCCTCGTCTTCCACTACGCGAGGCAGACCGATCGCCGGCTCGTCGACCTCGACGACCTGCGGGCCGTCCTCACCTGGCTCATGGGCGACGGCAAGGCCGAGCTCAAGGCGCTCGGTGGCCTGTCGCCGGCGACGGCTGGTGTCATCCTGCGCGAGCTGATCGCGTTCGCCGATCAGGGTGCGGGTGCGTTCTTCGGGCTGCCCGAGATCGCCGCGTCGGACTTCCTGCGCACGACCCAGACGTCCGACGGCCGTACCAGCGGCGTCGTCTCCCTGCTCGAGATCCCGGGAGTCCAGGACAAGCCGGCGCTGTTCTCGACGTTCCTCATGCACCTGCTCACGAGCCTGTTCAGGGAGCTGCCCGAGGTCGGTGACACCGACAGGCCCAAGCTCGTGTTCTTCTTCGACGAGGCGCACCTGTTGTTCAGGGACGCGTCGAAGGACTTCCTGGAGCTCGTGACGCAGACCGTGCGACTCATCCGGTCCAAGGGGGTCGGCGTCTTCTTCGTGACGCAGACCCCGAAGGACGTGCCGAGCGACGTGCTGGCCCAGCTCGGGTCGCGCATCCAGCACCAGCTGCGCGCCCACACGCCCGAGGACGCCAAGGCCCTCAAGGCGACCGTGTCGACGTACCCGACGTCGTCGTACGACCTGGCCGAGGTCCTCACGCAGCTCGCGACGGGCGAGGCGGTCGTGACGGTCATGAACGAGAAGGGCGCGCCGTCGCCGGTCGCCTGGACCCGGGTCCGCGCACCCCAGGGGTCGATGGAGCCGACGCCTGCGCCCGCGATGCAGGCCGCCGTCCAGGCCTCGCCCCTGCTCGCGACCTACGGCACGGCGGTGGATCCGCCCTCGGCCGCCGAGTCCCTGCAGGCACAGCAGAGTGCCAGCCGGGCTCAGGCCGAGGCGACCGAGTCCGCCGAGCGCACCCGCCGCGAGGCCGAGAGGCTCGAGAAGGAGGCGGGCGCGCGCCCCCGAACGCGCTCGACGCGCTCCTCGCGGAGGGAGTCGACGCTCGACAAGGCGGCCAAGGAGGCCTCGCGCACGCTGGTCCGCGAGGTGGTCAAGAACCTGTTCAAGCGGCGGCGCTGATCCCCCCGGGGATGTCCTCAGGGTGAACCTCAGGGCAACTCCTGTTGTCGCGGTCCTGGAACGGCGCAAGGATGGCCCACATGGCCAGCCTCGACGTGCGGACGACGGGCCGACTGGTCGCGCGGGTCGCTCGGGTGCCGGTCGCGGTGCGTCGGGCCTCGGCAGAGATCGGCCTCATCGCCTTCCTGTACATCGCCTACTGCGCGTCGCGCATGCTCGCGTCCGACGAGTTCGCGCCGGCCCGTGGCCACGCGCTCGACATCCTCGACGTCGAGAAGGCCTGGCGGATCGATGTCGAGGCCAGGCTCAACGACCTGTTCGTCGCGGTCGACTGGTTGGGCGTCGCCGGGAGCTTCTGGTACGCGACGACCCACTACCTCGTGACGCTCGGCGTGCTGGTGTGGTTGTGGCGCCGTGGGCGGCCCGAGTACCTCATGGCTCGGCGTGCCCTCGTGCTGGCGACCGTCATGGGCCTCGGCTTCTACCTGGCACTCCCGACCGCCCCGCCCCGCCTCGTCGACGGCCGCTACGTCGACGTCCTGGCCCTGCACCAGTCGGTCGGCTGGTGGGGCGCGGACGCCTCGGCCCCCAAGGGGTTCGGTGGCTGGACGAACGAGCTGGCGGCGTTCCCCTCGCTGCACGCGGGCTGGGCGTTGTGGGTCGCGATCGTCCTCGTGCGGCTCGGCGTGCCTGTCGTCTGGCGGGCACTCGGCATCGCCTACGCCCTCACGATGACCGTCGTGATCGTGGGCACGGGCAACCACTGGCTGCTCGACGCGGTGGCCGGCTGGGCCGTCGTGGCGCTCGCCTGGGTCGTCGTGGGTGCCGTCGCCCCTGTGGCCCGGCAGACTGAGGATCATGGACGGGCCCCAGGCTGATCACGACGTGCGCTTCGAGTGGGGGCTGACCGGTGCCCTCGCGGTGGCGCAGGGAGTCGACGTCGCGGTCGTGGTCGACGTGCTGTCGTTCACGACGGCGCTGTCCGTCGCTGCCGACCGGGGGATCGTCGTGGTGCCGTACCCGCACGGCGCCGACGACGCCGCGGTCGCGGCCGCGCAGGCCGGGGCGGTCCTCGCCGGCCCGCGGGGCACCCCGGGGGCACTGACGCTCTCGCCGACCTCGATCCGTGACGAGGCCCCGGTGTCCCGCCTGCTGCTCCCCTCGCCGAACGGCTCGGCGATCTGCCGGGCGCTCGCCCCGATCGCGACCACCGTCGTGGGCGCCAGTCTGCGCAACGCCCGCGCGGTGGCCGACTGGATCGCGCGTGAGAACGACGCGGAGACGGCTCGGATCGCCGTGGTCGCCGCCGGGGAGCGGTGGCCCGACGGTTCCCTGCGTCCGGCGCTCGAGGACCTGTGGGGCGCCGGTGCGGTGCTCGCCGCTCTCGAGGACCACGACTGGCCCGGACTCTCGCCCGAGGCCGCGCAGGCCGCCGATGCCTACCGCCTGGTGGTCGGACGCGAGCGCGGCCACCTGCTCGCCTGCACGAGCGGCGAGGAGCTGGTCGCCGCCGGCTACGACGAGGACGTGCTCGTCGCCGCCGAGGTCGACGCCTCGGTCGTGGTCCCGCTCCTCAGCGACCGCGGGTTCGTCGCGGCTCCGTAGCGAGCCTCGCGCGCCGCTGCGGGACCGCGGTTCTTCGCATTCGCAACAACGAGAGCACCCTGGGAGTCCAACAACAACCGTTCCGCTGGCTCGGCGCCCGCTACAACGACATCCAACAACACTTCGCCCCACCCGAGCCCGTCTCGGGCGGCATGAGCGACCCGCACACGATGACCAGCCAGAACTACGCGGCTGGCGATCCGATCAACCTGTCGGACCGAGGCGGCGAGTCCTGGGACGACAGCTGGGACACCGCGAAAGCAGGCTGGAACGCCTTCACGGAACTTCCAAACACGCAGTGTCTGTGGGGGTTCGGGGAGGGGGTCGCAGCAGTGGCTCTCGGCACATTCGTCGCCAACTACGTGGGAATTGAATGGTTCCCCAGAAAGTATGGTCAGGTCGTTAAACCGCGCTTCCGGTCTACATCGGAGCTGGATTCGTCGGTTGCGGCCGCCGACTGTGGAGTCACTATGTCTAAGAAGAAGAAGCACACCATGCGGGACTATCTCGGCTTCCGGGAGGGACCGCGCACGAGGCGAGACTGGCTCATCATGCTGTTCGTTATTGCTCCGCTGTCGCTGGCCATTCTCGCGCTCATTGATCGGTACTTGCCATAGACGGGAGCCATCGACCGCACCGATAGACTGCGGCACAGCCTCAAGTGAGGTGCCCGACCCTCGTAGCCACCTGCTCCATGAAGCGGACAGCTACCCGAGCACTCACGTTCTTCGTGATCTGGTGTGTTGTTGCGTTCTCAATCCTCGAGACCGGAAGGTCGTTGCCACCATGAACCCCAAGGACATGCGAGAGCAGTATCGGAAGCTGGCACTTGAATGGCAAGCATCCCAGGGCGTCTCACGCGTGGCGAACAGAATCTTCGACAAGCACCTCGCTCTCTACAGGAAGATCCGAGATACGCCAGAGGGCGCTGAAGTCATTGCCGAGCTCATGGACGACCCTGCGCCAGCAGAGAGATTGCTTGCTGCAAGTCACTCGCTCAGCACAGATCCGGCCAAAGCGGAAAGAGTGCTGGAGGACATCGAAGCTGAGGGCACAATCTTTGCCATCGACGCGAAGTACACGCTACGCGGTTTCCGAGAGGGCACCCTCAACCTCGACTGATCGGTGGCTGACCGTTGCTGCTGTCGCGCGGCAGGATTCTTGGCAGGACCGTGAGCGAAGGGTCCCTGGCCCGGGCCCGCTCGTGACGAGCCCGGGAACCGCCGACCCTCACCGTTCGAAGCCGGCTAGAACGTCCCGCACTGCGACTGGAAGGGCCGTCCCTCGAAACGTGCTTCGAGGAACCCGATGGCCTGGGGCATGAGTGCGAACAGGCCGAGGATGTGCTCGGGAACGATCGTGGAGCGGAACTGGACCTTCGCCCCGCGCTGGCACCAGTCGCGGGCCATCTGGCGACCCTGGGCGATCGGCAGGACCTCGTCGAGCTCGCTGTGGCCGACGAGCACCGGGACGTCCGGCGGACGCTGGCCGAGCTTCATGTCGCGCAGTGCCCGCTTGAACGCCGGGCGGGTGATGAGCGCGTTGATGCTGCGCCCGTCCTTGGTCATCTGGTGCGTGGGGAAGTACTGGTGGAGCAGGATCGCGTCGACGATGCAGGTGTTCCGCAGCTCGTCGAAGCGTCGCTTGCCGTACGGCGACAGGTAGGAGCCGAGCTTGAGCGAGGGATAGGACTGCTGCAGGCTCACCGACGTGTAGCCGAGCAGGAATGCCTGCAGGTTGCCCTCGAGGTGCTTGGCCAGGACCTCGAAGTCGGCGGCCGCAGCGCCGACGAACCCCGTGATGACCGGAAGCTCGGGGGCGTAGGAGCGGCGCAGCTCGAGGGCGCCGGCGGCGGCGGTGCCGCCCTCGGAGTAGCCCGAGATCGCGATCTTGGACGCGGGAGAGATACCCCCGGTCCGCATCCGTCGTGCGGCGCGCAACGAGTCGAGCACGGCATGGCCCAGGTCGACCCGTTGCACGTAGGGGTGGTCTCCTGGGGTGCCGAGTCCCGGGTAGTCCGAGATCACGAGGGCCCATCCCTTCGCGAGCATGATCTGCAGGATCAAGCCCTCGTACATCGTGCCGGCCGCGAGCTGCTTGGAGGCGGCGCACCGGTCCGCCAGTCCCTGCGTGCCGGGGGCGTAGGCGACCACGGGTCGGGCGCCCTTGCCGGTCCACGCGGCCTTCGGCGTGATGACCGTCCCCGTGACGGCGATGCGCTGGCCGCGTCGGTTCGTCGAGGCGTACATGATGCGGCGCGCCGTGGCGGGAACGCTCAGCAGCCCGGTCGGTTCGGCCTTGGCGATCGTCGGCTCGTTCTTGAGCACGGTGCCGGGCTTCGCGGTGATCTTGGCCGGGGGAGCGTAGAAGTCTCGCGTGCTCGGTGCGGCGGCTCCCCCGGCCTCGGGCACGAGCACGACAACGGTCGAGGCGAGGATGAGTGCGAGGAGGCGCCGCATCCCAGGAGACTAAGGCGAATGTCCAGGAACATCAACGTGCTGCGTCGTGGCAAGCGCGTTGGCGCCTGCAACGACAGCAGATCGTGCTCCGACGCGGCCGCCGTCGGCCGAGCGACGCGGGGGAGAGGCGGATCACATGTGGTTGACGTCTCACCTACCCGATTCGGTGATCGAGCAGGACGCGAGGTAGCGTCCCTCGTCGTTGTGCCGGCTCCGTTTCAAGGGGGAGCCGACCGCACGCGAGCCGAGGCCGTTCGCGCGTGCGGGACATCGAAAGAGGACGAACGGCGCGGGACAGTCATCCATGCCGCACTCGGGGCGGCTCTGGGGCGAACCGGCGAATCGCCGGTGTGAACCTTCATCACAAGTCCGACAGACTCCATCTCGCAGGCTCCGAAGGAATGTCTCCGTATGCGCCATCTCGCGCGGGCCATGTGTGCCCTCCTGACCGTGTCCGTCGTCTTCCTGGGTGCCCAGGCTCCAGCCGACGCGATGTCCAAGACCCAGAAGCACAAGGTCGCCACCATGGCGAAGAAGCTCAAGGGAACGCCCTACCGCTACGGCGGCATGTCGCCGCGCCGCGGGTTCGACTGCTCGGGCTACACCAAGTACGTCTACGGCAAGACCCTGCACATCGGCCTCGGCCGCACCGCGGGCGCCCAGGCCAAGCAGGGCCGCGCCGTCCCCAAGGGCCAGAAGCGTCGCGGCGACCTGATCGCCTTCTACAACGGCCGCGGTGTCTACCACGTCGGCATCTATGCCCGCGACAACATCATCTGGCACGCCTCGCGGCCGGGTCAGCCGGTCAAGGCCGAGAAGATCTGGACCTCCTCCTACAAGGTGCGCCGCTTTCGCTGAAAGACAATGTCGGTGAATTCGCGCTTCTGAGAAGAAGTCCACCGAAGTGCGGTCGGAGTAGGACTTTCGATAGACTTTCGAATATGGCTCGAAAGACCGTCGAAAAGTTCTACTCCGACCTCAGCGGCACCGAGATCGAGGGACCGTCGCCCACCGTCGCGTTCGTCTTCGACGGCGTCGGCTACGAGGTCGACCTGACCCCGTCGGAGCGCGCATCGTTCGAGGACGCCGTCAAGCCGTACATCGCGATCGGTCGTCGGGTCGGGGCACGTACGCGTGCGGCGTCGTCCGGCGGCTCCGGCTCGAGCGGAGGGCCGAGCGCCAAGGACGTGCGCGCGTGGGCGCAGGAGCAGGGGCTCGACGTCCCCGCCCGTGGCCGGGTGCCGGCCTCCGTGCTCGACGCGTACTCCGCCGCGCACTGATCGCCGTCACCGTGACGTCGTGCGCGCGACCGTGACCGGCACGGTGCTGTCGCTGCCCCGGCCGTCCCCGAGCTGACCACTCGTCCCCTTGCCCCAGCACCGCTGGGACTCGTCGCTCTTGACGCCGCACGCGAAGGCCGAGCCTGCTGCCACGGACGACCACGACGTCGTGGAGTCGAGACGCACGGGCACGGTGCTTCGCGCGGTCGACCCGTTGCCGAGCTGACCGGCGGTGTTGCTGCCCCAGCACCAGGCCTCGCCCGTCGTGGTGGTCGCGCACGTGAAGCCCTCGCCGTTGCGCCCGCCGGCGGAGACCGTGGCCCAGTCCGCGCGGGTCCCGACGCGCGTCGGCGTCGTGGAGCTCGTGGTGGAGCCGTTGCCGAGCTCGCCATACGCGTTGCTGCCCCAGCACCACAGCGATCCGTTGGTCTGGATCCCGCACGCGTGGTCGGTCTTCTGGCTGACGGAGCGCCACGTCGCCGAGCCCACCTGCGTCGGTGCCTTGCCGTAGCCCCAGCACCACAGCGTGTCGTCGGTCTTGATCCCGCAGGTCGCAGCACCCGTCGCGAGTCGCTTCCAGCCCGAGCCGACCAGCACGGGCGTCCGGGCGTCCTTCGTCTGCGAGGGCTTGCCGAGGGCCTGGGCCAGGCCCCAGCACCACAGCTGGTCGGCGGAGCTGATGCCGCACGTGTGGGACTGGTCGGCCGCGACCTGCTTCCACGCCGTCGGGACCCCCGTCCCGCCGACACGCGTCGGCACGGACGTCCAGGTCTGGTCACCGGTGCCGAGCTGACCGGTGCCGTTGTATCCCATGCACCACAGCGAGGAGTCCGTCCTGAGCGCGCACGCGTGGGCGTACGCGCCGATCGAGACGGCGCTCCAGGCGCCGCTCGGGCCGGCCGTCGGCGTCGTGTAGACGTGGCTCGACGTCGCGCCGATGCCGAAGTGGTCCACGTAGTTGAAGCCCCAGCAGGACGAGGTCCGGTCCGGGCCGACGCGGCACGCGGACGCGTCGCCGGCGGCCACGACGGTGGTCGCGGGCGCGAACGCCCGGTCCGCCTCGATGGTGAGGGAGGCGTCGAGTCGTTCGGGGGCGTTGCTCTCGGTGCGCTGGAACTCGAGCGCCAGCTCCGCCACCCCGGCGGTGCCGGGCGTGCCGCTGAGCAGGCCGCCGGGCGTGAGGGTCAGTCCGGACGGGAGCGACGTGCCGCCCCGGGTGCGCCACGTGCCCGCGACACCCTTGGCGGTGCGGAGCTGGAACGAGTACGCCCGGCCGGCCGTGCCCGCGGCGAGGCCGGTGGTCAGGATCGCCCGCTCGCGCACGACGAGGCTGAGCTGACGCCGGTCCACGAGGCCCGTGACGGCCTTGAAGGTCACGGTGAACGTCGACGTGCCCGTGGTCGTCGGCGTGCCCGTGAGGCGTCCGTCCGACCCCAGGCCCGTGCCCGGAGGTGTCGTCCCCTGCGTGATGGTCCAGGTCCCGGGGCCGCCCTCCACCGCAAGCTGCTGGTCGTAGGCCGTCCCCTTGGTGGTGTCCGGCAACGACGTCGTGGTGATCCGCGGCGGGGCGTTGACGGTCAGGACGAGGGGCCTGGCGGCCGGGAACCCGTTGGTGTGCGTGAACGTGACCGTGTAGCTGCCGGAGCTGCGCTGCACGGGAGTCCCGGTGATGGTGCCGGTGACCGGGTCCAGGACCAGTCCCGTCGGCAGCGCGGGCGCGACGCTCCAGGTGCCGGGCTGGTCGCCCTCGGTCCGGAGTCGAGCCGAGTAGAGCGTGCCGGTCCTGCCCACCGGCAGGTCGGTCGTGAGGATGCGCGGTGGGGCGGGCGCCTCGCGCACCTCGACCGAGCGGCTCGGCGACGCGGCGGCGGCGTAGCCCGTGCGCGCGGGCATGGAGGCCCGGTACGTCACGGTCCCCGCACTGGTCTGCTCGATGGACGCGGAGTACGCGCCGCTGCGCGACACGGTCGCGGTCTTGACGTCGGTGACGGTGGCACCGTCGATCCTCTGGATCGTCACGGCCGTCCCGGCGACGCCGGGGGACACCGTCCCGCTCAGGGCGACGGTCGAGCCGACGCCGACCACCGAGGGCGAGAGCGCAGACGTGATGGTGACCAGGCGCCGGACGTCGAGCGTGCGTGACGCCGAGGCGACGGCCTTGAGACGGCTCGTCGCGGGCGAGTACGCCCGGTACTTGGCGGCGCCTCCCGTGCTGGGGACGCGCGTCTTGACCGAGTACGCGCCGGCGGACGACGTGGTGCGCGTCGTCGCGACGGTGACCCAGCGCGAGCCGGACGCGCGCTGCAGCCGGACCACCGTCCGCTTCGGCGACCGCGTGACCTTGCCGGTGAAGGTGACGACCGACGACACGGTCGGCGTCGCGGTGCTGGCGGCGAGCGTGGCCGAGCGCTTCGTCGCCGCCTGCACGACGCCGGGCAGACCGATCGCCCCGATCACGAGCGTGATCAGGACGAGACAGCGAATGACTGATCGCATGGTGGTGCCGTTCTCCCTGGCCCGCACTCCCATACGGGCTCTCCCGTCGTCAGGGTAGGACGGATCCGGCGTTCGCGCCCCGCGTTCGGCGTGACGGACGACGCTCGTGACGAGGACTCAAGCCGTGGGTAGCGTGGTCCCATGGAGCAGTCGCACCAGTCACGGATCGTGCGGGCCCTGGGATCGCAGCCCGAGATCGACGTCGCCGCCGAGGTCGAGCGCAGGGTCGCGTTCCTCGCCGACTACCTGCGCCGCTCGGGCGCCGCGGGCTTCGTCCTCGGCATCTCGGGCGGCCAGGACTCGTCCCTCGCGGGCCGGCTCGGCCAGCTCGCCGCGGAGCGGGTCAGGGCCGAGGGCGGGCAGGCGCAGTTCGTCACCGTCCGCCTGCCGTACGGGGTCCAGGCGGACGAGGCCGATGCACAGCTCGCGCTGGGATTCATCCGGGCCGACCGCGACGTCGCCGTCGACATCAAGCCGGGGGTCGATGCCGTCCACGCCTCGGTGACGGCCGCGATCGGCGACGTCGTCGACTACCACAAGGGCTACATCAAGGCCCGGGTCCGGATGGTGACGCAGTACGCGGTCGGGGGACAGCTGGGCCTGCTCGTCATCGGGACGGACCACGCGGCGGAGGCGGTCACCGGCTTCTTCACCAAGTTCGGCGACGGTGGCGCGGACGTCCTGCCGCTCGCGGGACTGACCAAGTCGCAGGGCGCGGCGATGTTGGAGCACCTCGGGGCGCCCGCACGGCTCTGGCAGAAGGCTCCCACCGCCGACCTCCTCGACGACGTCCCGAGCCAGCCCGACACTCACGAGCTCGGCCTGGACTACACCGACATCGACGCCTTCCTGCGCAACGAGCCGGTGGCCGCCGACGTCGCGGCGGCGCTCGTCTCTCGTTACGTCGGCACCGAGCACAAGCGCCAGGGACCGGTCACCCCTGACGACACGTGGTGGCGGTGAGCCGACCGGTCAGGGGCCCCTGTCAGGGAACCACCGGTCGACGCTCACCGACCGAGGATCGTCTGCAACGCCGAGACGAGCGCCGCGCGCTCCGACCGGTCGAGCCCGTGGACGAGGTCGTCCTGCACGACACGTAGTCGCTCGTGGATCTCCTCGAGCCGGTCGATGCCCCGAGGCGTCAGTCGCAGGACCTTGCGCCGCGGGTCGTCGGGATCGGGTCGGCGATCGATGCAGTGCTGCTGCTCCAGCTCGGCGACGCGGTCGGCGACGTCCTTCCTGTCGAGGTGCAGTCGTCGGCCGACCTCGGCCTGGCTGCACGGCCCGAACTCCTCGACGGCGCAGAGGATCGCGTAGTGGTGACGCCCGGCACCCGCGCTGTCGAACACCTCGCGGGTCCGACGGCCGACCTGGGCGGCGACCTGGGTCAACAGCCAGCTCGGGGTCTGGAGGAGGCGCTGCGGGGGACGGTCGGACACGTCGCTCCTTGTGTTGGTGTCACCAACGATATACCGTGCGTTGGTGACACCAACTATAGGAGGACTCATGAGTCGAGAACAGAGGCCGTGGCTGGTCCTGGCGGCCGTGGTCACCGGCCAGCTCATGATCGGCGTCGACGCCACGATCCTGTCGCTCGCCGTGCCCGAGATGGCCGCCGATCTCCAGGTGTCCGCGCAGACCCAGGCATGGGTGCTGGCCGGGTACGTCCTCGCCGCAGGCTCGTTGATGATCGCCGGAGGCCGACTGGGACAGGCCGCCGGCTACACCCGAGCCATGACGATCGGACTGATCGTCTTCGGTCTCGCGTCCGGTGTCGGCGGTGCGGCGCAGGACGGGGCGACGCTGATCGTCGCCCGGGTCGCGCAGGGGGTCGGTGCGGCCGTCATGACGCCGGCCGCGATGGCGCGACTGTCGGCGGCGTTCCCTGGCGCTGACCGAGCGAGGGCCTATGGCGTGTTCGGGACGATCATGGGCAGCGGGACGGCGATCGGCCTGCTGCTCGGCGGTGGCCTGACGCAGCTCCTCGGGTGGCGAGCGTGCATGTACGTCAACATCGCCTTCGTCGTGGTGGCTCTGGTCCTCTCGGTCCTGGCTCGGGACCGCGTCGCACGGTCCGCGGGGCACGCACGTGGGTGGTGGCGCGGCGTTCTTCTCGCAGTAGGAGCGGCCTCGATCATCCAGGCGCTGACGAGCGTGGAGCAGGGGCCGCGAGCGCTGGCCTTCGCAGGCGTCGGCGTCGCGGTGGTGGCGGCCTTCGTGGTCTCGGACCGACGCGCGCACCTGCCCCTGGTCCCGGTCGTCCTGTTCCGTGACCCCGTCCGACGGGTGGCCTACCTGGGTCTCTTCATGTGGGGCGTCGCGACGATCACGACCTTCGTCTCCGCCAGCGGGTCCCTGCAGCGCGACCACGACCTGGCGCCCCTGGTGGTCGGGGCCCTGTTCCTGGTCTACCCGGCGGCGATCCAGCTCGGTCTCGCCGTGGCTCGACGTCGTGGGCCGAGACCCGTGACCGGATCCATCGGCATCGGCCTGGCCCTGATCGGTCTGGGTCAGGCGGTGTTCGCTCTCGCCCCGACGGATCTCGTCACGGCGCTCGTCGCGCTGACGCTCATGGGCGTGGGCACCTCGCAGGTCATGCCGAACGCGAGCAGCGCCATGAACAGGGACGCCGGCCCGCACGCAGGGGTCGCCGGTGCGGTCGGCACGACGCTCCAGCAGGTCGGCGGCAGCGTCGGACTCGCCGCACCGGTCGCCCTCGCCGCCGTGACGGGTCACGCCACCAGCGTCGGCGCAGGACTCGTCGCGCTTCTCCTGGTGCTCACGTCACTCCTCGCGTTCCGCACCTCCGAGGCCGCAGGACGTCCGGCTCCCCGGACGGAAGGGGTCGACGTGTGACGTTCCTGGTCACCACGCACCACGGCCCCCCAGCGAGGAACGCGGGGGGCCGTGCGACGTGGCGGAGGATAGGGGATTCGAACCCCTGAGAGCTTTCACTCAACCCGCTTTCCAAGCGAGCGCACTAGGCCACTATGCGAATCCTCCGTGGAGGAGATTACCGGTCCGGGCCAGGTTGGGACGAAGCGGGGGCGATCCGTATGATGGCGACCAGCCCCTCGCGCGGCGACACATCACCCAACTCCCCCAGGGCCGGAAGGCAGCAAGGGTCAGTGACCTCTGTCGGGTGCGCGAGGGGTCCTTCCTTGCCAGGGCCGTCAGGCGACGCCCCGGCCACGGACCGGGCCCATCCAGGATTCGTCGAGTTCGATCGCCACCCGTGGGCGGGAAGCGATCGAACTCGACAAATCGGGGGCGGCGGGGGCGGGGAGCCTACTCCGGCAGCGGGTCGAGGGTGCCGTAGGTCGTGACCTGGCCGGCCAGGCTGGCGAGTAGCTCGTCGCCCGTGCCGAGCCAGTGGTCGATCGCCGTCAGGCGGCTCGTGTAGTGGCCGACGGAGTACTCGGCCGTCATGCCGATGCCGCCGTGCAGCTGGATCGCCTCCTGGCCCACGTGGCGCGAGGCCTTCCCGACCTGGACCCGCACGCGCTCGGCGGCCTCGACCGCGCGGTCGGGGTCGTCGGCGAGCACGAGGGTCGCCCACTCGACGGCGCTCTTGGCCAGCTCGACCGACACGTACATGTCCGCCGCTCGGAACGTGAGCGCCTGGAACGTGTTGAGCGTGACGCCGAACTGCTTGCGCGTCTTGAGGTACTCGGTCGTCGTGCGCAGCGCCGTCTCCATCGCGCCGACGGCCTCGTGGCCGTACGCGATACGGGCGCGGGCGATCGCCTGGTCGAGCGCGCGCTGCGACGCGTCGCCGGGCTCGCCGAGCGGCTGGGCCGAGGCGCCCTGGAACGTCACGCGCGCGGCGCGGCCGCCGTCGTGCGTGCGGTAGCCCGTGCGCTCGACGTCGGCCGAGGGGTCGACGAGGAACACGCCGAGACCGGCGTCGGTCTGCGCCGTCACGACCAGCAGGTCGGCGCGGGCGCCGTGGAGCACGGGCTCCTTGGTTCCGGTGAGCGTCCAGGCGTCGCCGTCCTGCGTCGCGGTGACCGGCTCGCCGATCTCGTGGAGGGCGAGCCCCAGGATGAGCGTGCCCTCGGCCAGGCGGCCGATGACGTCGGCGCGCTGCTCGGCCGAGCCGAGGTCGGCCACGATCCCCCCGGCGGTGATCGCCTCGATCACGGGCTCGGGGGCGATGACGCGGCCGATCTCCGCGGCGACGACGCCGACCTCGACCGGGCCGGCGCCGAAGCCGCCGTCCTGCTCGGCGAACGGGAGGCCGAGGACGCCCAGCTCGGCGAGTCGGGTCCACGTCTTCTCGCCGAAGCCCGGATCGGTGGTGGTGACCTCGCGACGCGTCTCGGACGAGTCGTAGGCCTTGGACAGCAGGCCGCGGACGGCGTCGCGCAGCGCAGTGGTCTCGGAGTCGAGGGTGAAGTCCATGGCGTTACCTCACAGTCCCAGGATGGTCTTGGCGATGATCTGGCGCTGGACCTCGTTGGACCCGCCGTAGATCGACGCCTTGCGGTAGTTCAGGTACTGCGGCGTCGCGACGCGCGCCCAGTCGGGCACCTCGGAGCCGTCACCGGCCCCGGACGCGAGGGACAGCGGACCGGCCAGGTCGACGACCAGCTCGGTCACCGCCTGCTGCAGCTCGGTGCCCTTCAGCTTGAGGACCGACGAGGCCGGGTGCGGCTTGCCGTCGGCGGAGTGCGCGACGACGCGCAGCGCCGTCAGCTCGAGCGAGAGCAGCTCGTTCTCGAGCGACGCCACGCGGGCCGCGAGCACGGGGTCGGCGGCGATGCGCTCGGCGTTCGCGGTCTTGGCCTGCGCCAGCGTGCGCTTGGTCGAGCCGACCGGGGCGACGCCGACGCGCTCGTTGCCGAGCAGGAACTTGGCGTACGTCCAGCCCTTGTTCTCCTCGCCGACGAGGTTCTCGGCGGGCACGCGGACGTCCTCGAAGAACACCTCGTTGACCTCGTGGCCGCCGTCGATGAGCTCGATCGGGCGGACGGTCAGGCCGGGCGTGGTCATGTCGATGAGCAGCATCGAGATGCCGGCCTGCTTCTTGGCCTCGGGATCGGTGCGCACGAGGGTGAAGATCCAGTCGCCGTACTGACCGAGCGTGGTCCACGTCTTCTGGCCGTTCACGACGTAGTGGTCGCCGTCGCGGACGGCGCTGGTCCGCAACGACGCGAGGTCGGAGCCGGCGTCGGGCTCGGAGAAGCCCTGCGACCACCAGATGTCGAGGTTGGCCGTGGCCGGCAGGAACTTCTCCTTCATCTCCTGCGAGCCGAAGGCCGCGATGACCGGGCCGATCATGCTGGCGTTGAACGCGAGCGGCGGGGGCACGGCCGCGAGCTGCATCTCCTCGTGCCACAGGTGGCGCTGCAGGGGAGTCCAGTCCTTGCCGCCCCACTCGACGGGCCAGTTCGGCACGGCGAGCCCGGCCGCGTTCATGACCTGGACGGACTCGACGATCTGTTCCTTGCTGAGCTCGTGGCGGGCGGCCACCGTGTCGCGGATGTGCTGGGGGATCTTCGTGGTGAAGAACTCCCGCATCTCGTCGCGGAACGCGGCGTCCTCGGGTGACAGTCGCAGCTTCATGGGACCTCCGGGGCGGGGTAAGCGCTTGCTTACCGCACCCTACGCTCAGCGTCGTCGCATCGCCACAGCCACGACTCCTGCGAGCAGCACGAGCGCCACCGCGCTCGCCAGCGAGGCGGCGTGCAGCCCGTCGGTGAAGGCCGAGCGAGCGGCCTGCGCCAGGGCTCCGTCGCCGTCGCGCTGCGCCCGCTCGACCGTCTCGCCGAGCGTGTCGGCGAAGGGCCGGCCGTCCGCCGCGGCGCGGAACACGAACGTCGCGAGCGAGCCGAGCAGCGCGAGACCGAGTGCTGTGCCCAGCTCGAAGCTCGTCTCCGAGACACCCGAGGCCGCGCCCGACCGCTCGGGCGGGACGGAGCCGACGACGAAGTCGGAGACCAGGCTGAACACGATGCCGTAGCCGATGCCTGCGACAGCGGTCGAGACGAGGTAGACCCAGACCGGACCGTCGACGGACAGGCCCACCAGGCCCAGGTTGCCCAGGGCGGCCAGCAGCAGCGCGGCGACGAAGGGCCCGCGGTGGCCGTGCGTGGCGAGCCGGGTCGCGCTGATCGAGAAGATGCCGACGGTGACCGCCACGGGGATGCCGGCCAGGGCCGCGACGAGCACGTCGAGGCCCATCGCGGTCTGCAGCTGGACGCCCGTCAGGTACGACATCGCGCCGAACGTCATCATGCCGACGAGTGACGAGGCGATCGCCGCGCTGAACGCGGGGGAGCGGAACAGGTGCAGGTCGACGAGCGGTGCAGCCGCGCGACGCTGCCTCGCCACGAAGGCCGCCAGCGACACGAGGCCGAGCACGGCGAGCGCCAGTGCGCGCGGGTGCGGGCCGTGCGACGCGACGTCCTTGACGGCGTAGACGAGCGGCAGGATGCCGAGCAGCGACAGCACGACACCGGGCACGTCGAACCGGGCGTCGCTCGCGGCTCGGTACTCCGGCAGGACCCGTGGGCCGGCGAGGAGCAGCACGGCGAGCACGGGGACGTTGATGAGGAACACCGTGCCCCACCAGAAGTGGTGCAGCAGCACGCCGCCCACGACCGGTCCGATCGCGCTGCCACCGGCGAACGCGGCCGTCCAGATGCCGATCGCGCGTCCCCGGTCGCGCGGGTCGGCGAACATGTTGGCGATGAGCGACAGGCTCGACGGCAGCAGAGTCGCTCCGCCGACGCCCATGAGGGCGCGCGAGGCGATGAGCAGACCGGCGTCGGGCGAGAACGCCGCGAGGACCGAGCCGAGCCCGAACACCGCCGAGCCCGCCAGGAGGATGCGGCGCCGTCCGACGCGGTCGCCCACGTTGCCCATCGTGATGAGCAGGCCGGCGATCGCGAACCCGTAGACGTCGAGGATCCACAGCTGCTGCGTCGCGCTCGGGTCGAGGTCCGCGGTGATCGACGGGATGGCGAGGTAGAGCACGGAGAAGTCCATCGAGACCAGCAGGACCGGCAGGGTCAGGACGGCGAGTCCCCACCAGGCGCGACGTGAGGACAGCTCCGGCGTGGTCGCGGTGGTCTCGTGCACGGTGCGTCCTTCGAGGCGTCGACGGCGGGGCGGTCTGGGGCGTTGGGTTTGGGGCGTACGGTGTGGCGCGTACGGTGTACGCACTCGCGTACACCGTACGCACCCGTCTAGGATGCAGGCAAGTCCACGAGGGGAGCACCGTGCCGCAGGAGACGCGACTCACGCAGGCCGCGATCGTCGAGGCAGCGATCGACCTGGCCGACGAGGGCGGGCTCGAGACGCTGTCGATGCGACGCATCGCCGACGTGCTGGGCGTGGGGACGATGTCGCTCTACCGGCACGTGAGCGACCGCGGCACCCTGGTGCAGGAGATGACCGACGAGATCGGGCGTCGCTTCCCCTACCCGTCGGAGCCCGCGACGTCGTGGCGGACGTGCGTCGAGACCGCTGCCGACATCGACTGGCGGCTCTACCAGCGTCACCCGTGGGTCGTCCTCGCCTACTCACTTCCGCGGCACGGGTTCGGCACGTCGTCCCTGCGATGCCTCGACTGGCTCGTGGCGGGGCTGGCCGCGGGGCTGGACGTCGACGTCGAGCGGGCGACCGAGATGGCGCTCACCGTGTGGGGCTTCGTCAACGGCGCGGCGCTGGGCGCGGTCAGCCACACGTTCGTCCGCTCCCTTCCCGCCGACGAGGGGCCGAGCGGGTTGGAGGACCTGCTCGCGGGCCGCCTCGACGACCCCCCGTCGACGCTCTCCGCCCTGGCAGGGCGACCCGGCGCACCGCGCCTGACCGATCCCCGCTCCCGCCTCGACGCCGGCATCGCGACCCTCTGCGCAGGCTTCGCCGCCCAGGCCGGCTGACCGCGGCGCTCGTCCGGCCCCCGGACGCCACTCGGCGCGGCAAACCATCACCTGGCGCAGTGAATATCCCGCGCCAAGTGACGGTTTACCCGGCCGGCCGGGTAAACCGCGGCCTCGGGGGGCGAGCGAGTCGCTAGTCCTTGTCCTTCCCCCGACGCCGCACCGAGCGGACGCGCAGGGGGCCGACGAGTCGAGGGCCGGCGAGGCGCTGCTCGAGGCGGCGTGCCTCACGGCGCAGCGGCTGGGCGATGTACTCGCCCAGGATCGCCCCGGCCGCCAGGCCGATCGCCGAGCTGGCCGCCGTGATCATGGAGAGGATCCCGGTGATGTCCTCCTGGGAGAGCAGCGCGAGAGAACGATAGATCGACAGGCCGGGCAGCAGCGGGACGATGCCGGACACGATCAGCACGAGCGGCGGCACCCGGACCCGGCCGGCGATCGGGTAGCTGACCAGACCGATCAGGACGGCGGCGAGCGCGGCGGCGGTCGCGTTGCCGACACCGTGGTTGGCGAGCAGGAAGTAGACGCCGGCCGAGGTCCCGCCGATCACGCCGAGGGGGACGACCGTGCGCAGGGGCGAGTAGGCCGTGAACGCGAATCCGGCGGCACAGATCGCGGCTCCGGCGATCACGCTCGGCGCCTGGGAGAGACCGGGCAGGGCCACGTCGACCTGGACCTCCACCCCCAGCATCGACCCGACCGCGAGCCCCATCGAGACCCCCACGATGATCCCCGCGGTCGCGATCATGACCTCGAGCACGCGGGCGTTCGCCGTGATGTAGAAGCCGGTCAGGGCGTCCTGGATGGCACCGACCAGGCCCTGGCCGGCGAGCAGCATGACGATGCTGGCGGCCACGGCGCGCGACGGCTCGATCGGCACCTGGAGCGCCGAGAGCCCCACGGCCAGCACGGTCGCGAGCAGTCCACCGGCTGCTTGGGAGTAGAACATCGGCAGTCGCAGACGTCCGATCCTGCGCTGCAGCACCTCGATGCCGATGCCGGCCACCGCTGCCACCAGCAGCACCGACCAGTCGCCACCCAGCAGCAGGGCGATGCCGGCGGCCGTGAAGCCCCAGGCCAGCGTGATCGCCCAGCGCGGTCGAGGGTGGCCGGACGAGGCGATCTGGGCGATCTTCGTCGCCGCCTCGTCGCGGCCGATCTCGTCGGTCAGCAGCTGCGT
>JALRCA010000132.1 GCA_023257515.1 Aeromicrobium sp.
GGCCCATGACCCACAGGTCGCCGCCGATGCCGGGCGAGTTGACCGCGTCCGACAGCGGGGCGTAGGCGAACCAGCCGAAGCTCGCGGCGCCGCCGGGCACGAAGAAGCCGGAGACGACGATCGTGGAGCCGAACAGGTACAGCCAGTAGCTGAACATGTTCAGGCGCGGGAACGCGACGTCGGGCGCGCCGATCTGCAGCGGCATGATCGCGTTGCCGAAGCCGAAGAACAGCGGCGTCGCGAACATGAGCAGCATGATCGTGCCGTGCATCGTGAAGGCCTGGTTGTAGGCCTCGTCGCTGAGCAGGTTCGAGCCCGGTCGCGCCAGGTTCGCGCGGATGGCCAGCGCCAGCACGCCGCCGATCAGGAAGAAGATGAACGACGTGATCAGGTACATGTTGCCGATCACCTTGTGATCGGTCGTCGTGAGGACGGTGACGACCTTCTGGCCGAACGTCTTCTCGCGGGCGATCGAACGGGCGGATCCGCCCTCGAACGCAGCTGTCGTCGCCATCAGTCCTCTTCTCCGTCCTCGTTCAGCCCCGCGATGCTGTCCGCTTCCTTGGCGCCCTGGGGCCGACCGACGGACTTGGGATCCTTCTTGAGGTCGGCGATGTGGGCGTCGTACTCGGTGCGCGAGACGACGTGGACCTTGAAGATCATGCGGGAGTGGTACAGGCCGCACAGCTCGGCGCAGCGCCCGGTGAAGGTGCCCTCGCGCGTCGGGGTCATGTCGAAGTGGTTCGCCCGCCCGGGGACGACGTCCATCTTGAAGTAGAACTCCGGGACCCAGAAGGAGTGGATGACGTCGGGCGACTTGAGCTCGAAGCGCACCGACTCATCGACCGGGAGCCACAGCTCGGCCGGGTCCTGCGGGGTTCCGACGTCGAACACGTCGGTGCCCCCCGCGGCCTCCTCGTCGAGGTAGTTGAAGGCCCACTGCCACTTCGAGCCGATGACCTCGACCGTGTGGTCGGGGTTCTCGACGTCCTTCAGGATCTCGTTCTGCGCGGTCACGGTGTGGAAGAAGAAGACCGCGACCACGATGACGGGCGCGATCGTGTAGAGCGCCTCGATCGGCAGGTTGTAGCGCATCTGCGACGGGACCTCGTCGTCGCTGCGGCGGCGGAAGCGCACCGAGGCGTAGACGATGAGACCGAAGACCAGCAGGAACACGACGAGCGTCGCGATCCACGAGCCGAGCCACAGGTCCCACACGGCCTGACCGCGGTCGCTGCTCTTGACCGGGAGCGCGAGGCGCTTGAGGTCGTTGTCGCCGACGGGCGAGCAGGCACTGAGGCCCAGTGCGGCGACGGCGGCGAGAACCACCAGCTTCTTCCGACCCACGAGGCGCCTTTCTCCTTGGGACGGTCCGGTCTCACCGGACCCACGAGACGACGTGAGCACCTTACCGCGCAGCATCGCCGCTGCCCGGAGTTAGGTGACCCTTGGTTGAGGCCCTCGGTGGGGCCGGCAGGAGATGACCGGTCACGACAGCGCGAGGGCGTCGCCGACCTCGTCGGCCGCGGCCTGGCCGTACGTGCCGCCGAGGCGCGTCAGGAAGCCCTCGCGCGTCAGGACGTACTCCTGCGTGCCGGTGGTCTCGACGACGCTCGCGGCGATCGTGCAGCCGATCTGGGCGCTGCGCTCGAGATCGAGGTCGGCGGCCACACCGGCCAGGAAGCCGGCCCGGAAGCTGTCGCCGACGCCTGTCGGGTCGACGGCGGTGACGCCGCTGATGGCGGGCACCTCGATCGGCACGCCGTCGGCCGGGTAGACCGAGACGCCCTCGGCACCTCGCGTCACGATGCGGGTGCCGACGCGCGACTGCACGTCCTCGGAGCTCCAGCCCGTCTTCTTCTCGATGAGAGCGGCCTCGTAGTCGTTGCTGAACAGGTACGCCGCACCGTCGATCAGGTCGCGGATGAGCTCGCCGTCGGCCCACGCGAGCTGCTGCGAGGGGTCGGCCGCGAACGCGATGCCGAGCTCGCGGGCCACCTGGGTGTGCCGCTGCATGCCGGCCGGGTCGTCCGGACCGACCAGCAGGATGTCGATCGGACGATCGGCGTGGATCGCGCCCACGTCGATCTGCCGGGCCTCCGACATGGCACCGGGGTAGAAGGTCACGATCTGGGCGTGGTCCTCGTCGGTCGTGATGGTGCACAGGGCCGAGTGCAGCGTCGGCGAGACGTGCACGAGCGAGCAGTCGACGCCCGCCTTCTCGAGCCATGCCTGGTAGCCCTGCTGGGCGAAGTCGGTGCCGACGGCCGCGACGAGCGTGGACCGGTGCCCCAGGGCGCCCAGGGCGAAGGAGATGTTGGCGGCGCAGCCACCCCGGCGGATGTCGAGGTCGTCGACGAGGAAGGAGACCGCGAGCTTGTCGAGCTGGTCCGGGACCAGCGAGTCGGAGAACTTTCCGGAGAAGACCTGGAGGTGGTCGGTCGCGACCGAACCGGCGATGGCGAGATGCACCCCAGCACGATAGACGACGACCTCCTGCGGGTGCAGGAGGTCGTCGTGTGATCTGGTCGGTCGGGCACTGCCCGCCACTCAGCGGCTCAGTGGAAGGAGTCGCCGCAGGCGCACGATCCGGTCGCCATCGGGTTGTCGATCGTGAAGCCCTGCTTCTCGATCGTGTCGACGAAGTCGATCGTGGCGCCGTGCAGGTACGGCAGGCTCATGCGGTCGACGACGACGCTGACGCCGTCGAAGTCGCGGACCTCGTCGCCGTCGAGCGCGCGCTCGTCGAAGAAGAGCTGGTACCGAAGGCCCGAGCAGCCGCCCGGCTGCACCGCGATGCGCAGCGACAGGTCGTCGCGGCCCTCCTGCTCGAGGAGGCTGCGGACCTTGCCGGCCGCTCCGTCGGTCAGGGTGATGCCGTCAGCAGGCTTCTCGCTCTGGATCTCGACGGGGGTGGTGGTGCTGTCGACGCTCATGTCATCTCCGTGGGTGGACTGCCGGTCGTGTGGGTGAACACGACCTCGGGACGATCTGTTCCCATCGTAACGCCCCGACCCACGTCACGAGGGTCGCGACCACGTCCTGGCGCAGCGCGCCGCCAGCTCGACGAGTGCGTCGTGCGGTCGGGCGAGGGCCGACTCGAGCCCGACCAGGTCCGCCGCGGCGTAGGCCGACTCGACGCCCATCGCACGCATCTCGCGCGACCCGACGGTCACCTGCCCCGCGAGCGCCACGCACGGACGGGCTGCGGCCTGCGCCCGCTCGGCGACGCCGTGCACGACCTTGCCGCTGCGCGAGGAGTGGTCGTAGGTGCCCTCGCCCGTCACGACGAGGTCGTGGGCGAGACAGGCGGCGTCGAGCCCGACGGCGTCGGCGACGAGACCGATGCCAGGGGTGACCTCGGCGCCCAGCAGGAGCAGCGCGAAGCCGAGGCCGCCGGCGGCGCCGGCTCCCTTGGCGTCCGCGACGCGGCGCTCGGCGGGCGTCGCCCCGCACGTCGCGACGACCCACCGGTCGAGCACGCCGTCGACCGCGACGACGTCCGCCTCGGCGAGACCCTTCTGCGGTCCGAAGGTCTTGGTGGCGCCGAACATCCCGAGCAGCGGGACGTCCACGTCGGTCGCGGCGACGAGCTCGACGCCCTCGACCGCGGCCCGCGCGGGCCCGAGGTCGACCTCCTCGATGCCGCGCAGCGCCGCGGGTCCGGCGTCGAGCGGTCGGTCACCGCTGGCGCCGAGGGCGGCGAGCAGTCCCGCTCCCCCGTCGTTCGTGCCGCTGCCGCCGAGACCCACGACGACACGACGCGCTCCCGCGTCCACGGCGGCACGCACGGCCTCGCCCACGCCGCGCGTCGAGGTGTGCCACGGGTCGGGCGGGTCGACCAGGTGCAGCCCGCACGCCTGGGACGACTCGACGTAGGCGTCCTCACCGTCCAGCAGGAGGGTCACCGGGACCGGTCGTCCGTCGGGGCCGGCGACCGTGACGGCGCGCAGCTGCCCCGAGCCCGCGGCATGGAGCGCGTCGACGAATCCCGGCCCACCGTCGGCCATGGGCACGGTGGTGACCACGTCGCCGGGCGCCGTGCGGTGCCAGCCCTCGGCGATCGCCGCAGCCGCCTGGGGGGCCGTCAGGGTGCCCGCGAACTTGTCCGGAGCGACGAGGACACGCACGTCAGGACGCCAGGTGCTGCTCCGCCGCAGCGAGCAGGACACAGGTGGCGAGCCCCTCCATCGCGGCGCGCAGGTCCTCGATCGACGGGAAGGAGGGCGCGATGCGGATGTTGCGGTCGCGGGGGTCCTGGCCGTAGGGGAACGAGGCGCCCGCCGGCGTGAGTGCGATACCGGCCTCCTTGGCGAGCTGCACGACGCGGCTGGCGGTGCCGTCGGGCACGTCGAGACTCACGAAGTAGCCGCCCCGGGGTGTCGTCCACTCGGCGACGTCATGACCGCCCAGGCGGTCGGCCAGGATCTCGAGGACGGCGTCGAACTTCGGCGCGAGGATCGCGCGGTGCTCGTCCATCAGGGCGTGGACGCCGTCGACGTCGCGCAGGTGCCGCAGGTGCCGCAGGTGGTTGACCTTGTCGGGACCGATCGTGCGCTTGCCGAGCTTCTGCAGGTACCAGGCGATGTTCTCCGCGGACGAGCCCAGGAAGCTCACGCCGGCGCCGGCGAACGTGATCTTGGAGGTCGACGCGAGCACGTAGGCACGATTCGGGTGGCCCGACGCCGAGCTGAGGCCGACGATGTCGGCGGTCTTGGTCCGCTCCGGCGTGAGGTGGTGGACCGCGTAGGCGTTGTCCCAGAAGATCCGGAAGTCCGGGGCGGCGGTCTCGAGCGCGGCGAGCTGGGCGGCGACGTCCTCGCTCACGACGGCGCCTGTGGGGTTGGCGTACGTCGGGACGATCCACATGCCCTTGACCGCCGGGTCCTGGACCGCCTCGCGGACGGCCGCGACGTCGGGGCCGTCGTCGTGCATCGGCACCGTGATCATCTCGATGCCGTACTGCTCGCAGATCGCGAAGTGGCGGTCGTAGCCGGGCGACGGACAGATGAACGCGACACGTTCCTCGGCCGCCCACGGGCGCGGCGAGTCCGGCGTGCCGGTGAGCATCGCGAACACGACCAGGTCGTGCATGACGGCGAGGCTCGCGTTGTCGCCGGCGACGACCTGGTCGACCGGCACCTGCATGATCTCGGCGAAGATCTCGCGCAGGCCCGCGGAGCCCTGCAGACCGCCGTAGTTGCGGGTGTCGGTCCCGCCGTCGCGGAAGTCCTGGCCGGGGAGCTCGAGCAGGGCGTTCGAGAGGTCGAGCTGCTCCGGGGACGGCTTGCCGCGCGTCAGGTCGAGCGTGAGCCCGGCCTCCTGCAGCGCCCGGTAGCGGGCGAGCTGCTCGTCGTGGATCGTCTGGACCTGGTCACGGGTGAGGGCGTCGAACGTCACGTCGTCAACCTACAAGGGACGCGCCGCCAGCCGCCTCCCGCGGCGCGCTGGTTCCCAGGCTCGCCAGGGAATCAGCACCGCGGCGGCACGGACGGAGCCCGGTTCTCGTCACGACACGGGCGTTGCGACCCGGGCCCGGCGACGAGGAACCGGGCGTCGTGCGCTGGTTCCCAGGCGAGCCTGGGAATCAGCACCGCCCCGCAGCCCCGTCCCGCGCCGCACCGGGCGCACCGCACCGGACGCGCCGCACCGGACGCACCGCACCGGGCGATCCGCTCAGACGGTGAGCCCGGGCGCGTCCCAGAGCGCGAGCCAGCGCTCGAGCCTCGGTTCGACGGGCAGGTCGGCGTCGACGACGCCCCGGACCTGCAGCTCGGCGGTGTTGTCGCGCCGTCCGCCCGCCAGGGGGACGAAGGGGTAGAACGTGCCCTGCTTGTAGAGGTAGACCAGCGCGGCCGGGCCGCTCGCCGGCGTGGTCAGGCCGATCGTGCTGCACAGCAGCGACGCGCCGAAGCCGCCGTCCGCGAGCGAGCTGTTGACCGCGTGCAGGTCGGTGACGAGGCTCGTGGCGTCTCCCCCGGCTCGCGCGACCGTCAACCAGCGGAAGCCGTGGCCGTCGTCGGTCGTCGTGACCGAGGCGGTCGAGTCGACGCCGATGACGCGTGTCGCCTCCTCGACGATCGCGTCGTCGCTGACACCCTCGACGTCGCGGAAGCACACCGAGCCCGAGCCGGTCGGCAGGAACCCGATCGTCCCGAGCGAGACGACGGCCTGCGGCACGGCGAAGAGGTCGTCGAGGTTGGCCTGCGGCGGCTTGGTCCGACCGAGGATCGCGTCGAGCAGGCCCATCAGGTCTCGGACAGCTCGGCGCCGACCCTGGCCAGGTTCTCGAGGCGCCGGTCGAGGGGCGGGTGGCTCGAGAAGAGCGCGCCGACCGACTCACGGGTGAGCGCCGGGGCGAAGAAGAAGGCGTTCAGGCCCTGGGCGTCACGCAGGTCGCTGTTCGGGATGCGGCTCATGTCGCCGGAGATCTTGGTGAGCGCCGACGCCAGCTTGGACGGCCGGCCGGTCAGGTAGGCGCCGCTGCGGTCCGCGCTGAGCTCGCGGTAGCGCGAGAGCGCCCGCGTCAGCAGGAAGCTCACGAAGTAGACGACCATGCTCACGAGGAAGACCACGAAGAACGGCACGTTGTTGTTGCGACCGCGCCCGCCGAAGATGCCGCCGAGGTACAGGCCCCACCGCGTGATGAAGCCGGCGAGCAGACCGAGCGACGAAGCGACCGTCATGACCGACACGTCGCGATTCGCGACGTGCGCGAGCTCGTGGGCCAGGACGCCCTCGAGCTCGTCGGCGTCGAGTCGCTGCATGATGCCGGTCGTGACGCACACGGCCGAGTGGTTCGGGGTGCGGCCGGTGGCGAACGCGTTCGGCAGGTCGGTGACGGCCACCGCGACGCGCGGCTTGGGCATGTCGGCCAGCACGCACAGCCGATCGACCATGGCGTGCAGCTCCGGCGCCTGCTGCGGGGAGACGACCTGGGCCCCGATCGACTTCAGCGCGAGCGTGTCGGAGAAGTACCACTGGCCCCACGCCATGGCGACGACGACCACCAGACCGACGACGGCGCTGCCGCTGGCGTTGATCAGCACGACCCCGAACAGCACGTAGAGGGCACCGAGCCCGAGCCCCACCCCGCCCATGCGCAGGCTCAGGCCGCGATCAGGACGGAACCGCGTGCGGGCCATCGTCGTCTCCCTTCGGTGCCTCCATCGTCCCAGTCCCTTCAAGCCCGTCACCGAGCAGCGCGTCGAAGCGGCGGCGCTCGGCCTCGTCGACGGACTCCCCCGGCCGTCGCACGAGCCCCTCGGCGACCAGCTCGTCGAGCGCGTCGGCCTTCGCCTCGAGCTCGCGCGTGTGCCGCTCCGCGTCGTCCATCTGCCGGTTGACCCCACTGAGCGAGGAGGTGATGCCCGTTCCCGCGTCGTCGAGCTCGCTGCGCGCCACCGCGGCGGTGTGGCGGGCCGCGAGGGTGTCCTTGCGGAGGCGGAAGTCCTCGATGCGTGCCTCGAGGTCGGTGGCCGAGGACTGCAGTCTCTCCTCCTCGCCCCGCAGCGTGGCGTGCTGCTGCTCCAGACCGGCGACGGCCCGCTCCAGCGAGACCTTCCGGGCCAGCGCGGCCCTGGCCCCCTCGTCGTCGCCGCGCGCGACGGCCTGCTCCGCCTGGGTGTCCAGGGCCTCGGCCTGCACCCGCATCTGGTTCAGCCGGACCTCGACGCGCTTGCGGCTCGTCGACACGTCGGCGACGCCTCGACGCACCTGCTGCAGCGTCGCGAGGTGCTCTCGGTACGTGGCGTCGAGGCGGTCCTTGAGCCGGTCGACGTCACCGTCGCGGCGCCGTGCGGACAGGATCGCTCGAGCGCGCTGCCACAGGCCCATGCCGTCAGCCTACGGGGCGTCCACTTGTAGGGTGACCGGCGTGAGCGACGAGACCGGCAAGGGCCGACCGACCCCCAGCCGCAAGGAGGCCGAGGCGGCCCGCAAGAAGGCCATGAAGCAGCCCATGACGCGCAAGGAGCAGGCCAAGCGCGACCGGGACGCTCGGGCCAAGATCCGCCAGAAGCAGCAGGCTGCCCTGCGCGGAGGCGGCGACGAGGCCTACCTGCCGCCCCGCGACCGCGGCCCGCTGCGCCGCTTCGCGCGCGACTTCGTCGACCGCCGCACGACGATCGCCGAGTTCATCCTGCCGGTGCTCGTCGTGGTGCTGCTCTTCTCCGTCCTGGCGCCGGCCAGCACCGCGAACACCTACATCACGCTCTACTTCTACCCGGTGCTGATGCTCTCGATCGCGATCGACGAGGTCGCACTGACCCGCTCGCTCAAGCGCGCGGCCGCGGACCGCTTCCCCGGACAGAGCCTCAAGGGCCTGACCGGCTACGCCGTGCTGCGCTCGTTCCAGCTGCGTCGCTTCCGGCTGCCGACGCCGCAGGTCAAGCGCGGCGAGGAGCTCCCCGCGCGCTACTGAGGACCCTCGACCTGCCGTTGAGCCTTGCGGGTGCGACGATTCCCGCATGGTTTCGTCCACCACCCACACGATCGCCGGCACGCACGGCTCGATCTCGGTCCACTCCTGGCCCACGTCCACCGAGCCGACCTGGCTCGCCGTCCTGGTGCACGGCTACGGCGAGCACCTCGGTCGCTACGACCACGTCGCGGCGCACCTCGCGAACGACGGTGCCCGCGTCGTCGGACCCGATCACCTCGGCCACGGGCGGTCCGAGGGCGAGCGCGTGCTGGTCGAGGACCTCGACGACGTCGTCGACGACCTGCACCGCGTCGTCGAGGAGGCCCGCGACGGCAGCCCGAACCTGCCCGTCGTCATGATCGGCCACTCGCTGGGCGGACTCGTCGCGACCCGCTACGCGCAGCGCCTCGGCGCCGGGCTCACGGCTCTCGTCCTGTCGGGTCCGGTCCTCGGCTCGTGGGAGCCCACTGCGCTCGCGGACCTGCCCGAGATCCCCGAGACCCCCATCGACCCCGCCACGCTGTCGCGCGACGCCGCCGTCGGCGCCGCCTACGTCGCCGACCCGCTCGTGTGGCACGGATCGTTCCGGCGGGAGACGCTCGCCGCCCTGCGCACGATGTTCGGACGCATCGCCGAGGGTCCGGACCTCGGCTCGCTGCCGACGCTCTGGATGCACGGGTCCGACGACCAGCTCGTCCCGATCGGCCCGACCCGCCAGGGCATCGAGCAGGTGGGCGGCAAGGACCTGACCGAGGTCGTGTGGCCGGGTGCGCGGCACGAGATCCTCAACGAGACGAACCGCGCCGAGGTGCTCGCGACGCTCACGTCCTTCGTCCTCGACCACCTGCCGGCGCCCGTCGAGCAGCCTGCGGTCGAGGAGGTCGTGGGCGAGCGGCCGAACCCCTACTCCGCCGCGAGCGACATCGGGCCGTAGACCTCGGTGTCGCCGTCGTGCAGACGCACCTGCGCGACGCCCTCGTCGAGGAGGGCTCCGAACTCCTCGCCGATCCACGACTCCGCGTCACCGCGGCTGTCGAACTCCTGCGACGTGCCGACGGGTCCACCGTCGGCGTCCTCGTAGCTCCAGGTCCAGGCCATGTCACTGCTCCTTCGTCGACGGTTGCACGAACGGTGGCTTGACGACGTCGAACGCCTCGTGGCGCCCACGCACCTCGACCACGACGGTGTCGCCGTCGGTGACGGCGCGGTCGAGCAGCGCCAGGCCGATGCCCTGGCGCAGGGTCGGGGAGAACGTCCCGGACGTGACCTCGCCGACGACGTCGCCGGGCTCGCCGTCGACGACGGCACGCACCGCCATGCCCGGGCGCGGGATGCCGCGACCGGTGGCCCGCAGTCCGCGCAGCAGCGGTCCGGACCTCTCCGCACGCTGGCGCGTGAGTGCGTCCTTGCCCCAGAACTCCGGCTTGTCCCAGCCGATGGCCCAGACGGCGCGCGCCATGACCGGGCTGATCTCGGCGGACAGCTCGTGACCGTGCAGCGGGTAGCCCATCTCGGTGCGCAGCGTGTCGCGCGCTCCCAGGCCGGCGGGCCGGATGCCGTGCGACCGACCGGCCTCGAGCACCGCGTCCCACACCGCCTCGGCCGCATCGCTCGGCACGACCAGCTCGTAGCCCTTCTCGCCGGTGTAGCCCGTGCGGCACACGGTGACGTCGGCACCGCCGATCGAGGCGTCGGTGAACGACATGTACGGGTGGTCGGTCGGCAGGTCGAGGGCCGCAAGCACCTCGTCGCTCAGCGGACCCTGGACCGCGAGCACGCCGTAGTCCCGGTGCAGGTCGGTGACCTCGACCCCGGCCGGAGCCGCCGCCCGCAGCCGCGCGACGACGGCAGCGGTGTTCGCGGCGTTCGGGATCAGGAAGACCTCGAAGTCGCTGCGCAGGTACACGATGAGGTCGTCGACCGTGCCGCCGTCCTCGTCGCAGCACAGCGTGTACTGGGCCTGCCCGGGGCCGATGCGACGCAGGTCGTTCGTGAGGGTGGCGTTGACGAAGTCGGCCGCGCCGGCGCCCCGCACGAGGGCCTTGCCCAGGTGGCTGACGTCGAACAGGCCGACGGCCTCGCGGACGGCGGCGTGCTCGGCCAGCACGCCGCCCCGGTCGCGCTGCCCGTCGTCACCGACGACCCCTGCGTACTCGAGCGGCATGGCCCAGCCGCCGAACTCGGCGAGCTTCGCACCGAGGGCGACGTGACGGTCGTGGAGCGGCGAGCGGAGCAGGTCCATGCGGTCAACCTACCGAGCCGGTGAGGGCACCCTCTCGCAGCGTCCCCGCAGCGGGCGCTGACTACAGTGAGGCGCATGCCCTCCGTGTCCGTCAGCACCGCCAAGCCCACCACCGTCACCGCCGACGCCCTCGTGCTGGGCGTCCGCACCGACGAGGACCTCGGGGACCTCGCGCCGCAGCTGTCGGCGGTCGGCTTCACGGGCTCGCCGGACCAGGTCGCGACGGTGCCGGCCGGTGACCTCGCCAAGGTCCGCGTCGTCGTCGCGATCGGCCTGCCCGAGGAGCCGACCGCCGAGGACCTTCGCCGCGCGGCGGGCACCGGCATCCGTGCCGCCGCATCGGCCAAGGCGACCAAGGTCGCCGTCGCCCTGCACCCAGCCGGCGTGGACGAGGTGGCCGCGGTCGTCGAGGGCGTCGAGCTCGGCAGCTACCGGTTCGAGACCTACAAGAAGCACGACGACGAGCCCCGTCCGCGCGTCGACGAGGTCAGCGTCCTGACGCCGTTCGCCCGCCAGACCACTACGTCGGACGCCGCGACGCAGGCCACGGTCCTGACCGCCGCGGTCAACCGCGCGCGCGACTGGGTCAACACGCCGCCCGGCGATCTGCGGCCCGGAGCGTTCGCCGACGCGATCTCCGCGGCCGCGCCACCCGGCGTCGAGGTCTCGGTGTGGGACGAGAAGCGACTGGCCAAGGAGCGGTGCGGCGGCATCCTCGCCGTGGGCGCCGGCTCCGACAGCCCGCCGCGGCTCGTCCGGCTGACCTACAAGCCCAAGAAGCCGGTCAAGCACGTCGCGCTCGTCGGCAAGGGCATCACGTTCGACTCCGGCGGCCTCTCGATCAAGACCGGTGCCGGCATGCAGACCATGAAGATGGACATGGGCGGTGCCGCGGCCGTCGTCGCGGCGACGTTCGCGATCGCCGAGCTCGGCCTGCCGATCGAGGTCACGACGTTCGCCTGCCTGGCCGAGAACATGCCGAGCGGCTCGGCGACCCGCCCCGGCGACGTCGTGACGATGCGCTCCGGCGCCACGGTCGAGATCCTCAACACCGACGCCGAGGGCCGGCTCGTGCTCGGCGACGGTCTGACGCTCGCGACCGAGACGAAGGCCGACCTCGTGCTCGACCTCGCGACCCTGACGGGTGCCTGCCTCGTCGCCCTCGGCGAGCGCACCGCCGGCGTCATGGGCAACGACGACGACCTGCGGGACCAGGTCGTCGGCGCGGCCGGGAACGCCGGGGAGTCGGTGTGGCCGCTGCCGATCACCGAGGAGATGAAGGGCATCGTCACGTCCTCGACGGTCGCCGACCTGCGCCAGATCAATCCCAAGCCGTACGGCGGGACGTTGTTCGCGGCCGCGTTCCTGCGCGAGTTCGTGGGTGACCTGCCCTGGGCCCACCTCGACATCGCCGGACCGGCGTTCACCGACGGGACCCGCGGCTACACCCTGCCCGGCGGTACCGGCTTCGGCGTCCGGACCCTGGTGCACCTGGCCCGAGACCTCGCCGACGCCTCGTGAGCGACGCCGAGCTCTCCGCCCTCACGGTCGAGGCGCTCGAGCGGCGGCTGCGCCAGGAGCAGTCCCAGCAACGCCTGCCGTCCGTCGCCGCCGCCGTGGTGCGGGACGGGCGGCTCGTCTGGTCGAGCGCGGTCGGCCACCTCGACGGACGCGCCGGCAGCGCTCGCGCGACGACGGACACCCAGTACCGCATCGGCTCGATCAGCAAGACCTTCGTCGCTGTCGAGGTGCTGCGCCTGCGCGACGAGGGCCTGTTGTCGCTCGACGACCTGGCCTCGGCCCTCGTGCCGGAGCTGGCCCACCTGGGGCCGGTCACGATCACGCAGCTGCTGACCCACACCTCCGGCCTGCAGGCCGAGACGGACGACGCCTGGTGGGAGCGCACGCCCGGCGGCGACTGGGACGCGCTGGTCGCCTCGGGCGTCCGCCAGCGCCTCGCCCCCGGACGCCGGTTCCACTACTCGAACGTCGGCTACGCGGTGCTGGGCGAGATCGTCCGGCGTCGCCGTGACGCGCCCTGGACCGAGGTCGTCACGGACGAGGTCCTGCGGCCCCTCGGGATGTCGCGCACGACCCCGCGTCCGGTGGCTCCGGCGGCTCCCGGCCTCGCGGTCCACCCCTTCGCCGACCTCGTGCACGTCGAGCCGGAGCATGATGCGGGCGCGATGTCGGCCGCAGGCCAGCTGTGGTCCACGGCCGACGACCTGGCGACATGGGCGATGTTCCTGGCCGGACGCACGCAGGACGTGCTCTCGGCCGAGACGCTCGCCGAGATGGTCCGTCCGGTGGCCGTCAACGACCTTCCCGGCGTGGCGTGGACCGCCGCGCACGCCCTGGGCTGGCAGGTCTGGAACGTCGACGGTCGTCGGTACGGCGGCCACGGCGGCTCGATGCCGGGGTTCCTGGCGGGTCTGCGCGTCGACCTCGAGACCGGCGACGGCGCGGTCGCCTTCACGAACGCCACGAGCGGCATGGGGCCCGTCACGACCGACCTGCTCGACCTGGTCCGCGAGCTCGATCCGCCCACTCCCGCGCTCTGGACCGTCGACGCCGACCAGGTCGACCGGCTCGACCTGGTGGGTGACTGGTTCTGGGGGACGATCCGCTTCCGCCTGGCCCTCGAGCCCGACGGCGGTCTGCGTCTCGGCGACCCCGGCACGGGCCGTGGGGCCCGCTTCCGTCCCACCGACGACGGATGGGTGGGGCGCGAGAGCTACTACGACGGCGAGCCGCTCACCGTCCGTCGCGATGCGGCGGGCCGCCCCGTGCGTCTCGACCTCGCGTCCTTCGTCTTCACTCGCACTCCCTACGACACGGCGGTCGACGACGTGCCCGGCGGCCTCGACGCCCTCGGCTGGCACTGACCCGAGATTCGCGGCCCCATGCACCGTCTGCGACGCGCAGACGGTGCATGGGGCCGCACATCTCGGGTCAGAGGTCGAGGGTGCGGGCGGCGGACTCGACGGCGTCCCAGTCCGACCGGTCGCCGCCGCGGCGGTCGGGGTGCGCGTTGGCGCGGGCCTTGCGCAGCAGCCGGGCGAGCTCCTCTGCGCCCGGCTGTCCCACGAGCTCGACGCCCGCGACGCGCGCCAGCGTCTCGGCGGCACGCTGCTGCGTGGGCGAGGGACCGACCGGTGCCGTCGACGTCGTCGTGCCACGCCCGCGGTGGCCCGTGCTGCTGCGGGTCCGCCCCGCGTCCGACCCGCCGCGCGCCATGCGCACGTCGTAGTCGCGCTTGCGCTGCGGCACACCGACCCGATTCGTGTCGTAGACCGGGATGCCCGCCTTACGGGCCAGGTCGGCCGCCTCGCGCGCGGAGCCGACCCGGACCCGGGTGTGCTCCCCGTCGTGCGCCACCAGGAGCACCGTGATCGAGCTCGTGACCGTGGCCGGCTCGACGTACGCCTCGACCCCGGTGCGCGCACCGATCCACTCGCGCGCACGCGCGAGCTCGGCGCGACCTGCGGAGCCACGCGCTCCGCGTCCGAACAGACCCATGCGCACAGTGTGCCGGACCGACGGGTGCGAGGGGGTCAACCCCGCTGGCGACCCTCACCGGGCAAGTGACAAGATTGCCGTGTCCACATTCTTCACGGGAGGCGACAGTGGCCGAGAGCCCTGGGAACAACTTCGACATCGTGATCCTGGGCGGAGGCAGCGGCGGCTACGCATGTGCCCTGCGCGCCGCGCAGCTCGGCAAGTCCGTCGCACTGGTGGAGAAGGGCAAGGTCGGCGGCACGTGCCTGCACAACGGCTGCATCCCGACCAAGGCGCTCCTGCACGCCGCCGAGGTCGCCGACGCCGCCCGTGAGAGCGAGACGTTCGGCGTCAAGGCGACGTTCGACGGCATCGACATGCCGCAGGTCAACGCGTACAAGGACGGCGTGATCAGCGGTCTCTACAAGGGCCTGCAGGGTCTCATCAAGGCCGCCGGCATCACGTACGTCGCCGGCGAGGGCAAGGTCACCGGCCCGAAGACGGTCACGGTCGACGGCCAGGAGTACGTCGGCGAGAACCTGGTCCTCGCGACCGGCTCCTACGCCCGCACGCTGCCCGGCCTCGAGATCGGTGGCCGCGTCATCACGAGCGACGAGGCGCTCACGATGAGCGAGGTCCCCGAGAAGGTCGTGATCATCGGAGGCTCCGTCATCGGCGTCGAGTTCGCGAGCGTCTGGAAGTCCTTCGGGGCCGACGTCACGATCATCGAGGCACTGCCGAACCTGGTCCCGCTCGAGGACCCGATCCTGAGCAAGCAGCTCGAGCGCGCGTTCCGCAAGCGCAAGATCGCCTTCAAGACCGGCACCAAGTTCACCGGCGTCGAGCAGACCGATTCCGGGGTCACCGTGAGCCTCGAGAACGGCGACACGATCGACACCGACCTGGTGCTCGTCGCCGTCGGCCGCGGTCCCCGCTCCGAGGGCTTCGGCTACGAGGAGCAGGGCATCACCACCGACCGGGGCTGGGTCCCGACCGACGAGCGCCTCGCCACCAACGTCGAGGGCGTCTACGCCGTCGGCGACCTCGTGCCGGGCCTGCAGCTCGCGCACCGCGGCTTCGCTCACGGCATCTTCGTCGCCGAGGAGATCGCGGGCCTGAACCCGCAGCCGGTGATCGACTCCGGCATCCCCCGCGTCACCTACTGCGAGCCGGAGCTCGCCTCGGTCGGGCTCACCGAGCCGCAGGCCAAGGAGAAGTACGGCGAGGTCGAGACCTACGAGTACAACCTCGCGGGCAACGGCAAGAGCCAGATCCTCAAGACCGCCGGCATCATCAAGCTCGTGCGCGAGAAGGACGGCCCGATCGTCGGCGTCCACATGATCGGCTCGCGCTACGGCGAGCAGGTCGGAGAGGCGTCGCTCATCGTCAACTGGGAGGCTTTCCCCGAGGACGTCGCGCAGTTCATCCACGCGCACCCGACGCAGAACGAGGCGCTCGGCGAGGCCGCCCTCGCGCTCGCCGGCAAGCCCCTCCACTCCCACGCCTGACCCGACGAACGGATCTAGGAACCATGGCATCTGAAGTCACCCTCCCCGCACTCGGCGAGAGCGTCACCGAGGGCACCGTCACCCAGTGGCTCAAGTCGGTCGGCGACACGATCGCCGTCGACGAGCCGCTGCTCGAGATCTCGACCGACAAGGTCGACACCGAGATCCCGTCGCCGGTCGCCGGTGTGCTGCTCGAGATCAAGGCCGAGGAGGACGAGACCGTCGAGGTCGGCGCCGTCCTAGCGATCGTGGGCGAGGAGGGTGAGAGCCCGTCCTCCGACGACGGCGACTCGGGCGAGTCCGCCCCCGCCGACGAGGCTCCGTCCGAGGAGGCGCCTGTCGACGACGCCCCCACCGAGACGGCCGGCTCGCAGGAGCAGCCCGACGCCGACGCGGTCGACGACCAGCCGTCGGAGGAGCCGCCTGCCGAGGACCAGCCGGCTCCGCAGGCCGACGCGCAGCCCTCGTCCGGCGGCGAGGGCTCGGAGGTCACGCTCCCGGCGCTCGGCGAGAGCGTCACCGTGGGCACCGTGACCCAGTGGCTCAAGGCCGTGGGCGACGAGGTCGCCGTCGACGAGCCGCTGCTCGAGATCTCGACCGACAAGGTCGACACCGAGATCCCGTCGCCGGTCGCAGGCACGCTGCTCGAGATCAAGGCCGAGGAGGACGAGACCGTCGAGGTCGGCGCCGTCCTGGCCATCATCGGTGAGCAGGGCGCGCAGTCGTCCGGCTCGTCCGAGCCGAAGGAGCCGCAGGCCGAGGAGAAGGCTCCCGAGCCGGAGCCGGAGCCGGAGCCGGAGAAGGCCCCCGAGCCCGAGCCGGCCCAGCCCGAGACCCAGGCCGCCCCGGAGCCGGAGAAGGCCCCGACACCCGAGTCGAAGCCCGAGCCGGCACCGGCGAGCGCCGGCACGAGCCAGGGCGGCGGCGACACCTACGTCACGCCGATCGTGCGCAAGCTCGCGAAGCAGCACGGGGTCGACCTCGGCTCCCTCACCGGCACCGGCGTCGGCGGCCGCATCCGCAAGCAGGACGTGCTCGAGGCTGCCGAGAAGCAGCAGCCCGCCGAGTCCGCCCCGGCCGCCGCGGCCCAGCCGTCGGCGCCTGCCTCCTCGGCCCCCGGGAGCGCGGCGGCCCAGCCGTCGCCCCTGCGTGGCAAGACCGAGAAGCTCAGCCGCCTGCGCAAGACCATCGCCACGCGCATGGTCGCCTCGCTGCAGACGGGCGCGCAGCTGACGCAGGTCCACGAGGTCGACGTCACCGAGGTGGCGCGCCTGCGGACCAAGCACAAGGACGCGTTCCTGGAGCGCGAGGGCGTCAAGCTCACGTACCTGCCGTTCTTCGCCAAGGCCGCCATCGAGGCGCTCAAGGCGTACCCGCAGGTCAACGCCGCTCTCGACCTCGAGGCCGGCACCGTCACCTACCCGGACGGCGAGCACCTGGGCATCGCGGTCGACACCGAGAAGGGCCTGATCGTCCCGACCATCCGCGACGCGGGTGACCTGTCGATCGCCGGCCTGGCTCGCAAGATCGCCGATGCGGCCGAGCGCACGCGCACCAACAAGATCTCGCCCGACGAGCTCAGCGGTGCCACGTTCACGATCACGAACCTCGGCAGCAACGGCGCCCTGTTCGACACGCCGATCATCAACCAGCCGCAGGTCGCGATCCTCGGCACGGGCGCGGTCGTCAAGCGTCCCGTGGTCATCACGGACGCGCAGGGCAGCGACAGCATCGCGGTGCGCAGCATCGCCTACCTGGCGCTGACCTACGACCACCGCATCATCGACGGCGCGGACGCCGGCCGGTTCCTGACCGCGATCAAGCAGCGGCTCGAGAACGGGTCGTTCGAGTCCGAGCTCTGAGCATGCACGTCGTCGTCGGCGGCGCGTCGGGATTCCTCGGCTCGGCCCTGGTGGCCCACCTGCGACAGGTGGGCCACCGGGTCACCCGCCTGGTGCGCCACGAGGCGCGCAAGGGCGACGAGTCCAGCTGGGACCCGGCGAGCGGTCGCATCGACCAGGTCGTGATCGACCGCGCCGACGCCGTCGTCAGTCTCTCCGGCGCGAGCATCGCGCGATGGCCCCGCACGAAGAGCTACCGCAACACCCTGCGGCAGTCGCGGCTCGACCCGACGTCGACGCTCGCGAAGGCCGTCGCGCACGCGGAGCGTCCGCCCGTGCTGCTGTCCGGGTCGGCGATGGGCTACTACGGCCAGGATCGCGGCACCGCCTCGCTCGACGAGCACGCCTCGACGGGTGACGGGTTCCTCGCGGAGCTCGTGCGCGACTGGGAGGCCGCTGCGGCTCCCGCGCAGGAGGCCGGCGCCCGCGTCGCGTTCCTGCGCACGTCGCTCGTGCTGCACCGCGACGGTGGCCTGCTCGCTCCCCTGCTGCCCCTGTTCAAGGCCGGGGGCGGCGCACGCCTGGGGTCCGGCCGTCAGCACATGTCGCTCATGAGCCGCGTCGACTGGGTGCGCGCCGTCGCCCACCTGCTCGAGAACGACGTCGCCGGACCCGTCAACCTCGTCGGACCGGACCCGGTCACGAATGCGATGTTCACCGATGCCCTGGGCGACGTGCTGAACCGTCCCACGTTCCTGGTCGCACCGAGCCCGGTGCTCAAGATCGCGCTCGGCTCGCTGTCGGGCGACCTGCTGGGCTCGGTGCAGATGACACCCGGCGTGCTCGAGTCGACCGGGTTCACGTTCGACCACCCGACGCTGCGCCAGCAGCTCGAGTCCGCCCTGCACGACGCCTGAGTCACTCCACCCGGCTCACGCGCCAGCCGTCGTCGGTCGGGCTGAGCGAGACCACGCGACGGGTCGGCCGGTCCTGCGGGAGACGACGGCGCTCCCCCGCCCGGTCGACCGCCCAGGTGGGCCCGAGGACGTCGACCACGACCAGCCGCACGTCGGGACCGGGTTCGAGCACGCGACGGCACGAGCGGCGCTGCGTCGCGGCGCCCTCGAGCCGGAGTCCGCGAGCGGTGTACGACGCCAAGAGACGCTCGTCGCGCTCGCGCAGGTCGTCGGCCAGGTAGACACGTGCGAGCAGGTGCGGACGCTCCGTGGTCAGGGCCCGCGTGCGGGTCACGTCGAGGCCGCCGAGCACCGAGCACATGGGATCGCGGTCCCCCGGCGACACGAGGGACCCGATCGCCGCCACCACCGCCCACCACCACTGCGTCATGACGCCAGCCTCGCCGCCGGGGCCGAGCTGGGCCAGGACGCCGTCCACAGGCGCTGGTCGACGGGCGTACGCTGGCGGCGTGAGCCTCAGCTACCGTGCCGAGTGGTTCGGCGACCGTGCGATCGACTACGTGGACGCGTGGGAGCTGCAGCGTCAGCTGCTCGATGCCAGGGCCGCGGACCGCATCGACGACACCGTCCTGCTGCTGGAGCACCCGCCGGTCTACACGGCGGGCAAGCGCACCGAGGACTTCGAGCGACCCGACGACGGCACCCCGGTCGTCGACGTCGACCGCGGCGGACGCATCACGTTCCACGGCCCGGGCCAGCTCGTCGGCTACCCGATCACCAAGCTGCCCTCGCACGTGCTGGTGGTCGACTACGTCCGGCGCGTCGAGGAGGCCCTCATCCGGGCCGCCGCCGACCTGGGGGTCGCGACGGGGCGGATCGCCGGCCGCTCGGGTGTCTGGCTGGCCGCAGGCGGTGGTCGCCCCGAGCGCAAGCTCGCCGCGATCGGCATCCGCGTCTCCCGCGGCGTCACGATGCACGGCTTCAGCCTCAACGCCGACGTCGACCTCGCCTGGTACGACAAGTGCGTGGCCTGCGGTATCACGGACGCCGGCGTCACGAGCCTGAGCGCGGAGCTGGGCCGCGACGTGACGGTGCCCGAGGCCGCCGACGCCGTACGTCCGCACCTCGACGAGCTGCTCGCCTGGCGCGACTACACCCCGTCGGCCGACCTCGCGCGAGCCGAGCACCTCGCGGTCCCGGTCCTCACGCCGATCCGCCCCTGACCGATCGAGCCGCCTGACTGGTTCCCAGGCTCGCCAGGGAATCCGACACGCGACGCACGGTTCTCTGCACGAACCACGGGTTGCGCACCGTGGTTCGTGCAGAGGGACCATGCCGGGCGGCTCGCCGACGCCCTGGTTCAGTCGCCCTGGCTCAGTCGGCCTGGCTCAGTCGGCCTGGAGCCGGAGCGCCTCGCGGTAGCCGAGCTTGTTGCCGGTGCGCAGCAGCGCCCGCTCGTAGATGCGCGCACCGAGCTGGACCAGCAGGCCCGCGGCGACGACGGTGCCGACGACCGCCACGCCGATCTGCCACGCCGGGACGCCGCCCTCGGCGAGACGGCTCGGCATGATGACCATCGAGACGACCGGCACCATCGAGACGATCTCCTGGACGCGCTCGCTGCCCGAGAAGTACAGGAAGTACGGGACCATCAGCAGCATCTGGACCGGGACGGTCGTCGACCCGAGGTCCTGCTGCCGCGACGCCAGCGCGCCGGCCACGGCCCACAACGTCGCCAGTGCCCCGAAGCCCAGCAGGAAGAACGGGACGTACCAGAGCAGCGCAGGACCGATGGAGCGCAGCTGGTCGCCCATGCCCGTCGCCGCGAGCGCCGCCGCGGCGACGCCGAGCAGGGTCACGACCTGGCCGATCGCGAGGAGCGTGTTGCCGACGACCTTGCCCCACAGCAGCGACCGCAGCGGCACGGCGGCCGCGAGGATCTCGACCACCCGGCTCTCCTTCTCCTGCGTGATGCTCTGGGCGATCGGCATGCCGAACGTGATGGCCACCAGGAAGAACAGGATCACCAGGACGTAGGCCGCCGCCTTGCGCACGTCGGCGTTCTTGGCGTCGGGGTCGAGCAGCGTCGTCGTCGTGGTCGTGCCCGCCTGCAGCTCCGACAGGTCGACGTCCTGGGCGGCCGCGTTGCGCTGCAGGGCCGTGCTGGCGGCGGCCGCCGTGACGGAGCGCTCGATCGCGTCGTCGACGGAGCGGTCGCCGAGGAGCTCGAAGCCGTCGTCCGTCACGACGAGTGCGGCGTCGACCGTGTCGGCGCGCACGGCTGCCTTGGCCGCAGCCACGTCGTCGTAGGTCTTCGGCGTGAGCGTGGTGTTGTCGGCCTTCGCGAGGGGCGTCTTCGACGCCGCGGCGACGACCTCGCGGGCCTGCGGACCGACCACGCCGACGTCGTGGGTCGACTCGCGTCCCTGCATGGCGTTCAGCAGCACGATCGACCCGACCACGAGGGCCAGCATGACGAGCGTGCTGATGATGAAGGACTTCTCGCGGACCTTGGTCGTGACCTCGCGCTCGGCGACGATGCGCCACCAGCGCGTGCTGTCACGGTCGGTGCTGGTCGTGTCGGGCGTGCTCATCGGTTGACCTCCCGGAAGATCTCGGACAGGGGCTGGCGGTCACGGGTGACCTCGAGGACGGGACCGTGCTCGACGACCGTGCGCACGAGGTCCTGGGGCTTCAGGCCCTCGAGCTCGACCAGCGCGGTCGGGCCGTCGACGTCGAGGACGCGCACACCGCCCAGGTCACGCAGCCAGGCGGCATCGCCGCCGTCCTGCACGACCCGGTAGCGCTCGGCGCCTCGGCCGCGCAGCTCCTCGACGGAGCCGGCGGCCACGACGCGACCGGCCGACAGGATGACCAGGTCGTCGCACAGCCGCTCGACGAGGTCGAGCTGGTGGCTCGAGAACAGCAGCGGCAGATCCTTGGCCTCGCGACGCAGCAGGTCCACCATCGCGTCGACCGCGATGGGGTCGAGACCGCTGAACGGCTCGTCGAGGACCAGGGCCGTCGGCCGGTGGATCAGTGAGGCGGCGATCTGCACCTTCTGCTGGTTGCCGAGCGAGAGGTCGTCGAGCTGGTCGCCCGAGCGGTCGACGAGCCCGAAGTGCTCGAGCAGGTCGTCGGCTCGCCGGGACGCGTCGGCCCGGTCCAGTCCGTGCAGCCGGGCGAAGTAGACGAGCTGCTCGCGCACGGCCATCCGTGGGTACAGACCGCGCTCCTCGGGCATGTAGCCGAACGAGCGTCGCGTCTCGGCGTCGAGCGGTCGGCCCTGCCACAGGACCTGCCCGGACGTCGGTCCGAGCACCCCCATGATCATGCGCATCGTCGTGGTCTTGCCTGCGCCGTTGGCGCCGACGAAGCCGGTCATGCGACCGGGCCGCACCTCGAAGCTCACGTCGTCGACGACGGCCTTGTCCCCGTACACCCGGGTCAGCGACTGGATCTCGATCATGCCTCGACGCTAGACGCCGGGCGGCGGGTACCGCATCGGCCGGACGGCCACGTCGACTCGTCCGCAGGGACGATGTCGACGTCAGTCCATCAGGCCGGACTCGTAGGCAGCGATGACGGCCTGGACACGGTCGCGGGCGCCCACCTTGGTCAGGATCCGCGAGACGTGCGACTTGACCGTGGCGCCGCTGACGAAGAGACGCTCGGCGATCTCGGCGTTGCTCAGCCCCTGGGCGAGCGCGACGAGCACGTCGCGCTCGCGGTCGGTGAGGTCGTCGATGCCGGGCACGTCGCGCTCCCCGCGCGAGGTGGACCGGGCGATGACGCGCTGCGTGACCTCGGGCGCCAGGAGCGAGTGCCCGCTCGCCGCGAGCCTGATCGCGCTGACGAGGTCCTCGGGCGGGCAGTTCTTGAGCAGGAACCCGCTCGCTCCGGACCGCAGCGCCTCGAAGAGGTACTCGTCGTCGTCGAACGTCGTGAGGATGACGACGTTCGTGTCGCCGCCCGCGGCCGTGACTTGACGCGTCGCCTCGAGGCCGTCGGTGCCGGGCATCTGCACGTCCATCAGGACGACGTCGGGCTGGAGCTCGGCGACCCGGGCGACGGCCTCCGCGCCGTCGCGCGCCTCGCCGACGATGCGGATGTCGGGCTCGACCTGCAGGATCATCGTGAAGCCCGCGCGCACGAGCTCCTGGTCGTCGGCGAGCAGCACCGTGACCGTGCGCTCCGGTGTCTCGACCTCGCTCATGCACCCTCCTTGGGCATCCGGACCCTGACGCGGAAGCCGCCCTGCGGACGGTCCCCGATGTCGCACACCCCGTCGAGCACCGCGACCCGTTCGCGGATCCCCGACAGACCGAAGCCGCCGGAGCCGTCATCGCCGGCGGAGCCCACCGAGCCCCGACCGTCGTCGATGACCTCGAGCTCGACGTCGTCGCCGACGTGGCGCAGCGTGAGGGTCACACGACGGGCGTGGGCGTGCCGTCGGGCGTTCGTGACGGCCTCCTGCGCGACGCGGTAGATCGTGAGTCCGACAGCGGGGGTGACACCGACCGGGTCGCCGACGACGTGCACCTCGACCGCCGGGGAGCCATCGGGGTCGGCGAGGCCCTGCAGGTCCTCGAGACCGGGCTGCGGCGGACGGACCCCGTCCGGGTCTTCGTCACCGGACCGGAGCAGGCCGACCAGCTGGTGCATCTGGCTGACCGCCTGGCGCGAGGACGACTCGATGGTGCCCAGCGCCGTCGAGGCGGCCTCCGGGTCGACGGCCAGCACACGTCGAGCGCCGGTGGCCTGGATCCCGATGCTGCTGACGTGGTGCGCGACGACGTCGTGCAGGTCCCGGGCGATACGGACGCGCTCGGACTGCACGGCTCGACCGCGTTCGGCCTCCTGCTGCCCGCGCTCGCGCTCGAGCTGCTCCTCGATCACGGCGCGACGGCGTGCGCTCATCCAGGCCGCGTGACCCCACGCGATGCCGCCGAAGAAGTAGATCAGGTTGACGGACAGCGTGTAGATGACGAGGGCCACGTCGCGCGGGAGCGGGCCCGGCGACGCGCCACCGGACAGCACGTCAGGGCGACCGAACGACCAGATGAGCCAGCCCAGCATGCCCAGCACGACCACGGCGCTCGTCATCATGAGGGCAACAGGTCGCCGCGACCACGCCCAGGCGGCGTACAGGGCGGCGAAGAACACCATCTGGATCGAGAGCACGACCCCGAGGTCCTCGAACCGCTCCCCGATCACCACGAAGATCGCCGCCTCCACGAGGAGCACGCTCAGCGGGAAGCGGCGTCGGCCGGCGAGCGCGAGCCCGGCCGCCGCGAACCAGACGTACGACTCCGCGCCGTGCGAGGGCTCCTCCATCGGACCGAAGCTGCGGTAGACGGCGACGGATCCGACGCACACGAGTGCGGCGGCGATGCCGGCGAGCACGTCGGCCCGCAGCTGCGCAGGGGTCGGCAGCGGTCGCTCCCACCCCCGGTCGAGTCGCACGCCCCGACCCTAAGGGATCGACCGACACGGCTGATTCCCGCCGGAACCCGAGCACGATCGTTCCTAGCGTCGTGGACATGACCACCACGACCCACACCCCGGCCCGCCCGGCTACCCGTCTCTCGAGTCCGGCCGTCCTCCACCTCGCGCTCGCCGCGGCCCTCGGCACGGCGGCGATCTACCCGCTCCAGCCCGCCATCGCCGACGTCGCGACCTCGCTCGACAGCTCGACGGCAGCGGTCGGACTCGCCCTCTCGTGCGGTCCCGTCGGCTATCTCGTCGGGCTGGCGCTCCTCGTGCCGCTCGTCGACTGCCTCCGTCCGCGGTTCGTCGTCGCGATCCAGCTCGGGGCGCTGGCGGCCGCCCTCGCGGCAATGTCGCTCGCACGCGACCCCGTCTCCCTCGGTCTCCTCATGCTCGTGACCGGTGCGTGTTCCTCCGTCGGGGCTGGGCTCAGCTCGATCGCGGGCCGGTTCGCGCCGCCCGCGCGACGGGCGACCGTCCTCGGCGTCGTCACGGCCGGCATCTCGGCGGGGATCCTCGCCGGACGCATGGTCGGCGGATGGCTCGCCGACGCCGTCGGCTGGCACGCAATGCTCCTCGTCATGGCCGCAGCGTGCGGCACCCTCGCCGTCACGACCGGCCTGCTGCTCCCCGGCGCCGCCGGCCGTGCTGCCTACCTGCGCACCATCGCTTCGATCCCCGGGCTGCACCTGCGCTTCGGCGCTCTCCGCCTGGCCGCGCTGCGCGGCGCAGCGTGGTTCTTCGCGTTCTGCACCGTGTGGTCGGGGCTCGCGGTCGAGCTCGCCGGTCCCCCGCACCACTTCTCATCCGAGAAGATCGGACTATTCGCCCTGGCCGGTCTCTTGGGCATCGTCGCGACCCGTGTCGCGGGCCGGCTCACCGACCGGGTCGGCGCGCAGCGCGTGATCCTGGCAGGTCTCGCCGTCGCTGGGACCACGGTGCTCGTGCTCGGCGTGGCGATCGACAGCACCCTCGTGGCGCTCGTGTGCCTGGCGCTCTTCGACGCAGGCCTGTTCGCAGCGCAGGTCGCGAACCAGAGCACCGTGCTCACGATCGATCCCGAGACCCCCGCGCGCTTCAACAGCGCGTACATGATCGTGTACTTCGTCGGTGGGAGCCTGGGCACCGCATTCGGCGCGGCAGCGATCGGCTGGGTCGGCTGGTCCGGCACGACGCTCGTGGCCGTCGGAGCCGTCCTTGGTGCGGCCCTCCTCACCCTCCGCCGCGGTTGGGTCCAGGCGTACAGTTGACGGCGTGACCATCGCACCAGAGGGACGCAAGATGCTGCGGCTCGAGGTCCGCAACGCCGAGACGCCCATCGAGAAGAAGCCCGAGTGGATCAAGACCCGAGCCAAGATGGGTCCTGAGTACAACGAGCTCATGAACCTCGTGAAGGGTGAGGGGCTCCACACGGTCTGCCAGGAGGCCGGCTGCCCCAACATCATCGAGTGCTGGGAGGACCGCGAGGCCACCTTCCT
>JALRCA010000115.1 GCA_023257515.1 Aeromicrobium sp.
TCCTGGGCATCGAGGCGGAGGGCAAGCCGTACCCCACCTTCCCGGAGTTCCAGACCGACCTCGGCGAGCGCAAGATCCCGACCGGCTTCCGAGCGGGTTGGCAGGCGGACTACCCGTCGCTGTACAACTACCTGGGCCCGCTGTACGCCTCGGGCGCCGCGGACAACAAGGGGTCGAACGACAACGACTTCAAGAACCCGCAGTTCGACAGCCTGCTGGAGAAGGCACTGGAGTCCGACACCGACGCGGGTCGCGTCAAGAACCTGCAGGCGGCTGAGCAGATCCTGTTCCAGCAGCTGCCGGCGATCCCGCTGTGGAACCAGAACGTCGCCGCTGCCGCGGCGAAGGGCGTCAAGGACGTCAAGTTCAACTGGAAGAACGTTCCTGAGTACTACCTGATGTCCAAGTAGTACTCGTCCAGTTCGATGGTCATGCCCGGGGCGACGGCCGCGCCGCCGCCCCGGGCATGACCGTGCCAGTCCGAAAGGCATCTCTCTGATGTGGTGGTACATCGGGCGTCGCGTTCTCCAGATGGTCCCAGTGATCCTGGGAGCGACGCTCCTCATCTACGGCATGGTGTTCCTGCAACCAGGAGACCCCGTGCGCGCGCTGTTCGGCGACAAGCCGGTCAGCCCGAGTGTCGTCGAGCAGATCCGGGCCGACTACAATCTCGACAAGCCGTTCATCGTCCAGTGGCTGCTCTTCCTGAAGGGCGCGCTCACCCTCGACTTCGGCGTCAACTTCTCGCAGGAGCAGATCAGCCAGGTCATCACCGACGCGATGCCAGTGACGTTCCGCCTGGCCCTCATGGCCTTCGCGTTCGAGGCCGTGCTCGGCATCATCTTCGGCACGATCTCCGGCCTGCGCAAGGGCAAGTTCTTCGACTCCGCGATGCTCGTGGTCTCCCTGCTGCTCATCGCGGTCCCGATCTTCGTGCTCGGCTTCGTGGCGCAGTTCGTGTTCGGCATCAAGCTCGGGTGGGTCCCACCGACCGTGGGTGGTGACGTCAGCTTCCAGAGACTCCTGCTGCCCGCCATGGTGCTGGGCTCGGTCTCGTTCGCCTACGTCCTACGCCTCACGCGCACGTCGGTGGCCGAGAACCTGTCGGCCGACCACGTCCGCACGGCCACGGCGAAGGGTCTCAAGCGTGGCCAGGTCGTGACACGTCACGTCCTGCGCAACTCGCTCATCCCCGTCGTCACGTTCCTGGGCGCCGACTTCGGCGCCCTCATGGCGGGAGCCCTCGTGACCGAGGGCATCTTCAACGTCCCAGGCATCGGCAACGAGCTGTACCAGTCCATCCGCGGAGGCGACGGCGCGAGCGTCGTCGCGATCGTGACCTTCATGGTCCTGGTCTACGCCGTGGCCAGCCTGCTCGTCGATCTGCTCTACGCCGCGCTCGACCCGAGGATCCGTTATGACAAGTGAGCACCGTCCGGGACAGGAACGATTCGTCGCCCCGCTCGAGGAGACGCCGCTGAAGGCCGTCGACTCGGTCGACACGTCGTCGCCTCCCACGAGCATGTGGTCCGACGCGTGGCGGAGCCTGCGACGCAACCCGCTGTTCCTCGTCTCCGCCGCCCTCATCCTGTTCCTCATCCTGGTCGTCGCGTTCCCGAGCCTCTTCACCGACGAGAACCCGCGGCGCTGCCTGCTGTCGGAGAACAGCCTGGGGGCACCGCGGGCGGGTCATCCGTTCGGCTTCGACCAGCAGGGGTGCGACGTCTTCGCCCGGGTCGTCTACGGCGCCCGCGCGTCGGTGACGGTCGGCATCCTGACCACGCTCTTCGTGGTCGTGATCGGTGGCATCCTGGGTGCTCTGGCGGGCTTCTACGGTGGACTGCTCGATGCGATCCTCTCGCGGGTCACCGACGTGTTCTTCGCGATCCCGCTCGTGCTGGCGGCGATCGTGGGCCTGCAGATGCTCAAGAACATCCGCGGTGACTCCCCAGGATTCGTCCTGTCGGTCCTGCCGGTCATCCTCGCCCTCGCGGCGTTCGGCTGGCCGCAGGTCATGCGCATCATGCGAGGGGCCGTGCTGACCGTGAAGAACATGGAGTACATCGACGCCGCCACGTCGATCGGCGCGACCCGCCGACGCAACCTCGTCCGGCACGTCGTCCCGAACGCGCTCGCTCCGGTGATCGTGGTGGCGACCGTGTCGCTGGGCATCTTCATCGTCGCGGAGTCGACGCTGTCCTACCTCGGCCTGGGACTCCCGAGCCGCGTCATGTCCTGGGGCAACGACATCGCCCAGGCGCAGAACGTCGTGGGCACCGCCCCGCGCGTGCTGTTCTACCCGGCGTCCGCGCTGGCCCTGACGGTGCTGAGCTTCATCCTGTTGGGCGATGCCGTGCGCGACGCCCTCGACCCGAAGGCGAGGAAGCGGTGAGCGAACCATTGCTCGAGATCGTCGACCTGCAGGTGGCGTTCGGTCCGAAGAAGAAGCCGGTGACCGCCGTGCGGGGCGCCAGCCTGACGATCTACCCCGGTCAGACCGTCGCGATCGTCGGCGAGTCGGGGTCCGGCAAGTCGACGACGGCCCACGCCGTCATCGACCTCCTGCCCGGCAACGGGCGAGTGGTCGGCGGCGCGATCCGCTTCGAGGGTCGTGACATCACGCACGTCAAGAAGGACGAGATCATCGCCCTGCGCGGTTCCTCCATCGGTCTGGTGCCGCAGGACCCGCTGTCCAACCTGAACCCGCTGTGGAAGATCGGCTTCCAGATCCGCGAGGCGCTGGTCGCCAACGGGGTGGCGTCGGGGGCCGAGGCCAAGGCCCGCGCCGCCGAGCTGCTCACCGAGGCCGGTCTCCCCGACGCCGAGCGGCGGGCGAACCAGTACCCGCACGAGTTCTCCGGAGGCATGCGGCAGCGCGCGCTCATCGCGATGGGGCTGGCGGCCCGGCCCAAGCTGTTGATCGCCGACGAGCCGACGTCGGCGCTCGACGTCACGGTCCAGAAGCAGATCCTCGACCACCTCGACGGACTCACCGACGAGCTCGGCGTCGCCGTCATGCTCATCACCCACGACCTGGGCCTGGCCGCGGAGCGGGCGGACCACCTCGTCGTGATGTACCAGGGTCGGGTCGTCGAGTCCGGACCGGCCCTCGACATCCTGCAGCGCCCGGAGCACCCCTACACGCAGCGGCTCGTCTCCAAGGCGCCCTCGTTGGCGTCGCAGCGACTGTCGTCGGAGCGGGCGCGCGCCGAGGTCCGGGAGCAGGCGGTGCAGACCGCCGGCGAGATCGCGGCCGAGGTCGCGCAGAGCTCCCAGGAGCTCGGCGAGGGTCGTGCGACCGTCATCGAGGCGTCGAACCTCACCCGCGTGTTCGCGTTGAGGGGTTCGGTCCCGTGGCAGTCGATCGACTTCAAGGCGGTCGACGACGTCAGCTTCTCCCTGCGTCGCGGCACCACGACCGCCATCGTGGGGGAGTCGGGCTCCGGCAAGTCGACGGTCGCCCGGATGGTCCTGGGACTGCTGCCACCGACCTCCGGGACGGTGACGTTCGACGGCGTCGACGTGTCGACCCTGAAGGGCAAGGACCTGCTGCGACTGCGTCGTCAGATGCAGCCGATCTTCCAGAACCCCTACGGGTCCCTCGATCCGATGTACTCGATCTACCGGACGATCGAGGAGCCGTTGCGCACCCACAAGGTCGGGACGAGCAAGGAGCGCGAGGCCAAGATCCGGGACCTGCTCGACAAGGTCGCGCTGCCGAGCTCGGTGATGCGCCGCTTCCCCAACGAGCTCTCCGGCGGTCAGCGCCAACGCGTGGCGATCGCCCGGGCGCTGGCGCTCGACCCGGAGGTCGTGATCTGTGACGAGGCGGTCTCGGCGCTGGACGTCCTCGTGCAGGCGCAGATCCTCGAGCTGCTCAACGACCTGCAGGCCGAGCTGGGGCTCTCGTACCTGTTCATCACGCACGACCTCGCCGTCGTGCGGCAGATCGCCGACGACGTCCTCGTCATGCAGGACGGCAAGGTCATCGAGCAGTCGAGCGTCAGCGAGGTGTTCGACGACCCGCGCGAGTCCTACACGCGCAAGCTGCTGGACGCGATCCCGGGTGGGTCCATCACGCTGGGTGCCTGAGCTCGTTCGGCGCGGGTCCTCGACGGTGACGTCGGGGGCCCGCGTCGTCGTGTGCCGGGCTGAGCGGTACCGCACCTCGGTGCGCTCCCGTGCGAGCCCGGGGTCCGGCGGGTGGGATCGCGATTGACATCGTTCGAACATCTGTTCGATCATGGAGCATGGCTGCTCCCGCGATCCTCGACGACCTGCGCGAGCGGGTCCAGCGACTGCAGTCCGGACCCCCGACGGCTCCGGCATGGCCCGTCCACGAGGCGCTCTCGGGCCTGCTCACGATCCGTCCCGGCTCGGTCGTCGGCACCGACTCCTCGACCCTGACGTCGCTGCTGCTGGCTGCTCCCACGCAGGACGGGCAGTGGTGCGTCGTGGTGGGCTCGCGCGACTTCGGTGCCGAGGCCGCGCGTGAGCTCGGGGTGGAGCTCGCGCGCGTGCTGCTCGTGCCCGATCCCGGGCCCCACTGGCTCGAGGTGCTGGCGGCGCTGGTCGACACGGTCCCGCTCGTCGTCCTCGTCGACCCGCCGACCGTGCGGGCTGCCGACGCCCAGCGGATCGTCGCCCGCATGCGGCAGCGCTCGGCAGCGCTCGTCGTCCGGGGCGACGGATGGTCACGTCGCACCGTCGAGGTCGGCCTGCGCGACGTCGTGTGGGCCGGACCGGAGCGTGGGCGCGGCCGGTTGCGTTCTCGTCAGGCCACCGTCCAGGTGGGACGCCCGGGCGAACCGGCCCGCACACGGCGGCTGTGGCTGCCCGACGCCGACCTGCGGGTGCGTCCGGTCGAACTCCCGCGGACCGTCCAGCAGCCACTTCGTCTCGTCGAGGGCGTGGCCTGATGCGCACCCTCGTCATCTGGTGTCCCGACTGGCCGGTCATGGCGGCACTGGGGGAGCGGCCGGTCTCGGTGCCCGTCGCGGTGCTCGACCGCAACGTGGTCCTTGCGTGCACGCCGGGAGCTCGGGCCGAGGGTGTGCGCCGCGGCATGCGTCGCCGCGACGCACAGGCCCGGTGCCCGGGACTCGAGCTCGCCGAGCACCGTCCCGAGGACGACGCCCGTCGCTTCGAGGAGGTGCTGGTCGCCGTCGAGGAGCTCAGTCCCGGCGTGGCGCCACTGCGCCCCGGGCTCTGCGCGCTGGCCGTGCCCAGTCGCTTCTACGGCGGTGAGGCCGAGGCGGCCGCGGTGCTCGCGGAACGGATCGTCTCGCTCGGGGTGTGGGACGTGCGGCTGGGGGTCGCCGACGGGCTGTTCGCGGCCGAGCAGGCGGCTCGTCGCGCCGTCACGCAGGACTGCCTCGTGGTGCCGGCCGGTGGTGCGGCTGCGTTCCTGGCCGACCTGCCGGTCGAGGTGCTCGACGAGCCCGACCTGGTCGACCTGCTGCGGCGCCTCGGACTCACGACGCTGGGAGCGTTCGCGGCGCTCCCGGCGACCGACGTCCACACGCGGTTCGGCTCGCAGGGGGCTCGTCTGCACGCGCTCGCGAGCGGCGACGAGGGCCGGCCGGTGGGCCGTCGGCGTCCGCCCGAGGACCTCGAGGTCGTGGTGCGGTTCGAGCCACCGCTCGCCCTCGTCGAGCCCATCGCGTTCAGCGTGCGGCACGACGCCGAGCGGCTCACGACCCGGCTCGCCGCCGCGGGGCTCGTGTGCACCGCGGTGCGGGTCGAGGTCGAGTGCGACGGCGTGGTGGCGCAGTCGAGGCGCTGGGTGCACCCCCGCTGGTTCGGGCCAGGCGAGCTGGTCGACCGCGTCCGGTGGCAGCTGTCGTCCCAGGGCGTCGAGGCACCCGTCGATGCGGTGCGATTCGTGCCCGAGGTCGTCGAGCCGGTGGGCGATCACGCCGAGTCGCTGTTCGGCGGCGGTGTCGACGAGCAGGTCGAGCGCGGTGTCGCCCGGGTCCAGTCGCTCGGGGGCCACGAGGCGGTTCAGGTGCCCCAGGTGCAGGGCGGACGCGACCCCGCCGGGCGTCGGCACGAGGTTCCGTGGGGGGTGCAGGAGCAGCCCGTCCGCGCGGCCACTCGCCCCTGGCCCGGCAGCGTCCCGGCGCCTGCGCCGGGCACGGTCTACCAGCGTCCCCAGCCGGCCCAGGTGGTGGGCCTCGAGGGTCAGGTCGTGGGCGTCGACGGTCGAGGAGTCATGAGCGCCGAGCCGCTGCGGTTCCGCCCGCGCGAGACCGAGGCCTGGCAGCGGGTCGCGGCGTGGGCCGGTCCCTGGCCGGTCGACGAGCGATGGTGGGACGAGGCCGCCGCACGTCGCGTCGCGCGGTTCCAGGTCGTCGGCACCG
>JALRCA010000030.1 GCA_023257515.1 Aeromicrobium sp.
GCACCGCGGCGGCGCCGAGGCCGGCAGCACCGACCTGCTGGAGCAGGCCGTGCGCGCCTGGCAGCGTCCGTCGGGGCGGCTCGCGGTGTTCGTGCACGGGGAGTCCAGGCTGCTGCGCACCGTGCGTCCGTTCCTGCTGGGGGAGCGCGGCGTCGAGCGCGCCGACGCCTCGATCTCGGCCTACTGGCGTCGGGGTGACACCGAGGAGTCGTTCCGGCAGTGGAAGTCGCAGCAGAGCGACGTCATCGTCCGCCCCGCCTGAGCGAGGACCCCGCCCTTCGACGGGCTCAGGGGCCGTGGGTGGGCTCGGGGACCGTGGGTGGGCTCAGCGGTCGCGCCACCAGCGGCGCACGGGGCGCTGGATCGCGGGAGGGGTCCAGTCGAGGCCGAGGTGCATCGCCGTGCCCTTGACCGGTCCGTTGAGCAGGCGGCGGCGCTGCCACAGGCCGGGTCCCTCGGGCGCCTCGCCCGTCTGGCGCGCCCGGTGCAGCGCGAGAGCGCCCTGCTGGTAGGCCGAGGCCATGACGGCGCGAGAGGGTCGCTCGCCGGTCGCGAGCAGCTTCTCGACCCGATCGGCGATCGCCTCGACCGGGGAGACGTCGCGTCCGCCGAACCAGCTGTCGACCCACTCGGGCGCCGGGGCGCCGAGGTCGTCGGCCTCGATCTGGGCGAACGTGCGCAGCAGTCCCGAGTCGAGGAACACGTGGTTGCCGTAGCGCTCGTGGACCCCGAGGTCGAGCACCAGGGCGACGCGGCACCCGCGGTCGACGGCTTCCAGGCAGGCGGTCGACGACATCGTGACCAGCAGGTCCGCCTCCTCGAGCAGCTCGGGGACCGGACGGTAGTCGAGCGCGAAGTTCGCCGGCAGCTCCTCGTCGGCGAGCAGCTGCTCCGGCGGGTGGTGCATGTGGTGGAAGGTGTCCTCGCCGGGACGGTGGCGCGGCTTGAGCAGCACCCGTCGGCCGGGGTGACGGCGGGCGTAGGCGAGCAGGCGACGGTACACGTGGAGCCGGTCGACGGCCGTACCGGGAACCGTGGGCTGGTCGGCGAACACGAGGGTCCGGATCGGACCGGTGCGCTGCGGCTCGGGCGACCTCGACAGGATCGGCAGACCCGACAGGACCAGGTTGCCGTCGTCGATGCCGAGCGTGGTCGCGACGTGGCGGAAGTGCTCGAGCTCGTGCCGCGCGTTGACGGCGACGACGTCGGCGCCGCTGCGATCCAGGTAGCCGGCGGTGATCTTCTCGATGATGACGCCGACCCAGCCGGCCACCACGACCGGCCCGGTGCCGGACCCCGTGCGGGCGGCGAGGTCGAGGGTCAGCTCACGCACCTGAGGCCCGGCGAGGGCGTGGACCACGACGTCGTGCGCCGCTGCCAGGTCGACCAGCTCCGCCCGGGGGACCGCCTCGACGTGGTCGACGCCGGTCGCGGCGAGCTGGGCCGCGGACAACGTGGCCCGTTCACGCGGAGCCACCGCGCGGACGGCGAAGCCGCGACGCGTCAGCTCGGTGCCGACGTGCGCGGCCCACTTGAGCTGGGAGTCGAATGCGGCGACCAGCAGGGCGCTCGGACGGTCTGGATCGGCGAGGGACACGGCAGCACGCTAGTTCGCAGGATGCACCCGACCGAGATGGCGTGACGGATCGTCGACGAGTGTTGGGCGACGGTTCGCCGACACGACGCCTGCGCGTCGTCGGACGTCGGCGCAGACCGCCAGCGGCTCTGCGTCGCCGTCGACCGTTCGCCCGCGGGAGTGCGCTCGTTCACCTCGGCGTCGGCCTGCGTGCCTAGCGTCCGACGACATGACGGTCGAGTCCCACACCGAGCCTGTGCGCGCCACCGAGCGCCCACTCGCCGACGTGTGCGCCATCATCCCCGCCCGCGGAGGATCCAAGGGGGTCCTGCGCAAGAACCTGCGCCCGCTCGGCGGCGAGCCCCTCGTGACCCGCGCCGTCCGCACGGTGCGGGGCACGGCGGGCGTCGACGAGGTCGTCGTCTCGACCGACGACGTCGAGATCGCCTACGCCTCCCGGGCGGTCGGCGCGTGGGTCATCGATCGCCCCGCTCACATCGCCGGCGACACGGCATCGTCGGAGTCGGCCCTGCAGCACGCCCTCGCCGAGCTCGCGCACCGCGGCGCCCTTCCCCGGGTCGTGGCGTTCGTGCAGGCCACGAGCCCATTCATCGACACCGCAGCCCTGGCCCGCGCGGTCGAGCTCGTGCAGCAGGACACGGCGGACGTCGCCTTCAGCGTCGTCCGGACCCACGTCCACCTGTGGGAGCACGGCGCGGACGGCCCGGTGGGCGTGAACCACGAGGTCGGACGTCGCCTGCGCCGGCAGGACCGCGCCCCGCAGTTCTGCGAGACCGGCGCGTTCTACGTCATGCGCACCGAGGGGTTCCTCGAGCACGGACACCGCTTCTTCGGTCGCGTCGAGATGGTCGAGGTCGACCCGGGCGACGCGATCGAGATCGACTCCGAGGACGATCTGCGTCTCGCCGAGGAGCTGCTCGTGCGCCGCGCCGCCGACGGCACGGACACGGCGAGCGGTCCGATCCCGGCGCGGGTCGTCGTGACCGACTTCGACGGCGTACACACCGACGACAGCGTCCGGGTCGACCAGCACGGCGTCGAGTCCGTCGTCGTCAGTCGCTCGGACGGCCTCGGCGTGGCGCAGCTGCGCCGTGCCGGCCGCGAGGTGCTGATCCTGTCGACCGAGACGAACCCGGTGGTGCAGGCGCGTGCGGAGAAGCTCGGCGTCGAGGCCATCACCGGGTGCTCGGACAAGCTCTCCGCGCTGCGTGACTGGGCGCGCGACCACGGTGTCGGTCTCCACGACATCGCCTATCTCGGCAACGACGTCAACGACGTCGAGTGCCTGGCCGCCGTGGGCTGGCCGGTCGTCCCGGCCGACGCCCATCCGGCCTCCCGGGTCGTGGCACGACACGTGCTGCGTCACGCGGGAGGACACGGGGCGGTGCGTGAGCTCGCAGATCGCGTGCTCGCGTCGACACACGATCGGACCACATGGGAAGGACCGGATCATGGCTGAATGGGTGCAGATCGGTGAGGAGATCGTCGGGCGTCGTCGTCCGGCGTACGTCATCGGCGAGATCGGCATCAACCACAACGGCGACGTCGACGTCGCGAAGCAGCTGATCGACGTCGCGGCCGACGCCGGGGCGCAGGCGGTCAAGTTCCAGAAGCGGACCCCGCACATCTCGACCCCCGAGGACATGCGCCACACCATCCGGCAGACGCCGTGGGGCGAGATGACCTACCTCGACTACCGCTACCGCGTCGAGTTCGAGCGCGAGCAGTACGCCGAGATCGCCCAGCACGCCTCGTCGCGCGGCATCGACTGGTTCGCATCGCCGTGGGACGTGCCGTCGGTGGCGTTCCTCGAGGAGCTCGGCGTCTCGTGCCACAAGGTGGCCTCGGCCTCCGTCACGGACCTGGAGCTGCTCGCCGCCCTGCGGGACACGGGCAAGCCGATCATCCTCTCGACGGGCATGAGCACGTTCGCTGAGATCGACCGCGCCGTCGAGCTCCTCGGCACCGACCAGCTCGTGGTGCTGCACGCGACGTCGACGTACCCGCTGCCCGCAGAGGAGGCGAACCTGCGCGTCATCGCCGTCCTGCAGGAGCGCTACGGCGTGCCCGTGGGCTACTCGGGTCATGAGCCGGGGCTCGAGATCTCGCTCGCGGCCGTCGCGCTCGGCGCCGTCATGGTCGAGCGGCACATCACGCTCGACCGCGAGATGTGGGGCTCGGACCAGGCCGCGAGCCTGGAGCCGCAGCAGTTCGTCGACCTCGTCCGCGACCTGCGCACCGTGGAGAGGGCGCTCGGCGACGGCAACAAGCGCGTCATGCCCGGTGAGCTCAAGCCCATGGCGCGGCTGCGTCGGCACACCGACCCGATCAGCGCGGCGTCGTGACCGAGGTCGTCGCGTGGTGAGTCCCACCGCCGCGACGACCAGCGTCCTGGTCCTCACCGACACCGACTCGTACGTCAAGTGGGGCGCGGCCCTGGCCAGCGGGTTCCCGCCGGCCTGGGACGTGCGCCTCGTGATCGCCCGCAGCGCGTCCCGGCCCAGCTCCTCGCAGGTCGCGGACGCGCTCGCGGGGACCCGGTTCGAGGGCCGGGAGCCTCAGGTCGTCGGGCTCGGTGAGCTGCGCTCGATGCTGCTCGGCGGCCGTCCCGACGTCCTGGTGCTGGCCGCACGCGGCTACACGGTGCAGGCGGCGATGTCGGTCGTCGAGAACGTGCCGGACCGTCCGGTCGTCGTGACCGGGCTCCCCGGCGTGGGCGTCCCCGTCCTGCCCTACGGCCTGGAGTTCCGGCGCTCGGCCGACGTCTTCATCGTGCACAGCCGCCGCGAGCTGCGCGAGTTCACCCACGCGTCGCGTCGGCTCGGTCTGCCGCCGCGATTCGAGCTCGCCCGCCTGCCCTACCTGCGGGCGCGTCACGGGGTGCGTGCTGACGACGACGGCCCGCTCGTCTTCGCCGCGCAGGCTCTCGTGCCCGCCGGTCGCAGGGAGCGGGCGGCCCTGGTCGAGCGGCTCGCCGCCGCCGCGCGTGCCCGTCCCGATCGCGAGGTCGTGATCAAGATCCGGGCCCGGGCGGGTGAGGCGCAGACGCACCACGAGCAGGTGCCGTACGAGGACCTCGTGGACGCGCTCGACGACAGGCCGCCGAACCTCGTGGTGCGGACCGGGCCGATGCACGAGCACCTCGAGCGCGCCTCGGGGTTCGTGACCGTCAGCTCGACCGCGCTCCTCGAGGCGATCGCGCTGGACGTGCCGAGCATCGCGCTCGACGACTTCGGCGTCGGCGTGTCGCAGATCAACCTCGCGCTGACCGGCAGCGGACTCGTGGGGTCGGGTGACGACCTCGTCCGCGGTGAGCTGCGCTCCGCCGACGCGCGCTGGTGCGAGGACAACTACTTCCACGACCCCGCCGAGGACACGTGGTCGACCCGGGTCGAGGATCTGCTCGAGCGACGTCGCAGGGGCGGGCTCGAGCCGTTCCTCGAGGCTCCGGGCTCCTGGCGCAACGGCGTCCGTCGCGTGATCTACCGCCAGTTCTCCTTCACCGACGGCTCAGGGCAGGGCGGACTGAGTCAGGCGGCCGAGCGCTCCGTCGTGCAGGCCGCCCTGTGGCTCAACCAGCGACGGTCCTTCCTCATCCGCACGATGTGGCGATCGCCGCACGGTGCTCGGGCGATGGAGTTCGCGCGCGAGAACTCCGCCACCGCTCCGCGGGCCTGAGGACCGCCAGCGGACCGTCCTCCCCTCGGGCCGGGGAGCGCGTCGCTATGATGCAGTGTGCTTTGCCGTCCCCAAGAGAGTGCTGGTTCGTGACGTCGGTCGACCTGCGCGAGTTCCGCACCCCCGGCCGGGGTCGCGGCCTGCTCGACGTCTTCACGTGGCGCTATCTGCTGCGACTGCTGGTCCGCAAGGGCACGCAGACCCGGTACCGCAACTCCGTCCTCGGCTGGACGTGGTCCTACGTCAAGCCAGCCGCCCAGTTCGCGGTGTTCTTCGTGGTCATGGGCGTGTTCCTCGGCCTGAACCGCGGCGTCGACAACTTCGCCGTCTACCTCTTCAGCGGCGTCGTGCTCATGAACTTCTTCAACGAGGGCTTCGGCAACGCGACGCGATCGATCCTCGAGAACGGCGCGCTGGTCCAGAAGATCTACCTGCCGCGTGAGCTGTTCCCCATCGCCGCGATCATCGTGGCGTTCGTGCACTTCCTGCCGCAGGGGATCATCCTGCTCGTCGCGTGCCTGTTCCTCGGCTGGACGCCGACCGTCAGCGGCGTCGCGGCGATCGTGCTCGCGATGTTCATCATCGGCAGCATCTCGCTCGGTCTCGGCATGCTGTTCGGCTCGGTCAACGTCGCCTACCGCGACGCCCAGAACGTCGTCGAGCTCATCCAGATGTTCTCGACGTGGGCCGCGCCGGTGCTCTACACCTGGCAGCTCGTGCACGACTCGGTCCCGGGCTGGCTGTTCCACGTCTACATGGCGAACCCGCTCACCGCTGCGGTGGAGCTGTTCCACGCCGGGTTCTGGTTCCCGACCTCCGACGGCAGCCTGCCCAAGCCCGAGCACCTCATGGTCAACGCGTGGATCGCCGTGGCCGTGTGCCTGGTGTCGTTGGTCGTCGGCCAGATCGTGTTCCGCCGGTTCGAGCGCCGCTTCGCCCAGGAGCTGTGATGACCCACGACACGAGCACTCCGGCCGCCACGGAGTCCGGCCGCGACGCGGCTCCGCGACCGAGCATCATCGTCGACCACGTCTCCAAGCACTTCCTCCTGCGCCGCGCGCACGCGTTCAAGGAGGCGTTCATCGGCTGGGTGCGTGGCAAGGACGTCTCGAGCGAGCAGTTCCTGGCGCTCGACGACGTCTCGTTCACCATCCACGAGGGCGAGTCGGTCGCGCTGCTCGGCTTCAACGGCTCCGGCAAGTCGACGATGCTCAAGCTCATCTCCGGCGTGCTGGAGCCCGATGACGGCTCGGTGCTGGTCCGTGGTCGGCTCGCGGGTCTCATCGAGGTCGGTGCGGGCTTCCACCCCGACCTCACGGGCCGCGAGAACGTCTACCTGAACGCCGCGATCCTCGGCATGCAGAAGGACGAGATCGACGCGCGCTACGACGACATCCTGGCCTTCAGCGAGGTCGAGCGCTTCATCGACCAGGAGGTCAAGCACTACTCCTCGGGCATGTTCATGC